>JBBKWN010000142.1:0-58575 GCA_037968955.1 Rheinheimera sp. | reverse complement strand
TACCAAAACATTAGCCTGTATTTGCAACAAAAATAAGTGGCTGCGGCAACCAGCGCGCGGCGTTTTAGCAGGTTGTTTGGGAACAAAAAGGGCCTGCAAGCAGGCCCTTCGTTGTTACTTCCAGCAGAGTTCGCAGGCGACAAGCTTGCCACTCTGCTGCTGAACCTTACATCTTGGCAGGTAAGGCTTTTACGCCCATATTGTGCAAGGTAAAGCCAAATGCATCGGCTGCTTGTTCAATAGATTTCGACACCGGCGTACCAGCACCGTGACCGGCATTAGTTTCGATGCGGATCAGCTGCGGGTTGCTGCCACCGGCTTTGGCTTGCAGCTCTGCGGCAAACTTAAAGCTGTGCGCTGGCACCACGCGGTCGTCGTGGTCGCCGGTGGTGACCATGGTCGCAGGGTAAGCCACACCTGGTTTAACATTATGCACTGGCGAATAGCCTTTTAAGTAGGCGAACATTTCTTTGCTTTGCTCGGCCGTACCATAGTCATAACCCCAGCCTGCACCCGCAGTGAAGGTGTGGTAACGCAGCATATCCAGTACCCCAACCGCAGGTAAGGCAACTTTCATTAAATCAGGACGTTGTGTCATCACGGCGCCCACTAACAAGCCACCATTTGAACCGCCACTGATGGCAAGTTTGGCATTCGAAGTGTATTTATTGGCAATTAAGTATTCACCCGCAGCAATAAAATCATCAAACACGTTTTGCTTTTTCAGTTGAATACCGGCGTTGTGCCAGTCTTTACCGTATTCACCGCCACCGCGCAGGTTAGGTACGGCATACACACCGCCCATTTCCATCCACACCAGGTTCGACACGCTAAAGCGTGGGGTTAGGCTGACGTTAAAACCGCCGTAGCCGTACAGCAGGGTTGGATTCGAGCCATCAAGCTGCACACCTTTTTTATGCGTGATAATCATCGGCACTTTGGTGCCATCCAAGCTTGTGTAAAACACCTGCTTTGACTCGTAATCATCGCTATTAAACTTCACTGCCGGTTTGAAATAAACCGTCGAATCGCCCGTTTGTGGGTTAAAGGCGTAGCTGGTGCCCGGCGTGTTGTAGTTGGCAAAGCTGTAATACAACACCGTATCTTTGGTTTTGCCGTCAAAACCACCGACCGAACCAACACCTGGCAGTAAAATATCACGCACCAGTTTGCCAGTCAGGTCAAACTGTTGCACTTTGGATACCGCATCGACCATGTAATTGGCAAACAAGAAACCGGCGCCTTTGCTGACATTCAGCACGTTTTGGGTTTCTGGAATAATATCCACCCACTGATCTTTTGCCGGTTTGGTGGCATCAATCATCACCAGCCGGTTATTTGGCGCATCTAAGTTGGTTTGAAAATATAACTTGCTGCCCACACTGGTCACGAGCTCGTAATCGGCACTTCCTTCCGCGTCAATCACCACAAATGGGCTATCCGCTTTAGTTAAGTCTTTGATAAACAGTTTATTACCAGAAGTAGCATTCGATGCAGTCACCACAAGGTACTGCCCATCTTCAGTCACCTGACCGCCGACATAACGATGTTTTTCAGCGTCAGTCGCACCAAATAACACCGGATCATTTTTTTGCGCCGTGCCTAACTGATGGTAATACAGCTTATGTTGATCAGTTTTCGCCGACAATTCACTACCGGTTGGTTTGTCATAGCTGGAATAGAAAAAACCTTCGTTGCCTTTCCAGGAAATGCCGGAGAATTTCACATCCACCAATTCCGCTTCCCGCGGCTCTTTGGTTTGGGCATTAATGATAATCACTTTGCGCCAATCACTGCCGCCTTCAGAAATAGCATATGCGGCAATCGAGCCATCATCGCTAAATTGTAAATCGGCCAGCGAGGTGGTGGCATCGGCCGAGAAAGTATTTGGATCGAGGAAAACTTCAGCCGCACCATCGGCTTTTTGGCGATACACCACCGACTGGTTTTGCAGGCCGTCATTTTTAGAGAAGTAGCTATACTCGCCTTCTGTGCTTGGCGTGCCGACTTTTTCGTAGTTCCAAAGCTCAGTTAAACGTTGTTTGATTTGTTCGCGATAAGAAATTTGCGCCAGATAATCAAAAGTCACTTTGTTTTGCGCTTTGACCCAGTCGCCGGTTTCAGCGCTGCGATCATCTTCCAGCCAGCGGTATGGATCTGCGACTTGTGTATCAAAATAGGTATCAATCACTTCACCTTTTTTTGAAGGTGCATAATTTAAAGCAGCAGTTGCAGGCATTGCAGTCTCGGTGGTTGCCGCAGCAGCGGTGGTATTGGTATCAGGTTTTGGACCGCAAGCGGTTAATAGCGCTAAGGTTATAGCGCTTAAAGTCAGGTATTTCATTGGACGTTTCCCCTAAAGTTATCCGGCAGACTGTTTTTCTGGTTTGCGTCGAGCATAACAAAAAAGTTACAGCAGAAGAAAGATTGCGATTGCTCGGGTCAAAAACACGACCAATCGCTTGAAAAAATGCAGTTTTTAAGCAGTTGGAAACAGTTTTAGCTCGGTATTAAAGCCAAATAACTTACCACACCAGATAAATACCTGCCACACCAGCACGCCAAATGGGATGTAGCCGAAGTAGCCAAGGAGTGGCATTTCCGAAAATATGTGGATCACATCAACATACGGAATGTTATACACCCAATAATTTGGATTGGTCAGCGGCTCTTGTACAAAATGATGGCTGCCAAAATTCCAGAACTCCCAAAATAAGCCATTTAATAACGACGCCATCCCTATCAGCAAACCCGCCGACCAGTCGCCTTTGGCAATATCGGTAAAAGGGTTCCAAATACCCAGACGCAGCAACACACCGGTCATCACCGCAAAAGGCCCAATCCACACCACCCAAAACAACGGATATGGAAACAGCACCATCAAGCCAACCAGCAGCGCCCCAATGCCAATCAAATAATTACCATTTAAATTCCACTGCGGGCCATTTTTGTAACGCGCGACTAATTTCGGAAAGGTATTGAGTAAACAATACCACTGCAACACCACTGGCGTGACGGTGCTGTAGGTCAGTAAAAACTCAATCGATAATAAGGTATGTGACCAAGGTGCCACGGTGGAGTCTGGGTAGTACCAGTTTGCAAGCACGAAGTAATCATAGTATTCAAAATAAGCCCAGCCACCAATTGACACCAAACCGGCCAGCGCCATCAGCATTGGTTGTTTGGAAAAAAGTGAAGCACCGTTATTGCGCTGATAGACCACCCCGTCCAGCACAAAAATAAAGCCCCACCACAGTGGCGTAAAAGACCAGTACACTAAATCGCCAAACGCCAGCGAATGTGACCACATCAGCCACCAAAAAAACAAATTAACGCCAAGCCCCACATAAAACCACCAGGGTAATGGTTTGCGCGCCGCTGCTGGCGCTGGCGTGGCGCCTTTAAAGCCCATTTTTTGCGGGATCAGCATCATGCAGCTAATCCAAACCGCACCTATGGCCACCAGAATAAAATAAAACAGGTTAAAGCCAGGTGCTTGGGCGACAAATTGCGGTGGGAACTCGCCAAAACCGGGCGGTAAATGGCTGGGATAGACAAACCAGGAGACAATTAAAGGTACGAGCAGAGTGGCGATGACCGGCCACAACAGTTGAAAGCGCATCAGCATTTCCTTATTGTTATACCCTTCATCCTTGAAGCTGCAGCGGTGTTGCCTTCGTTCACTCACCCCAGTCACATAGTAAACTATGCTCCTGGGGCCTCGCTCACTCGTCGCCTACCTGCAACTTCAATGATTTTGGGTATATACCCGTCGTAAAACTCCTTATTCAAGGATGACCGGTATAGCTTACGTGCGAAATGCGCGAGAAAAATATGCTTTAAACCGTCGGACGCCCTAAAAATGATAAGTCAGGCCCACACCCAGCTGACGAGCTTCACCGCGCAATTGAGTGACTGCTGATAACGCAGCAATCGAGTCAAACTTAAGCTCGGTATACTTTTTATTCAACAAATTTTTACCAAAAACAGCCACTTCTAGCTCTGGCAGCGGCTGATAAGCAACTCGACCATGCCACAAAGTGTAGCCATCCTGCTGGGTATAGGGGTTTTCATACTGGTCAAAAAAGAAGTCCGACTGATACACAAACCCCAGTTGCAGCAATACATGGTCGACCACGGCCGACAAGTCATATTCCAGTTGACCGCTGGCCATCCATTCGGACGTAAAAGGCAAGCGGTTATCGGCGACAAACAACGGGTTAGCCTGAGCAGAACCCAGATCGGCTTTTGGAATATGCCCCAGTGCCAAGTCCAGTTTTACCGCGGCGACTGGCCGCCAGCTCATTTCCGCTTCAAGGCCGTAAATTTTTGATTCACCAGCATTTTTTAGTACATGATACGGGGCTGGGCCAGTGGTTTGATTGACGAACACTTGCTGATCTTGATAGTTGTAATAAAACGCCGCCCAGTCGAAGCTCAATTGTTGCTGTGGCAGTAGATAATGACCACCCGCTTCCCACGCCGTTAAGCGCTCTGGGGCATAGGTTGAATCGGCGGCTTGTTGCGGGCTGGTTGAATAACCACCATTGTAACCACCGGCTTTAAAGCCCCGCGACAGGCTGTAGTATTGGTTGTAATTTTCATTCACTTTCTGCAGCAGCGCCAATTTACCGGACCATTCACTGTCAGCCACTTCACCGGCTAAGTCCCAGAATTTGCTGATATAAACCGGTACCGTATCTAAATCGGCTCGTGCGATGTAATCCGTTTGTTCGCGGGTATAACGGACACCGGCGGTGAGTGTCCAAGCAGCATTCAGCGGCTGATCGAGCTGACTGTAAGCCGAGACAGATTGGTTATCGAGCTGATTAAAATAGAGAAACTGTGCCGGCACGCCAGCCAGTGCCGGAATAGCTCGAAAATCGCGGAATAAATCCAAATCGTTATGCTGATCCAAGCTTTCTGTTAAGTAGAACAAACCGGAAATCCAATACCGACCATCTTGTTCGACGGCGAGACTGAGTTCCTGACTGAAAAATTCGTTGTCGGAATCAAAACTACCTTCAATAAAATTGCCTGGGCCGTCGGAGTCAAACGAATGAAAACGCTGTAGGTTTTTAACTGCGGTCACCGACTTTAGCTGATAGCCTGGCGCCAATTCACCGCTAATATTAACGCTGCCGGTCCAGCCTTGTGTATCATGCTTTTTGTCGTAAGTGTCCGCCACCGTTTGCCAATAATCATCACTTGGCACCGACAATCCAAAACTATCGACACAGTTTCGGGTGCCAACTTGCGCCAATGGACACACAGCACCGTTGCCGCCAGCGGCCAAGATCCCAGCACTGTAAATGGGTTTGGGAGCACCTTCGATATCTTCCAAAGTCAGTTTGCTGCTGATGGTCCAGTTATCAAGTTCGGTGCGCACGATCAAACGTAAGTTATTGTGGCGCATGCCACCGTCCTGCCCCAGCGGAAACAGATTTTGCATACTGTAATTGTAATCGCGATGCTGCACCGCAAGCCGGGCTGAGGTTTGTTCGCTTAGCGGCACATTAACGGCGCCGGTCAGCTGGCGTGTGTCGTGCTCAGCAACTTCGGCCGTGACATAACCACCAAATTCTGCGTCCGGTTGGCGCGACATTAATAAAATGGCGCCGCCGGTGGTATTGCGGCCAAACAACGTGCCCTGCGGGCCACGCAGGACATCGACTTGTTGTAAATCAAACAGACTGCTACTTAAAAAATTGGCGCCACCACTGACCACATCGTCACTGTAGATGGCAATGGGCGAAATCGTCGAGGTGTTGTAATCGAACATACCGACACCCCGGATATTAAAAGACGGGGTGGTGCCTTCGCCCGCAACCGTGGAAGCCAGTAAATTTGGCGCCAGACCAGATAATTGGGTGGTATCGACAATTCGCCGTTTAGCCAGCGCTTCGCCATCGAGGCTGCTGACCGCCAATGACACTTCTGATTTTGGCTGCGCCCGCTTTTGGGCATACACTTCAATCACTTCCATCACTTCGGTACCCGTTGCCTCAGCCACGACCGGCAGCGTATCGGCGGGCGCTGCCATGGCATAGGTCATAGGAGCAAATAGCAACGAGGCGGCAACGGCGCTGTAAAATGAGTCGGTCATTATAAATCCAGTTAGATATTGGCAGTCGATTGCCTTTGAGGTCGTCCGTGCAGAGCGAATATTGAAGTGGACTAAGCATAGCCTGCCACACCGGCATTGAGAAAGCCTGATGCTGAAAATAGCCGCAAAATAGCCACACATCGGCCAAAAGTCAGTCAGTACCAGCACAAAATTGCCGACAACCGGCGATGGTGGTGAAAAATTCTGCGAAAAAGCGCCACCGACACCGGCATTGCCCCTTTCTTCTTTGTCGGTTAATGCATAAGCTCAAGGTATTCGGTCAAAACAATGCTGTTACCTGATGAGGTCAATAGCCATTCAGGTCTGTGGGGAAATGTGAAGCATGTTGTCTTTGCAAAATTTTACTGATGTTCAGGAGCAGCCCGCGTTATCGGCTTATGTCAGGTTGTTTACCGCCAAACAGCACGGACAGCCGGTCCTGATCAAACAAATGGCTAAAAATCGGCCACCGCAGCAGGTCGACCTCGCGACAATCCAACCGCAACTGCCGACGCCATTGCAAAACTGGTCCGATAATCAGTTTGATTACCAAAGCTTTTCTGCCAGCGCGTTGCCCGAACAGCTGAGCCAGATGTTTGGCAATCTTGCGACCACTAACCTTGGTGTGCAATTACAGTGGATGCTGCAATTAACCCTGTTGCTGGAATCCTTTCATCAGCAGCAGTTGGTGCTTGGCGATTTGCGGGCGTGCGCAATTTTCCGCTGCGCCAATAGCCGCGCCTTGGTCTTGCTCGATGCGTCACAAGCGACCGCCATTAGCAGTATCAACAGCTTAAAACTGTTGCAACACCATGATCTGGACGCGCTTCGGACCATGGCGCCGGAAGCTTCGGGTCGGGTCAATGCCCCCCTTGATCAACGCACCGATCTTTATAGTTTGGGCGTGTTGTTTTACGCCATCGTCGCCGGCCGTTATCCGTTTTTGCAACAACAACCCATCGAGCTGGTGCACGCCCATATTGCGCTGCCCGCGCCGCCACTGACCACAGTCCCGGCCGCGCTGAATGTATTAATTGCAACGTTACTGCAGAAAAACTCCAATCAGCGATACAGTCAGATCACCGGTTTGCGTCATGATTTGGAGTTATTGCTCAACCAGTGGCAACAGCAACAACAGCTGACACTGCCGGAATTATCATTACGACTTGGCGATCGGCAGTTACAATTTCCCCGCGAGTTATACGGCCGTGAGTCACAACAGGCACAGTTGCTGGCCATGTATCAACAAGTACAACGCCAGCCAAGCAACCAACTGCTGTTGATAGAAGGTTATTCCGGCATTGGCAAAACAGCGCTGGTTGAGCAACTGTACCGACAAACCTTGATTGAACGGCCGCATTTTTGTCGTGGTAAATTTGACCAATACCAACGCAACAAGCTGTACAGTGCCTGGCAGCAAGTGCTCACCGACTTATCCGAACAGCTGCTACAAGAACCCGCTGAGCAATTGCAACTGTGGCAACAACAGTTTAAGCAAGTGCTCGGACAGCAGATGTCGGCGCTATTGGCACTGCTCCCTTCGCTACAACCCCTTTTTGGCAAACCTTTGCCACAGCCCGCCGCCGTGAGTGCAAAGCCTGAACTTGCCCCAGACTTTGATCAGCTGTTGCTGCAGTTTTTTAATGTGATTGGGCAGATTTGCCGCGACGCTTCACGTCCTCTGGTGCTGCTACTCGATGATGTGCAATGGGCTGATCATTCCAGTTTACGTTTGTTACAAGCATTACTGACCGACGGCGGCAGCTGCGGGATTTTGTTGATTTTGTCTTATCGTGACAATGAGATGGCAGACGTGCATCCGCTGCGCCATATTCTGCGAAAATTGGACGATGCCGGAGTGCAGGCACAACGAATTGCATTGCCCTCACTCGATCAAGCCGCGGTTGGCGCTTGGCTGGCTGACACCTTACGCCAGCCTGTGGCGCAATTATCAGCGTTTAGCCAGCTTCTGATTGAAAAAACGAGTGGCAACCCCTTCTTCTTAAGACAGTTTTTATTGATGTTGCAGCAAAAAAACTTCTTAAACTGCGATGAAAATGGACATTGGAGTTGGGATATTACCGCCATTGCCCGGCAGAACATCACCGACAATTTGGTCGAGCTGACAGCGCAGCGTTTTGCCTCGTTATCCGCCATGGCACATCAACTACTCAAAGTGGCCGCGTTACTGGGCGATAGCGCCGATTTACAAGTGGTCGCGGCCGTTCTGCAACAACCCTATCAGGCGCTGCAAGCGGTGATTGCTGAAGTGGTGCACGCCGGTATTATGACCGCTTACAGCCCGCAGCATGGGGCACCCATTGCTAGCCTGCGTTTTGTGCATGATCGACTGCAACAAGCAGCCTTTGCCCTACACAATGCAGATGCCACGCAGCTGCATCGGGCGATTGCTGACTATTATCTGCAAGACAGCAACGAATCGACCCAGCAACAATGGTTGTTCGCTTATATCGACCATCTTAATGCCGCTGGTGATGGCGCCATTGAACACTATGGCGCCCTCAGGGTTGCGCGGTTGAATATTGCCGCCGCGCGCCAGGCGCATGCCAGTAACGCTTGGCATGAAGCCGCGGCCTATTATCAGCGCAGCTACCAGCTGTGCCATGACTTGACAGCCAGCGACGATATTGCCGATGGGCAGCTTGGTTTTGATAGTTTATTAGGGATGGCCAATTGCCAATACCTGACACAGCAATATGATGCGGCCGAGCACAGTTGCCAGTTGTTAACCTTGGCCGCCACGGAGCCACTGCCTCGGATGCAAGTGGCCAAGCTGGAAATTTTATTATTATTTGCAAGAAACGACTTTGCACCCGCCTTTGCATTGGCCCAACAGGTGTTACAACCGGTGGGCGTTGACATCAGTCAGCTCGAAGATATTGCCCAGCGTTATCTGCAGCTGGAGCTGCTGTACGATAAAACACAGATCGCTGCTTTGGCCAACCAACCGGCGCTGACCAATGCCGAGCTATTGATGGCCATGGAAATTCTCAACACCTTGCTCACCGTGGCCTATTTGGTAAGCCCACTGCATTACTTGGCGGTCAGTTATGCCTTGGTCAGCTTGAGTCTCAAAAATGGCCATTGTGCCGCCGCCAGCAAAGCTTACTCCACCCACGCCATGAACTTAAGCGGCGCTTTTGGCCAATATAAAGAAGCACTGGATTTTGCCGATCTGGCCATTTTGGTCAACGAGCAATACCAAGGTAAATTTGCCGCCGAATTAAACTTCCAGCGCGCAGCCACTGTATTGCCGTGGAATGCGCCATTAAAAAACAGCCTGCAAGCGCTGGAGCAAAACGTCTACCAAGCATTGAGCCAGGGTAATTTGGAATACGCGGCCCATTCCGCCTTGTTTTTCAGTTTTTATCAAAGCCTCAGCGGCGCAGCACTGGATGAAGTAGCGGCAAACTTGCAAAAGTATCGCCAGTTTATTAGCGAAAAGAAATTCGCTTACAACTTAGCATTTATCCGCTTGTGGCAGCAGTATGTCGCCAATTTGCAAGCAACTGACGGTGATCCACTGCAACTTGCTGGTGAAGCATTTGATGAAACTGAGCAGCTGCAAATCCTTGAACAAAGCAATAATCTGACCATTCTATTTTGCTATCACAGCATCAAATTGATGCTGGCCTACTTGTTTGACGATGATGACGCCGCCATTCGCCACTATCAGGCAGCTTTGCCACTGACCGGTGTTGCTATGTCGTTGTATCATCAGACCGAGTTTTATTTTTTCGCCGCGTTATTGGCCACCAAACTGTGTAAAAAAAGCCCACCATTGCAAGCGCAATGGCAACCCTTGGCCGAACAGTACCTACAGATGTTGCAACAATGGACCAGCCGCGCGGTGGCCAATCATCAACACAAAGTGGCCTTGCTTGAAGCTGAACTGGCCGCAGTGGCGGAGCAACCGCTGGCTTGGCAGGCCTATGATCGGGCGCTGCAGTTGGCACAAAGGAGTGGTTTTAGCCAGCACTACGCCCTCGCGGCCGAATTAACCGCCGGTTATTGGCAACGTTTGGGTAAAACCGAGTTTGCCAATCTGCATTGGCAACAAGCACTGCAGCATTACCAACAATGGCAAGCACATCGTAAAGTGGCCCAGTTGCAACAACTACAACCGCAGCTGCACTACCAACCCAAAAGTCAGTTATTGGATATGGCGTCGGTGCTCAAAGCAGCCGAGATGCTCAGCGGCCAAATAGACTTAAGTGCATTTTTACAGCAGATGATGGACCTGATTGTCGAAAATGCCGGCGCGCAGGCCGGGCGCTTATTGTTACTGGATGAACAGCAGCAGTTACAGCTCAAGGCCAGCTCGCCGCCGGCCAGTGCAGGCCACGCCATGTCAAGCCCGTTGCTGGCGCTGGTCAGTCGCACGTTACAACCAAGACTCGTCAGTGATGTTGCAGGCAGCGGCTTGATGTTTCAAGATTTACCCCAGCCATTGCCGGCCGCGGTGTTATGTATCCCAGTGATTGTCAGCGGCCAGCTTTATGGTTTGTTGTATTTGGAACATTTTGAATTAAGCGGCGCTTTTACCGAAGAGCGGATCAATCTACTGCAGTTGCTGGCCAATCAAACCGCCATTTTGTCGGAGAATACCCGCTTGTATCATCAAGTGGTCGCTGCCAATAAAAATTTGGAACAAAAGGTGTGGGAGCGGACACAAGAATTGGCGACCGCCAAAATTAAAGCCGAATCGGCGACCGCAGCAAAATCTTCGTTCTTAGCGCGGATGAGCCACGAAATCCGCACGCCAATCAATGCCGTGATTGGTTTGAGCCGTTTAGCCAACAAAACCAACCTGAGCAGCGAACAGCAGGACTACCTGAGTAAAATTCAGGAATCTGGCGAAGTCCTACTCAGTCTGGTCAACGATATTCTGGACTTTTCGAAAATTGAAGCCGGTAAACTTGAGCTGGAAATCACCCGCTTTAATATGGAAAAAGTGCTACAGCGGGCGGTTAATCTTAATGCGCTGAGAGCACATGCCAAAAGTCTGGAATTGATTTGTAACCTGGACCCGTCGTTGCCGAGCATGCTGCTAGGTGATCCACTGCGCGTCCAACAGATTTTGGTGAATTTAATTAGCAACGCGGTGAAATTTAGCGAGCGTGGCGTCATTTGCATTACGGTCAAAGTCATCCAACAGCAGCAGCCGCAGCAGTTAGCGGTGCAACTGTCGGTCAGCGACAATGGCATCGGCATTACACCAGAGCAGCAACAAGGTTTGTTTCAGTCATTTAGCCAGGCCGACGATTCAATCACCCGTAAATATGGCGGTTCTGGTTTGGGGCTGGCCATTTGTAAGCAACTTTGTGAATTGATGGGTGGCAAAATATGGCTGGAAAGCCAGTATGGCCAAGGCACTACTTTTTATTGTCAGCTGCAGCTGCAACGTGCAGAAACCCAACAAACAAGCACGTTATTACCACAGGATATCACCGCACTCAAAGCCTTGGTCGTCGATGATATTGCGCTGGCTAGAACGGTCTTGGTCAGCTTGCTTAGCGAAATGGGTATTGCAGCCGACCAGACCGATAACGGCTATCAAGCTGTGGAGATGGTGCGCCAGGCCAAAGCGGCCGCACAACCTTATGATTTTGTGTTGATGGACTGGCGGATGCCCGGCCTTGATGGCATTGAAACGTCACGTCGTATCCAGCAACTGGATAACGCACCGCATATCCTGATGGTGTCGGCTTATGATCGCGAACAAGCCAAAGCCAGTTTACACGATGTCAAAATCAGCCGGTTTATCGAAAAACCGGTCAATCAGTCGATTTTATTAGATGCGCTGTACAGCATGCTCGAACAAGATATGCCCGTGCATCAGACCACCGTCATCACTGAAATACCCGATTTAGCCCAATACCGGATATTGCTGGTTGAGGATCATGCCATCAACCGCCAAGTCGCACTGGGGCTGCTCAAAGACAGTCAGGTACAGGTCGACATTGCTGAAAATGGCTTACTGGCGATACATCGCCTACAACAGCAACGTTATGACTTAGTGCTGATGGATATCCAGATGCCGGAAATGGACGGCCTGACCGCGTGTCAGCACATTCGACAACAATTGTTATTAACCGATTTACCGGTGATCGCAATGACCGCCCACGCCATGGCGAGTGACATTGCCAAAAGCAAAGCGGCGGGCATGAATGACCATCTGACAAAACCAATTGATCCACAGCAGCTATACAGCACTTTATTGCAGTATTTGCCGGCCGAACCCCTGGCAAAACCGGCGCAGCCGCGCATGCCTGCAAGCCCGACAGTGACCGAGCAGCAACAATGGCAACAGCTGATGCAATGCAGCAGCATCGATTGCACACGGGCGCTGAAGAATCTGGGTGGCAAGTTGCCGCTTTATCTGCAACTGACCGATGACTTTTTGCTGGAACATCAACAGCAAGCAGTAACGTTGTTGGATTTATTTGAACAAAAACAATGGCAGGCACTGCATCTAGACATTCATTCGCTAAAATCAACCAGTGCCTATATCGGTGCCTTTGAATTGTCGCAGCATTGCCAGTTGCTTGAAACGGCCTTAGTTCAGCGCATTGCAACCGCCGAGATGTTGCAACAGCTTTGCCAACAACTGCAGTTGCTATTACAACAACTCAGTGAAGTGCAGCCGACCCTGGCACCAAATGTGCATTTTCGGAATGTCACCGAAGCGCTGACCGCGTTGTTACCTTTGCTCCAAGAATCAGATTTTGCCGCCGAAGAGTTATTACCGGCGTTATTGGACGTGGCGACCGATCATCCGCAAGCGTTGCTGGTGCAACAAATTGCCAGCGACGTGCGGCAAGTTGAATATGAAAAAGCGACCAGTCGGACAGTGCAACTGTTACAACAATTACTATAGTGAGCTAGCAAGGATGCAAAGTTGACAAGCAATAGTTTTTTGCAAAGACTGAAACAGGCTCAACCGAGCCTGTCAGCAGAAAGCCATGCAAATGGCAGGAGTGTTATGGCGCCATCGCAGCTAAAACAGCGGGTATTGATTATTGACGATCAAAAGTCGAACCTGAAAATTCTTAGCGATATTTTGCGGGATGAGGTTGAACTGCTCCTGGCGCAAGATGGTGAACAAGGCGTGCGCAAAGCCACCGAATTTACGCCAGATTTAATTCTGCTCGATGTGGTCATGCCCGGTATCGACGGTTTTGAAGTCATCAGGCAGTTGAAGTTAAATCCATTGACCTATCTGATCCCGGTGATTTTTATTACCGCGCTGAACGATGTAAGTCATGAAGAACAAGGCTTTTTGCTCGGCGCTTGCGATTATATCAACAAACCTTTTCATCCAGCCTCAGTCATGGCGCGGGTGAAACTCCATCTACAGTTAGCCAGACAACGGCGGATGCTGGAGCAATTGGCCAATATTGACCCGTTAACCGCGGTGGCGAACCGGCGAAAATATCAAGAAGTGTTAACACAACAATGGCGGGATGCCTGTAGAAAACACACTTGCCTATCGTTAGTGATGGTCGATGTCGACAACTTCAAACTGTATAACGATCACTATGGTCATCCGGCCGGTGATCGCGTGTTACAACAAATTGCCATGAGTTTGGCGAGTGAATTACGCCGACCTTTTGATTTTATCGCGCGTTACGGCGGGGAAGAGTTTGTGATCATTTTGCCGGACACCCCCGCCGATGCCAGCTTCCGGATCATCGAATGCTGTCGCGAAGCGGTGCTGCAGTTACAGATCCCACATCAGGCAACCGGCGGATTTGTCACCATTAGTGCCGGCGGTTATAGTTGCTGCCCGGAACAACCGGACGAAGCGGTTGCGGCTTTTGCATTAAAACAAGCCGATGATTTACTATACCAAGCCAAGCGGCAAGGTAAAAATCGGGTGTTATGGACAACGTCAGTCGAAACTCAGGGATAACCATGTCGGAACGTGCTCATCTGTTGTTAGTTGACGATGAAAAAACAAATCTGAAAGTATTGGCCGAACTGTTAAGGCCAGACTATCGGATCCGCTTAGCTCAAACCGGCCAGCAAGCGCTGGAAAAGTGCCGCCAACAAGCGCCAGATTTAATTCTGATGGACGTGTTGATGCCTGGCCTGGATGGTTTTGAGACCTTAAAAGCGCTGAAAGCGGAAACGCTTACCGCACAAATACCAGTCATTTTTATTACCGGCTTGCAATCAGCCGACCATGAGCAACAAGGTTTGCAACTGGGCGCGCAAGACTATATTCATAAACCTTTTCACGCCGAAGTGGTGAAAGCCAGAGTGGCCACCCAGCTCAAGCTCATTCGCCAACGACAAGAGCTGCAACAACTTTCTGACCAACTGACTCAGGCAAATGACGCCAAAAGTCGTTTTCTTGCCACCATTAGCCATGAAATACGCACGCCACTAGCATCGGTCATTGGCTACGCTGAAGCGATTCTGGCCGGTGAGTTTGCCGCTGACGAGCAGCAACAAGCCATTCAAACCATTTGCCAAAACGGTAAACATTTACAAGCTCTGCTCAACGATTTACTCGATTTGTCGAAAATAGCCGCCAACAAACTCGATATCGAATTATTGCCGGTGAATTTGTGTCAACTGACCGATGAAATCAGCACTTTGTTGCAAGACAAAGCGCGGCAAAAAGGGCTCGATTTCCAGTTTGACTACCAACTACCGCTGCCGGTGATGGTGAATACCGACCCCACCCGTTTGAAGCAAATTTTGCTCAACCTGTGTAATAACGCGATTAAATTTACTGAGCAAGGTTTTGTTAAAGTACAAGTCAGCCGCGCCGACGGCGAGTTACGCTTTGCCGTAACCGACAGTGGTGTGGGGATCACGCTGGAACAACAGCAAAAACTGTTTCATGCCTTTAGTCAGGCCGATGTATCTATCCAACGTACCTTTGGCGGCACTGGCCTCGGCTTGGTCATCGCCCGCCAGCTTTGTGAAAAGCTCGGTGGTCACTTGCAGTTGCAAAGCTCGGGCGCGACCGGCAGCTGTTTTGTCGCCGCTATATCGCTGGAAATATTGCCCGACAGTGACTGGTTGCAACAACCGGCCGATGTTATCGCCCAACAACAACGCGCAATACCCACACCACTACCGCGGTTGGAGATGCGTGGACGGATTTTATTGGCAGAAGATCAAAAAGATACCCGCCAGCTGTTAATTCGCATGCTGCAACACGCTGGACTGGAAGTCACCGCGGTGGAGAATGGTCAACAACTGGTGGAAACCGCGCTGACCGGTGATTTTGATTTGATCCTGTCCGATATTCAGATGCCAAAAATGGATGGTATCGCGGCGATTGCACTCCTACGAGCAGCCGGCATTGACACGCCATGCGTGGCGCTGACCGCCAACACCATGACCCATGAAGTACAAACCTATTTAGCGGCTGGTTTTGCCACCCATTTGGCTAAACCGGTCGATCGAAATAAATTCGCCGCCGTGCTCAATCATTTCCTCGGTGGCCAGCACCATCGTCAGCAACTGCAATTACCCAAGGCAGAATTAGCGGCGATGACCCGCCGTTTTGTGCAAACCTTACCTGAGCAAATGGCGGCGTTGAGCAAAAACTGCCAGCAGGCAGATTGGCCCGCCGCGCGTTATCAGGCCCATGCCTTAAAAGGCACTGCGGCCTTGTTTGGCCTGACCGATTTAAGCTTACTGGCCAGCGAACTAGAACAGCAACTGTTACTAGACGATGATCTGCACCCCCCCACCAAAACCTCAGTGCAACAACTTTGCCTGCGGCTACAAGAGCAAAGCCAACAACTGGTGGCGAACAATAGCGCTTAGTCCAACGCGGCTGTCAGGCGCCAAGAGTGCAATACTGTTGCGACAACGGCAGCGTGATCGGCGGCGATATTTAAATGTTGATGGGCAAAAGTTGCCGGCCATCGCCGCCAGCGGCCCCCTGCCATCGCCACAAAATTAGCGAAGTTAAGCCGCGGGTCCACCGCCTGATAATTCCGCCAAAGCGGGCAATAACGTCGAATGGCCGCACCGTCTGGCTTGTGCCAACCCACCGGGTCCAGCGTCACCAACTCAGCCACCGGATGACCGGCGGCGATCACCGCTGCGGCGCTGCTTGCCCCATAACTATGGGCAATCAACAATGCTGGCTGCTGACGATGGGTGTCCAGCCAGCGGGCGAGCGCCCGTTGTTCGGTCCAACGAAAATAGGCCTGACCGGGTTGGACAAATTGTTTTAACAGTCGGGTTGATGGATCAAGCGCGCCCCCCATCCAGGTAATTGGCCTTTGGGTTTCGGGCTGTGCTGTTGTGGCAATTTCAGCGATAGATGTGGTAAAGGTTATCATGGTAACGAGCGGCCAAATTCAGCCAAAATTGCCAAATGTTGTTTTTTGCCAGCGACCCGCAGCCATGCCTGATGCAATTGCTTGCGACGCGTCTCAGAAAGCCCAGCACGGCTTGCCACGATATACACCGGCGCCCGATATAATGTCAGACTCAGCTGATAATTAGCCGCCAGTTCTGGGTAGGCGCGGCTCCATTGTAAAAACTGTGTTTTATCTTCAATCATACCGAGCACCCGCTGGCGCTTGAGCATATTTAGTTTTTGGGTCAGGCTATTGGCGTATTGCAAAAATGGCTGATAAGCCGCATCGTCTTTGATGCGCTCAAAAGCATCGCCATAAAAAGCATCGCGCAGCACACCAATCGTACCCGGCAATTGCTGAATATCCGTTAGCTTGTTAACCTGATGCAGGTAATCTTTGTGCAGCACCAACACCGATTCTTCAACATAATGCACACCAATAAAATCAGCGTAACGATTGCGTTCGGCGGTATAGGACATCGTCAGCATTAAATCGATTTTGCCTTGCTCTAATAAGGACAGCGAGCGTGACCAAGGGCTACTTATCACTTCCAGCGTACAACCAGCTTCATCGGTTAATAAGGTGAGTAAACGGTGATGTAATTCATACCAACGCGGCAACGATACCCCGGCACCGGCCAGCGGTTGCGCTGGTTCATTCAAATGGGCCAACAAATGGCAAGGCGTAGCCACGGTATTGGCAGTCGCCAGCACCGGGAAAGCCACCCAGGCGCAAGACCACACCACGCAGCGCCAGGCCGATGATAACAATGATAGCAAGCTGCCTAGTGTCGCCATCAAGATTCCATGCTTGCGGGCAGTTCCAAATTGGCTTTTTCCAGTAAATCCGCCGCCATTTCTGTTTTCACTGCGACTCCTAAATCTTTAAATTCAGCTGCTTGTTTAATCAGATTACCCTTTCCGCTATACAACTGACCAAAGGCTTTATCGTAACTTTCCCGCGCTTTGTCGAGTTGTTTACCCACACCTTGCATACTGTCTAAAAACGACGTTAACTTGGCGTAGAATTTCTCCGCCCGATTCGCTAGTTCAGCGCTGTGTTTATTCTGATCTTCAAAGCGCCACAGTTGCCGCACTATATTCAAACTGGTCAGCAAGGTGGTCGGCGTTGCCACCAACACATTTCGCTCGAGCGCTTTTTGATATAACTGTGGATCGTGTTTTAACGCCTCAACATAAGCCGACTCAATCGGAATAAACATAAAAACCACTTCCGGTGAATTTAAGCCATTGAGTTGATAGTAGTTGCGATCGGCAAGCTCAGTGATGCGGTCACGCACCGCCTGACAATGTTCCAATAATGCAAACTGACGCTCGTCGTCCTGTTCGGCATTGACAAAGCGGGTGTACGCCGCAAGCGAGGTTTTGGCATCAACCACCAGGTGTTTTTGTTGCGGTAGATAAATAATGACATCGGGCCGGCGCCGGCCATGCTCGGTTTGAAAACTTACTTCGCGCTGGTAATCAACCCCGGCGCGCAGGCCAGAATTATCCAGCACGTTTTCCAGCATTAATTCACCCCAGTTGCCTTGGATTTTTTTCTGCCCCTGCAAGGCATTGGTCAGTCTGGCGGCTTGATCGGTAATGGCAAAATTCAATTTTTGCAGGTTCACCAGTTCGGTTTTTAGCTCGGAACGTTGTTTCAGCTCTTCGGTATGAATAGATTCCACTTTATCGCGAAAGCCTTTCATATCGGCCTGCAATGGTTGCAACAACTGCTGCAAACTGGCGGCGCTTTGTTGTTTAAAGTCTTCACCTTTGCGCTGTAAAATTTCATTCGCCAGCAGTTCAAACTCTTGTTTTAGCTGCTGTTTATTTTCTTTTAATAACGCCAACTGGCTTTGATAATGGCTTTGCCGCTCTTGCAGCAATACCGTCAGGCGATCGTACTTTTCTTTGAGGTGTTGGTAATGCTGCGCCTGCTGTTTTAGCTCATCAGTCAGCGCGAAATGCTGATGTTTAGAGTCCTGTAGCTGTTGCGTGGCGGCAGCAAGTTGCGTTTCGGTTTTGATTTGTTGCATCTGCAAGTTTGCATAAAGGCGTTGGCGTAACCACAGCTGCCATAACAAGACCAGCAACGTTACCCCGAGCAATCCCCCCCCGATGATGACCGGGTTGTCGCTGAACACATCCATTCCAAGCTCCTGATCTAACAATGCATTTAGCAACGTATACCGCTTACACTGTATTACTATACAGCGATTTTTTAAAAACACCCAGCATACGACACGACAACAACTTGCATGGTGCTACCCTTGTAAAAACACGGCAGACCCCATATAACAATTGGCATTGCTGTGCAGTAACCTGTTCGTCAAACGCATCGCCGGCAGCAACGCGCTGACGCTCTCGCATCTAACTCCGCTTTTTCAATATAGGACCGATTTTATGACTCAACATTTTGACTATATCGCCATCGGTGGCGGCAGCGGTGGGATCGCCAGCGTCAACCGGGCGGCCAGCCACGGTAAAAAATGCGCCATTATTGAAGCTAAAGTGCTGGGCGGCACCTGTGTCAATGTCGGTTGTGTGCCAAAAAAGGCGATGTGGTTTGCCGGTCAGGTGGCTGAAGCTTTGAAGCTGGCACCAGATTATGGCTACGAAGTTGAAATGCCCGCACTGGATTGGAGCAAGTTAGTCGCCAGTCGCGAAGCTTATATCAGCCGTATTCATGCTTCTTATGATCGCGTTCTTGCCAAAAATAATGTCACCGTGATCCAGGGCTTTGCCCGCTTTATTGATGCCAATACCGTCGATGTCAACGGCACTTTATACAGCGCTGACCATATCAGTATCGCAACCGGTGGCCGGCCAAGCTGGCCCGAAATTCCGGGTGCGCAATTTGGTATCGACAGTGACGGTTTTTTTGCGCTGGCTGAACAGCCAAAACGTGTGGCGATTGTCGGCGCCGGTTACATTGCAGTCGAACTGGCCGGTGTACTCAATGCCTTGGGATCAGAAACGCACTTGCTGGTCAGGCATGAAAAAGCGCTGCGCCATTTTGATCCGATCCTCAGCGACACTTTGGTTGAGCAAATGGCGCGGGATGGCCTGAAGTTACATCCGCACACCGAAGTCACGGCGCTGCAACAACAAGCCGATAGTAGCTTGTTATTACAATTGAATAATGGCAATACGCTGGAAGTTGACTGCCTGATTTGGGCGATTGGCCGCACGCCGGCCACCGATAAACTCAATTTAGCCGCCGCCGGGGTGAAGATTGACGAGCAAGGGTTTATCAGCACTGACAAATTTCAAAATACCAATGTGCCGGGGATTTATGCCATCGGCGATAACACTGGCCGCATGGCATTAACACCGGTGGCGGTCGCTGCAGGTCGGCGCTTAGCTGAACGTTTATTTAATGGCAAAACTGACTTACATCTCAATTACGACCTGGTGCCAACGGTGGTATTTTCTCACCCGGCCATCGGCACCATTGGTCTGACAGAACCCGAAGCGCGCGCGCAGTTTGGCGACGATCTGAAAGTCTATCAAAGTGAATTCACCGCCATGTACAGCGCTTTAACCAGCCATCGCCAACCGACCCGGATGAAGCTGATTTGCGCCGGTAGTGATGAAAAAATTGTTGGTTTACATGTGATTGGTTATGGCGCCGACGAAATGCTGCAAGGTTTTGCCGTCGCCATAAAAATGGGCGCCACTAAAGCTGACTTTGACAACTGTGTGGCCATTCACCCGACTTCTTCTGAGGAGTTTGTGACTCTTAAAAGTTAGGTCTGGAAAACGTAAACTATCACATGGACGCCCTCGGAAAACTGACCCGCAGCATCATTGCTGTTGCACCAAGCAACGGGTTGGTTTTCCTAGGTTACGCGGGCTTGCTCTCAAGCCCGAGCAGGAAAAAAAATATCACCATCAAGCCATCATTGATGAGGTGCTTAAGCGATGCCTGCAGTTCAATGTCTCCTAGAAAAAATCCAATCGATGTTTCTGTCAGCGCCAGATAGGTTGCCGAATAAGCGGAATTTGCCCACCACAAGGCCAGCACTGTCGACAACAAAAGAAATACGCTAATTGTGGTCTGCGCTCTGATAAAACTTGAAAAAGGGGCTTGCATATGTTCCAGACCCCGCTGTAACACATTCTTCGCATCATCACTCATGGGCGGTCGGCAACCTGAAAACCCAAGCCGCGCAAGACGAGTTTACCTGACGTTAATTTCGGATATCTTGGCATTTCATTGCACCTACTATTGCACCTACTATTGCACCTACTGTTGTATTGAGCGCTCGCGATAAATCTTCTGAGGTCATGGTTTTACCAAAACAGCCACCAGCGAGCATTGAGTTCGGCAGTTTTAGCAGGGAGCTAGGGCCATGCTGGCCAGCAGCATTTGCCGCCAAATAATTAATTGCTATAACCATTATTTTCAATTGCGCGGTCAATTGTGCTGCCCTGAATTTAACTACATCTGTTGATTTTTTTATCTGTCGACTATTTGGACTATTGGCTTATCGGAAAAGAGGTAATCTTTGAGTTGCTGATCAAAACGAGGATCTAGCCTTCGAATCCATTCCAATAGCATGGCGGCATGTTCTTTTTCTTCGTCTCGATTATGAATAAGGATGGCTTTTAATTCATTGCATTTGCACGCGTCCACTCGTTGGTTGTACCAATCGACCGCTTCCAGTTCTTCCATCAGCGACGTAATGGCTCTGTGCATATCTCTGGTTGCATATGTGAGCTCAGCAACCGGTTCGTGATAGCCTTCATGTGACATGATTCTTTCCTCATAAGAGATGCTCGGATGACAGGGAACTGACGTCGATCATCACGAACGGCGGCTTTCGCCACCCAGTCGTTGCACGACTTGTCCTTCACCAGTAGCGTTACCACGCCTGCTCGCTGCCGGAATAAGTCTAGAACGTCTATCGCATCGGCCGAAAAGGTTCAGCCAATGCGCTTTTCGCTACCGGATTACGGCAGAGCCAGTGGGTCGTTCATGCTGTATGCGTGCGTCGCCGCGTTTAGAGTATCGAGAGAACCTCAATACTGAAAAAACTGCGTGCACCGGCTGCGCCTTATGACTCGATGACTTCCGTCACCGATAATGGCAAGCTGGGGGTGTGCTCGCGATGGCGCTGTAAGCGTCTAAGCGTACTATCTAGTAAATGGTCAAGCTTATGCATCGCGCCATACACGGCCTGCTCCAGCGTCACATCATGTGCGATAACCGCCACCGGCTGTCGACCTTTAAGCCGAGCCTCCAGCATGCAGCGATAGTCACTCTGCCCGCCAGCGCTGCCGTTTTCGTCACTCAGATGTACTTCGATACGGGTCACGTGTTGACTAAATCGGTTCAACGCTTGCTCGATACTCGCGATCACTTTTGCAGCCAATGCCTCAGTGCCATGAATGTGGATGTCGGTATTTAGTTGAATTTTCATCGGTACTCCTGTGAAATTTAGGAAAGGACACCTGGCACAACAGCGCTGAGCGCAAGCATTACAATATGGCAATGTCTAGCGAGCTGACGGAAACGCGATGTGTGCCAGTGCTCGTTGCATTGCATCAGGGGCTGACGTTCCATGCGCTAAGATTCGCTATAAACCTTACCCCATCTTTGCTGAACACTCAGTGCGATATCGAACGGAACGCCGATGAATGGCCCGCAGGTTCAGTCACAATTTATTACGCAATTCCGCGCACATCGAACGACAGGGTCATGATGGAGTAAAGCTGGAAAAACGCCTTGCTGACCAACCTACAATTCGATTGGCGCTCCCCCCTAAACTCGGCAACTTCATAAAAAGCAATGTTCATAGGAAGGCATCCGTTATCTCAGTTCATCGCTGGTGGAGATATTCGCCTCTCCTTTCAAGAATATGCTAGTGTGCACCATCCGATCGATGATCCATTGCGACGCCAACAACGTAATGCACCGGCTGGCATTTAAAAATGACATGGATGTATCTTCCACACTTCAACAATCCGCAGTAACCTTGTCAGGCACTGCCGATAAGTAGTCAAGTTTATTGGTTACAATGACTTCAAACCTCATCAGTCAGATATAAAGGGTCCCGTATGAATATAATCAAACGTCTTTATGCCGGTTTTACCGTATTACTCGTCATCATGCTTGCTATCACTATTTTGGGATTAATCAAAATAGGTATCGCCGATAAAAACCTCAATCAATTGTCTGAACAAACCGCTGTTGAACAGCGTCAGGCCATTAACTTCCGCGGCAGTGTGCATGACAGAGCGATTTCGATCCGAGATGCGGTGCTCGCCGGGACGGTCGACAATTCCAAAAAACATCAACAAGACATCGTGCGCTTAAACGAGTTTTATCAACAGGCCGCGTCAACGTTAGATAGTATGTACGCCAAAGAAAAACCCACAGCAACTGAGCTGACGTTGTTACAGAATATCAAAGACACTGAAACATCGACCTTGGCTTTAACTGCAAATTTACTCAATATGATTGAAGATAATCGCTATCAGGAAGCCACTGAGTTTCTGCAATCGACAATTTCACCCGCCTATAGCGAGTGGCTAAAACGTATTAACAAATTAATTGACCAACAAGAGCTCATCATCCAACAGGAAGTCAGCTCCGCTCGTCAACAAACCGGCAGCTTTCAATCGATCATGCTCACCGTCACCTTAATAGCGCTGATTGTCGGTGCAATTCTGAGCGTCCGTCTGGTCAATCGTTTGAAACGTATTATTGGTGGTGAGCCCGAATATGCAGCATCGGTGATCCATCAAATAGCGTCCGGTGATTTAACGGTTACAGTCGATGTATTGTCTGATAACAGCATCCTCAGTGCCGTGAAGGAACTTAGCGATCAACTGTCGGAGATGACCAATAACTCTATGCGGGCGGCGGCTGAATTATTGTCAGCATCCGGTTCATTGCTGCAAACGTCGCAACAAAATGAGGATTTAATTAGCAACCAAAAACTCGAGACTGAACAAGGTGCAACAGCCATCAGTCAAATGTCATCGACCGTGCTTGAAGTCGCAAATCATACCAGCGCCGCAGCGACCCTAGCTCATACTGCGATGGATGAATTTAGTGCGGGCCAAAAAGAAGTGAGTAAAACACAACAGAGCATCAATGCGCTGGCTGATAAAGTGACGGAAGCTTCTGGTGTCATTCACAATTTATCCGAGGACAGTCGTCAAATTGTCACAGTCCTAGAAGTTATTCAGGGGATTGCCGAACAAACCAATTTATTGGCATTAAACGCCGCAATTGAGGCCGCACGCGCAGGGGAACAAGGCCGTGGTTTTGCCGTTGTCGCAGATGAAGTTCGTAATCTGGCTCGGCGTACACAAGAATCGACCCGTCAAATCCAGGCCGTCATCGAAAAAATGCAACAAAGTTCGGTGCTCGCGGTAACTGTTATGAAAGAAGGGAAGTCACAAGCTGATTTAAGTGTGCAACAAGCACAATGCGCCGGCGAATCTCTCGATGCTATCAATCTGTCGGTAACGCGGATCAGTGACATGAATATCCAGATCGCCACCGCGGCCGAAGAGCAGTCGGTCGTCGCCGCTGAAATCAATAGAAACTTCAGTCAAATCACCAACTCCGCGCTCAAAGCCGAGCATGAAGCGGCTAAAATTACCAATGCCAGCCATCAACTGGAAGCTTTAGCGAGGAAGTTAGAGTTAAACGTGAAACAATTTAAAACGAATCGTGTGCACTAGGGCCTGTTGATCTTTGGTGGAGGAATATTAGGCAGCATGATGGATGGGTATAATTACTTCCGCCAAAAACTAACCATGACAACCCACTGCATCGAGGTTCCTCAAGAATCCACAGCAACCGATTGAAATGGCATAGTTTGAACTACCCACCCGAGCATGGCAAAACACATAGCGCATACAACAGCAGGCTGACACCAATACGACCCACCCGCGCTGCATTTGATCAGGGCGCTGTTTAGCGCGCCCTGATCAAGTCCAGTCCTTGGCAGCTTTAAAAACTATAACTCACACTGAGCTTGGCATAACGACCCGGCTCACTATAACGCTGAATACCGTCGGCGCTGATATTGTTGCGGCTACTGGCAGCAAACCGAATGCGCTCCCAACGGTAATATTCTTGATCGAGCAGATTATAAATACCAACATTGACCAGCCAGTGGTCAGCGAACTCCATATTGCTCACAACATCAACGACAGCAGCGCTTTTTGGCAAGTAAGTGACCAGCTGCCGCCGCGTGCCGTCAGCTGCCGTTTCGTAGGCATCAGCGGCTTTGACTGCGGAGCTGTAACTGGCATTCACCGCCAAGTCCCACCAATGTGTTACTCGATAGCTCACACCAGCGACCAATTTATCTGGGCTGATGGTGAGCAACGGATCGCCATTGTCTTTTTTACCTTGGTGATGACTGTAAGAAAATTGCGCACTCCAACTGTGGTTAAAGCGCCAAGCGCCCTGCAACTCAATACCTGAAACATCCACATCACCGACATTTTCATTCACCGTATAAGGGTTACCCTGCGTGGTATTGCAGCCAAAGCGCGAACAATCCTCATAGATAGTGCCGACGTTTTGCACTTTCGTGACGGTGGTGATCATATCGCGGTAGTTGTCGCTAAATACCGCCAGATTAAATTTACTGCGCTCGTTTTGCCATTGATACGCCAGCTCAAGATTTGTGCTGTATTCAGCAGCTAAATTTGGGTTCGATAACGAGCCGTATAAACCAGGCACCACTTTGCCAGTGGCCTTTTCGGTACGATTGACTAAAGCGGTTTGGAAATACATTTCTTCGGTGCTTGGCGCCCGAAAACCACGCCCGAGCTGCAGCACGATGCGTTGTTGTTCGGTCATTTGGTAACTCCCCACCAACTGGCCTGTCACTGCGCTAAAGCGGCTGTCTTTGACTGAACCAGTCAGATCCGTAAAGCCAGCATTTAACTTCGGCTGATAGGACACATGATCATAACGAAGTCCGCTGGTTAAGCTTACCGGGCTGTTGTTAAATTTGATTTGGTCACGCAGATAAAGGTGCCATAACTCTGCGTTAGTTTCGGGCACAAAATCAGGGTCGATGTCCTGCTTGGCAATGCCGGTTGTTTGGCCAACATAACTAGTATCAATCGCCGAGAAATCGACCGATTTTTGCTCGACTGCGCCGCCGTAAAGCAGTTGATGCTGACTGCCTTGGGTCTGTAATTCTTTATCTAAAGCAACCGCCCATTTCAGCAACTCTTGCTGGTACTGACGATCTTCACTGCGATAACAAGGTCCTTTGCTACATAAGCGTGCCGCACTGGCTGGCGCCAGCATCAACGTGAGCGCGTCGTTATTGGTTTGCTGGTAATCCAGACTCGTGGCAAAGGCATCAAACCATTGCTGGCCAGCGAACCAGTTATAATTCAAACCAAGGCGACTACGTGCTTGCTGATCATCACTGGTTCGGGTCAGGTAACTGCTGCTGATCCAGGATAAATTATTGGTGTCGATATCGGCTTTAAATAACTCGGCGGTCAGGCCAACTTCTTGCGTATCTGTCAGTTGGTACTTCATTTTCGTCAACAGATTGTGGCTGACATTGTCTTGCGGATCAGCCACCGGCCGACCGGAACCCGTGATGGCTTGACGCTGTGCCGAGTCGGCATAATTTGCCATTTCGTGACCCGCGCGTTTGGTTAACACCGCCAAAGATTCTAGCTTGCCGCTGCGGTTGGCGATCGTCACTGTGCCCTGCGTTTCAGCATTGGCACCGCTGTAAGCCGCTTTTAACCGGACAAAAGTATCGTCACCTTCAGGCGCTAAATAGTCCGCCGCATCTTTGGTCACAAAAAGCACCGCGCCCGCCAAAGAGCCGCTGCCGGCAGCGATGGCATCCGCGCCTTTGACTATCTCAATTTGTCTCACCGCATCGGGGTCAATTCCACCGCGGCCAGCCGCAAAAAAATCATAAAAAGCGTAGGAAGGCGGGTTTAACGTTTCACCGACCGACAAACCATCGACGGTGACGGCAACCTGATTCCCTTCCAAACCGCGGATGTTAAAACCAGCAGTCCCAAAACGGCCCTGATCGGTCAGGCTCACGCCGGGGATATAACGCACCATATCTTCTAAACGTTGTACTTGTTGTTGTTCTAGCTGCTTGGCGTTGAGTGTTGTACTAGTTGCGGTGGTGGACTTTTTGTCTTCAAGCGCAGTTGCGCTAACAGTGACGGCATCTAGTTGTGACAGATTTTTTGTTGTATCTGCAACTGCAATTTCAGCCAACAAGGTTGTGGAAAATAAGCTGCTCATAGCAGCAGCAATGATAGTTTTAGAACAGGGCATGACGCTCTCCTTGACGAGCTAAAGAGGTGTGGGAAATCCACAGGATGTGCGCCACTCTAGATTAAATGAGAATCATTCTCAACAATAAATTTAAATTTATTTTATATTTTTCAAAGTGTTATGCATTAGTAACGCAAAAAGCTCCCTATCCAAAGAATAGGGAGAACAACAGGAGTTGGGAGACAACTCAACAGGATTTTGATACTCAATAACTTAACCGTCTTTGCTTTGAAGCTGCAGGCGAACCAGCCCCAGTTCAGCTTTACCTTGTTGTTGTACTGGCTTCAGATCAGCTTGCCAGTTCAGCGACAAAGTTAAATGTTCATGGCCACCATGTTCACGCGCCACTTCCAGATGTAATTGGTACTGGCCCCAGGGCACCACGGCGCCATGTTGATCGCGGCCATCCCAGATCAACTGATAAGTGCCTGGTCTTTGGGTTGCCCCGGCAATTTGATCAATGTGCTCTGGATTGCTCCGACCAAGACGGCGCCACCAGTGACGTAGCTCTTGATACCAGCGCAGCTGTTCGCCGACAAGACTCAATTGGCGGATTGGTTTTTGCAGCTGATCAGTTAGCCATACCGAGACATAGGGTCTTTTGTAATTGCCGTCACTGAACTTCGGCAGCTGATAACTAATCTGCAGCGCTTGTTGCTGGCTTTGTCTTTTATCCGCTAAATAGCCATACCAAGCATTGGATGCGTACCAGTTCGACGCATCGGTTTTGATTAAAACCGCAGCTTGCTGCTGCTCTGCAAGCTGTTGCCCCTGTTTCCAATCCAGCACTGCCACACTTTGCGCTAGCAAATACGCTGTCACTGCATCCTTGGCCAGCACAGTAGCCGTTGGGCCATATTCCACCGGCCAGCCCTCTCGCGGATTTAACAAAGGACTCAACAGGCGGTACGACACTTTGTAACCGTGGCCCGCATCTGCGGTTTCAGTCTGCGCTAACGCCACTGATTTCAGCTCCAGTTGCTGCAACAATGGTTGTTCAGTGCCCAAACTTAGCGGTATTACCCCCGCATCCGACCATAACAACCGACTGACACCGGACTGCAAATCCATCTGCGTCAATTGTGGAAACCAGCTTTTTAGCTGCGCCGCAGCATCATCTAACCGCTGGGCGTTCGCCAAACCGTCGAGCTGCCAGATCAGCGTGTGGTCATTGGCTGCCAACACATCGAGTTGCTCAATGACTCTGGTTTGACGGCGCAATTCTACTCTGTCCGGTAACTGTTGTTGCTGCACCGCTTGCTGCCATTGCGCGGCGATAGCGCCTAAACGACAGCTGTAACTGTGCTGGCTTTGGCTGCGCCATTGCTCACAAAGCTTCACCAGTTCGGATTGCTGTGGTTTCGACACCGTTAACCAATGTTGGAACTGCGGTAACCTCGCCTGCCAGTCTTTTTGGCTGACGCCTGCTAACTGCAGTTTCAGCAGCTGGCCTGCCACAACCTGCTGATAGCTGACGGTGTCGGTGTCGGTGTCGGCTAACGCCAGTACAGGGCTGAGTGACAACAGCGTCAAAGGCCAGACAAAATATTTCATTCCTCAGCGGTACCTTTGGTTTTTTCAGTTTGCATAACTGGCAACGCTTCAGCCATCGTCACTTGCTGGTTTAAATCTGTATCCCAGCGTTTAAACATGCGCTCACCTGAAGTATTAAATTCGACGGCACTTATTTGCTGATTCGTGTCTTTATCCAAAGCTTGAAAACGCACTGCGGCCTGTTTTAACTGGGCCGTGCGGGTGTTGGCGATTTGACGGTCCAGACGATCAACAAACTCATTCAGGTATTCATCGCTGCTCAGCTCGCCGTTTTTATCCAGATCGGTGCGGGCAAAAGCAGTAGCACGTTGTTGTTGGTATTCTATTTTGTCGACTTGACCGTCGCCATTCTGGTCATACATATCCAACATGCCAGCCACACTGTGTGTCGTAGGCATCACCAAAGCCGGGCGGGCACGTACAGTCTCCTGAGCATCCGACTTGCGCTCACGCTTGGGCAGCGGATCTGCTTTGCTGATCACGCCATCTTTATTGGTATCGATGTAAGCAAAAGCTTTGTCACCCGAAGCATGGTATTCATTCTCACCGATGGTTTTACTTTTGTTTTTATCCAGCGCATCAATACGCACCAAAGTTTGTTTAATTTGGCCTTTGCGTTCAGTATCGAGCTTTTTATCCAACCGATCGGCGTATTCATTCACGTATTCATCGACCGGCACCTGAGCATCCTTGTTTTCATCCATAGCGCGGTAACGCTGCTGGCGTAGCAACGCAAATTCGGCTTGGCTGACAGTGCCGTCTTTATCCAGATCATAATCCTGAATAAAACTGGCTTTACCCTGAGCTGTAGGTTGATGCGCTGGTTTTTTGGGTGCCTGTTCAGCAGCTAAATAACCGCTGCTGATGGCTAAAAATAACGTAAGGGCGGTGCTTGTGCGTGACATGGTCAACTCCTGTTATTCAGTGACTTCAACGACAGCGCTATAGCTGTAACTGTAGGTTGGGGCTTTGGCACCGGCTGGTGCACTGGTACGAAAACGGGTCAGCAGTAAATAGGTCCCGGCTTTATCCAGTTTGAAATGCAACTGGCCTTGCTGATCCGTTGTGAGTTCGGTGGAAGCTTTGGTTTCGGCTGCTGGCGAATTGGCCGCATACACTTGTACTTTTTGTTCAGCCAAAGCTTTGCCGTTAAAAAGCACTGTGGCTTTGATTGGGCTTTGGATATATAAGTCGTTGGGATGGCTTTGGAACACCAGTTCCAGCCCTTCATTGCTTGGTTGTAAAGCACTTCGGCTTGGTGCGCCTTTACTGACATAAGTTTCCGCCAATGTCACAGACTGAAAATGCGCAATTAACTCCACCCCAGCAGGAATTTTCTCGTTGGCATCTCTGCTGTTATGGGTTTTCCCGTCTTGCTGCCAGCTTCGAAATACCGCCCCAAAACGTTGGCCGGTGCTGAATTTGTAAGTGCCATCCTGTGCTAGTTGGTGCGCCACTGCAGTGCGGGTTTTGCCTACAAATAGCTCTTTTGGATCAACCGCTTTCCCATCTGGTTGCAGCACTTTAAATTTGCTTTGATCAAAACGAACTTCCGGCACAAAAAACTTCTCAGCAAAAGCAGCATCCAGCGTGACCCAGCCCCCTAAAGGTTCAAAGCTAGCGGGTGCCAGATAAGGTGTATGGGCTGAGGTGGTAAAAACGACTAACAAAGAGGTCGCACAAAGAAGGGGTGTGAAGTTAACCATAAAGCGCTCCAGTTAATGAGAATCAATCTCATTTAAAATGATAAGCGCACATTAGTGCAAATGATAACTATTTGCAACTACTTTGATTCGTCTTTACATTTCCTGCTATCAGCGGCCTGCAATTTAGTACCTTGTCCAAGCTGACTATGCAGCCCAGACATCAGCACATTGGCATTCACTGCCGACCGAGATGCAGATTTTTCGGCCAATGGCCACGTAGCTCATTCGTCACTGGGTTCGAGGTCGGCGCTGCGTTTTACGCTGTCGAAGTGTAAAGAAATGGCCAGCCGCGATAGAGCAAAAACAGCTTTGTGGTGAGCTGATTTGTGTTCTTGCAGTGTTCTTGCAGTGTTAGGAAGTGTATTTGTGCCACTTTGCCGCTCGAAAATTAGCGGCAAAGTGATCAAGGAGGCGGAAGTTTATTGATTGAAGCCGAAGCACAACTGGCGTCATACCCAGTCAGCATTGGCCACAGAACAATCAGACGATCGCTTTTACCAACAGCAACGAGCCATCAACCGCCACCACTTCAGCGCGTTCACCGGCTGCGATGCACTCGGTGTGGCCGCTGACTAAACGGGCTTGCCATTCGACGCCCGAATAAGCAACACGGCCAGCATCGCGGCCGATCGTCAGCGTCACCGATAATTGCCGGCCAATCATATCGCTACTGGTGTTGGGCGCTTCTTTGGCATTTTGATAATTTTTGAACGGTTTCCACAGCAAAATAGCACTGGCAAACGTCAACACGCCGACCAATAACAGTTCTATTTCCCAGCCACTGATGATACCCGCACTGACCAATAAACCGGTGATTAGGCAGCTCAGCGAAAAAAACAATAACGGGCCGCTCATGCCTAACACGCCTAGTTCGACTAATAAACTGATGGCAGCAATGGCGTATAACAGTTGATCGTGATGTTGGGCAAAATATTCCATGATGCTGTTCATATGGGCGCACTCTTCAAACTTTACTAGCCACTGGGTTGCTGCAGCGATGCCTCGTCACAGACATTCAGCACCACTGCTATCAAACCAACCCGACGATGCTTACGGTTTACTGTTTACTGGCGTGCCGATGACTGATTAACTGCCGTCGACACGGCCATCGCCTGCGCTACGGTATTGGCAATGTTGTCACCACTTTTACCATCGGTCAGCACAATGGTGCCTTGATGGGCAATGGCTTTATGCGCTTCAATGGCGCCTTGTGCCAGCGTCAACGCCACCGCTTTTTGGCCTTCATCAGTCGCGGCTGACGCGCCGATGGTGGTTAAGGCTTCGGCTTCAGCAATCGCCACTAAACGAATGGCTTCGGCTTTACCGGTCGCTTCGAGAATTTGTGCTTCTTTGCTCGCTTCAGCGGCCAACACCTGCTCCAACTTCGCCGCTTCCGCGTCTAACACCCGAGCTTGCTTCTGACCTTCAGCGGTGGTGATCGCCGCTATTTTTACACCTTCAGCCGTCAGCACCGCAGAGCGTTTTTGCCGCTCGGCGGTCATTTGTTTTTCCATGTCTTCTTTGATGGACGGCGGAATGGCTATTTCCAACAATTCAAACCGCAGCACAATTAAGCCCCACGGCTGAGTTGCATCCTGCATCGCTTCTTGAATTTTGGCATTGATGGCGGCGCGGTTTTGAAAACAGTCATCTAGCTCCATCGAACCAATGGCATTTCGCATCGACGTCATGGCAAGCTGGGTACAGGCTAACTTGTAATCGGTAATATTGTTGGTGGCAGAGGCAGCATCAACCACTTTAATAAACAATACACCATCAATCATCAGCGCAATATTGTCTTTGGTAATGGCAGACTGCTGGGGAATTTGTAGCGTTTGTTCTTTTAAATTGCGATTCGCTTCAATCGATTCAATAAAAGGCACAATAAAATTTAAGCCAGAACTCAGCGTTTTGGTGTACTTACCGAAGCGGTAAATCACATAACCGCGGTTTTGCGGCACAAAATGAATGCCTTTTTTTAAGGTAAAAATCAGTACCAGCGTCAGCCACAGCGCCGGGCTGGTCAGTAAATTCAGTGGAAATTCCATCAATAGTCCCTCATGTTGAAAAAATAAACCAATCGTTTGATTGCTATTTAGTGCGGTAGAACCTCATCTAGATCCAGTCTACCCACCTTAGTTTGACCCAAAGATGCCACCACCCTAGCGGCAAAGGCTTGTTGTTTCAACAACTTCTTTACAATGAATTTGAACAAGCATCACGCTAATCCTACTGGGTCGCGACCGGGTTGAACGTCACTTTGCTAGGGTTCGGCGGCGCTATTGGCGCGTTGGTAGCTACTTTATAGCAGTTGGCGATGGTACTTGGTCGAGGTGCCGCTTTTGGCCGCAACTATTTTATCGCCGCTCGTGCCCAGTGGATGGCCAATTTTACCATCTCCATGACCTTCGCTATTTTGCTCAGTTCAGTCGGTTTAGCCGGCGCTGATGGTTTTTACACGCGGTCGGCTTTTATCAGCATGTTCTTTATGGTGAAATACCATCAACAAAGCCGCGGCAAAAGTTTACAACAGATGTAAAGTCATTCAAGCCAAAATCGGCCGATTGACGCGGCTCAACCCCAACAGCAACCGGAGCAAATAAAATGGACATGGATGATGCACAAGACTGGGCTTGGTGTGACAGTCAGTTGGCAGCAATTGAAAGTTACGTCAAAGCGCAACAGATACCACACGGTATCATTTGTGACTGGCCAGAATGGTACACCGCGCCTTATGTCGGCTTGTGGGCAGTGGAAAACCCAGCCGATCCGGGTTTTGTCGGACACTGGATTTTGGCCGGCGACAGCACCGGTGTTCAGCCACAGCCAGTCCCTTTTGATCATCTAAGCGCTTCCGATTTACCTGAACCGCGCGACGCCATGGCGGCCTTTGCCAAAAAGTGGAGCAAACTTGCCGCTGCCGCCAATAGAGGCGAAGCCTGGCTCGGCAGCCCGCAATTACCAGGTGATATCACCGTGCAGGCCAAACAACTGGCACGACAAGCCCAGTTGCTGACCCTGTGGGCGGCTGATGATGAGTTGTGGGAGCTGGATTAGCAGGACAAAGCGGTTTTTTACGCTTACTATTCAACAATATTCGTACCGTAAAAAAGGCTTCACCCTATGTTTGAGTCATTCACCTCGGCCGGAGTTTTTATTGGCACCGTGCTGTCAGTGAGCCTGATTTTAGCCGCCGCCCATTGGCTGCTCATTAAGCGTGAGCCTGGGATCGGGAATGAGCGTTTGTTCTCGCGTCAGCTAATCATGCTAGGGCTAACTATTGTTGGCGTGTTGGTGTGCGTCTTTGTATTACCGATCAGTGAAAGTTCGCGCAACCAATTGATTGCGCTGATTGGTCTGTTAATTTCTGGGATCTTAGCTTTTTCTTCCACCACCATCATTTCCAACCTGATGGCAGGTGTTTTGCTGCGCATTACCAAGCCTTTTCGGGTCGGTGACTTTATTCGGATTGGTGAACATTTTGGTCGGATCTCTGAACGCGGTTTGTTTGATACCGAAATTCAAACCGAAGCCAGAGAGCTCATTGCACTACCAAACACCTACTGCATTAGTAATCCGGTGACCACCATTCGCAGCTCAGGCACTATTATTTCAGCGTCCTTATCATTAGGTTACGATGTCGAACATCGACGTGTTGAGCAGCTATTAATCGAAGCTGCCGAGACTTGTGGTTTAACCGAGCCTTTTGTTCATATTACTGAACTTGGCAATTTCGCCGTGACGTACCGCGTGTCGGGGTTGCTGGAAGAATCAAAACGCCTGATTTCAATGCGTTCAAAGCTGTATGGCGCTGTGTTGGATACCTTGCACCAGCATGGGGTCGAGATTATGTCACCTAGCTTTATGAATCAGCGCAAGATCAGTGACGAAACCAAAGTGATGCCCTCAACATCACCGCCGACGGCCGTGGATGCGCATGGATCTTCCGCCGAAGATATCGCCTTTGATAAAGCGGAATTGGCGGAGCGGACTGAACTTGAGAAACTAAAGCTAAAACAAGAAATTGAAGCATTAAAGCAGACGTTAGATCAGCCAAGTGACGATGAACACAAAGCAGTGTCGCTCAGTATTGAACAAAAATTGCAGCAGCTGAAACTGATTGAAACGAAGTCAACACCAGCAGACTTAAAAAACGCAGCTGCTGGCTAACTTACCAGTCGTTACAATGTACTGCTCGCATCATGTATATCCAGTGTTGTCCGCTACCGCGGATTTTTTTCTAGTTGCACCAACGCGGGAATATTCCAACATGGCCCGCTCGCGGGCAGTTTCACCGCCAGCTGCTGGATGACCACCTGCTCGACAATCGCAGTCGCCATCAGCGCCATATGATCAAAATTGTCGATGCCATTGTTAGCAAAGCCTTTGCGGGTACGATGAATATTAAATTTTGACGAAAAGCGCCGCTTAAATGCGTGCTCGACACCCGTTTTACCAAGAATAAACCCGTACAATCCACCCCAGGTGGCCGCTGGGTTATCTGAGTCCCACCCCGCCAGCACCGCGATTTTGATGGTTTGCTGCATATCCCCTTCGCCATAAAATAGACTAACTAAACTAGCGGCAAAATTGATCCCTGCAGCAAAACAGCCATTGCAGTACAGCTTTTTTGCAGTGATTTCATAGCCGTCTTTTGCGTCTAGCTGATAGCGCTGATACAGCTGATCTCGCGCGGCTTCCCATGGAATTCCGGATTGGTGTAACGACCAGACAAAGTCAAACATTTTGGCCGGATATTGGTTCGCCGGCAGTTCAGCGCGGGCTTGCTGGGCAATCTGTAACAACTGCGGTTGGATTGGCTTGGCATGATCAATACCGGCCGCCAGCGCATGCATCACCACATAAAAATTGGCAATATCAGCCGCTTCGGCATAGGCCGTGGTACGAATGGGTAAGTACGCCAGCGTCGAGGCAATATCAGGTCGAAATGGCGCCAAAATACCAAACAATTCGGTTGTTAGCTGCGCATCAATCATATCGTAATGTGGGTTCGCGGCTGGCATGCCGGTGAAGGGCGGCAGAATATGTTGCTGCATTAAATCAAAGGCTTGCTGGTTTGATACCCATAGAAAATTTTCCGGTTTGCCGTCGGCGGTTTTAAATGGGGTGTCTGCATCCCGATAAATATGCGCCAGCCAGCCGTCGCGAATTTGCTCGGCACTTAATAACGGCTGTTTGAGGTCATACATCTGTTTTAGATAAATATACTCAATGTCGCTGTCATCGTCCGAGCCCCAAATCTCATTTTCCCCAGCCACCACCCAGTCAATCGTTGCCGATAACTGGCTTGGAATGCCCTGTCCCCAAATACTGGGTTGGTCTTTGCCCTGCCAATCGTCGCGGGTATAAAACTTACCAGTCGGCCCGGCACCGCCAATTTTGTCCATTTCGGTGACCAGCCCAGTCCAATTGGCAATACTCAGCCCCAACCAGAAACCATGCACTTTGTCGGCATAATGCTGCTTATTTAAGGTGTGCATTCCTGCTGGCGCCGCTGGGCAATTTGCTGGCGCGCTCACTGCAGCCACTGGCGGCTGCGCCAGCACCGGCAACGCGATCGTCACGAAAGCCAATCCGCCTGCAAGCAGCTGCCGCCTTGAGAAAAGTCTCATGAAACCTCCAATGTAAGCACTTACAATGCATTGTTATCTAATGTGTAAGCAGTGTTGTCAAGTCCGCGCGCACAGGAACCACTGCCAAGCGGGTGACTTCCTTCAATTGAACGCAGTTTGCACTCGCCACTCGACTGTCAATTTCGCCCACAACTGCACGTTGTTAGGACTGCCTAGGTACAACCACGCACCGATGATAAAAATTCATTGGTTGTAATCAATATGTTGTGAGACATCGTTCTTAATATCAATTTGTTAATAACTAATTAATCCAAATGATTGCTCCGCCGTGGACCACATCACCGACTATCTTTGTCTCATGTTGCCGCAATGCCCATTGGTCGGGGCTGACAAATCGACAACATAGTCCGTTTATCCAGCTGTCGTGCGATACGGCGTCATTTCAGTGGTTGTCGTCAATTTCAGCTCGCAATGCCCGATAAACCAAGCAACAGCAGTCAGCACCAGTCACAAGGAGATTGACCATGGCGAATGACAAAAAAAGAGGTAATGACGTAACCAGTAATCAAGCTAGTTCCGCCATTTCGACGAATGTCGAACAACTACTATTAGATGCACTGAACCGCGGTGACGACAGCCTAGAAACTGGCCGTTACCTGATTAGTTATCGTGAAGGAATGTTAGACGAAGGGGTGCAATCGCTAAAAAACCAATGCTTTAGAATGGCCGATGCACGTGATTTTCCTGACCAAGCAGTCATCCTCGAGGAAGCCGGCGATGCTGAAGTGATGGTTTTTCCAGAGCTAGATGTCGCGCTGGTCAGCGGTGAGGCCTTGCAAAATCACGGCATCAGTAACTTTAGTGCGCTGCAAGCACAAAATGCGGTCCAGGTCATCGAACCTGAATATTTTGCCTTTGCCGACAACTCCGAATATCTACGCGGCTTTTTAAGTGCCGCGACGGCTATCGCCAAAGATCTTGATTCTAAAGCACAACCTCCAGCGCCCGACGAAGAAATGGATATCGAAGTGCTCGGCGCGACCTGGGGTTTAGTCCGCTGCCGGGTTCCAGCCAGTGTCCGCTCGGGCTCTGGTATTAAAGTTGCGGTATTGGATACCGGAATGGACTTAGGCCACCCAGATTTTATCGGCCGAAATTTTATCACCCAATCTTTTGTTGGTCAGCCAGTCCAAGACTTAAACGGGCACGGCACGCATTGCATCGGCACTGCCTGCGGTCCGAAGGCGCCTGCTGGTGCGACACCGCGGTACGGAATAGGCTTTAACAGCAATATTTTTGTCGGTAAGGTGCTGTCTAATTCGGGGAGCGGCTCCAGCGCCAGTGTACTTGCCGGCATGAACTGGGCCATTGCGAACCGCTGTGAGGTGATTTCAATGTCACTCGGCAGTCAAAGTCCGGTGCAGGCGGCATACACCAATGCTGGCGCGGCGGCTTTACGCAACGGGTTGTTAATCGTTGCGGCGGCAGGCAATGCTGCCGGTGCTACCGGTGCTCCGGCAAATTCGCCAACTATTATGGCGGTAGCCTCGCTGGATCCAAGCCTGATCCCGTCCAGCTACTCCAATTTTGGCAAAATTGATATCGCCGCACCCGGCCGTGATGTATTTTCGTCATGGCCACGCCCAACACGTTACAAAACGATTAGTGGCACCAGTATGGCGGCACCCCATGTTGCCGGTTGTGCGGCATTTTGGGCACAGACCAACCCAGCTTTTCGTGGCATGAATTTGTGGCGCCAGCTACAATTAGCGGCAATGCGTTTACCCTACCCAGCGAGTCGAGTCGGAGCCGGATTAGTCCTTGCACCGAAATAGCAGTCAAGTAACGGATATTCTGTTTTTCGGCCTCCTACGCACAGGAGGCCGCTATTGGAGGTACAAGGTATGTCAACCGATCAACAATGGATCATCACCATCGACCATGAAAAACCAATTGCACAGGTCGTGAAACAACTCGAAGGCAAAGGCTTGTCAGTTCACTCAATATTGGCGGACATCAGCTGTGTCACCGGATCGGCGCCAGAAAGTAACTTGCAATCGTTGCGTGCCGTCGATGGGGTACTAGATATCGCAGCCGACTTTCCGGTACAACTTGATACGGCAGCAGAACAAAATGTCTGGTAGCTACTGAGGTACATTTTGTGTCAACCTTAACTGCTAGAGCGTTGCTGGCAGTTCGGTTTGCTGCACTAACCCATTCGTCGAAGCCCCGACCAGCCGCAACAAAATGGCGATAGTAAACTCAAATTGCCATCAAAAACTAAGCCGATACCCCAATTGAATTTCGCGACCTCGGGCTGGCAGTTCAAAGAGGGCTTGGCCGTGTTGCACGCCAATTTGTTGGATCTGCGGTATTTGATAACGTTTGTCGAGCATATTGCGCACTTGCAGTTGCCATTGCTGACGCTCTACCGGCTGAAAATTCAGTTGCCAATTGACCAAAGACAATGATCCTTGATGAGAAAGTACCGCCACCGCGGAGCGGTAACTCCACTGCAGGTTGCTCGCCCACTGTTCATTCAACTTATATTCTAAAGTGGTCATGGCATAACTTTTCGGACTGAGTTGCTCAGACGGAATCAAACTGCCATTCCCTCGAATCGTTGAGGAATTTTTCAATAAATGTGTGGCATGACCTCGAAGCTGCAACTGACTGAAAACTTCCCAGCGCCATTCTAATTCCAAGCCGGTGGCATCACTTTTGGCGATATTGCTTAACGTGGCAATATCACCTGAAGTAAAGCCAATTAAATCTTCGATGCGGTTGTGGAATAACGAACCGGTGAACATAAAATGAGGGGCGAGGTAACTGTATACAGCTTCAAGCGATTGAATAGTCGATGGTTTTAATGACTGATTGCCGATTGTCAGTCCACTTTCTTCATCGTACAAATCGCCCAATGAAGGCACCCGATAGGCATTGCCATAAATCAGTTTATAGACATGTTCGTGCTGCGGTTGATAGACCAAAGAGAATCGCGGGTTGAGTTTACCAGCGACATCGTTGTAGCTGTCATAACGTAATCCCATCGTCCACTGAATCGTGTTGCTGACCTCGGTCTGCGTCTGCACATAAGCACTTTGAATAATTCGTGTTTTGTCCAAAGTGGTGCGTTGCTCTGGTGTATTAAAGGTCTGTAACGAACCTAACCAGACCAAATCACCGAACAGATTATAATTGCTGCGAACATAGGCTTTGGGCAGCTGGCTGTTAATTTGCTCTGCGCCAGCAGCAAACAGCCATTGCTCGTTCATCCGTACCGAACCTTCCAGCCCAACTTGTACCGATTGATACTCGAATTCTTCGCCAAATAAAAACGGCGCTTGCAAAAAATCGGTGTCATCTTGCGCCGCCAGCATGGTCAATGACTTTCGCTGGCCTTGTTGCCACTGCGCATGAAATTGCAGCTGCTGATCTTGCTCTTGCCACAGCTGATAGGCCAATTGATGAATGACATTTTTTGCCTCGAGCTGATTAAACTCATCGCTCACACGCCGGAACAAATAATAATCTTCAAATGCGGCTTGCTGCAAAAAGCTACGCCAGGTTAAATTTTGATACCGCAGACTGATTTCGAGTTGTTGGTTGTCGTTGGGATCTTGTGTGCTTTGCTGAAGACCTAATCGGTCGTAAATATCTTGATAATGCTCACCATTGTCTTTGCGGGCCGCCCCAGCCAAAGTCAATTGCCAGTCTTCCCCTTGCCAACTCAAGCCGATATTCGCCGCAGCACTTTGATTATTGCCAACGCTCACACCAGCATATTGGTCGTTGCGGCTAATTAGATTCACTACCCCATTAAATGCGTTGGCGCCATACAACGCCGAGCCTGGACCGCGAATAACTTCGACCCGCTCAATGTTTTGCAAGCTGAAATGACGAATTAAATAGTTGATACCACCGGTGTAATCTTCATTGATGCGACGACCATTTAATAAAAATAACACGGTATTTGCATATTTTTGCGCATGGCCACGGGTCACTAAATAAGACTGATTGCCCTGGACTGGGCTAAACGATGGGTAAAAGCCTGGTACAAATTTTAATAAATCGATCAGCTCAGTGACTCCCAACGCATCTAAATCTTGTCGTGAAAACACGCTCACTGTCGAAGGGCTTAACGAAGATTTAATCGGGGTTTTACTGGCGACCGTGACGGTTACGTTGAGCAAATCCTCGAGACTCAACAAAGTTAAATCGCCCTCTAGCGCCTGATTTGCTTGGACAGGACTGACGCATATGAAACTGCAGAGCAACGCATACGGATAAATTTTCGTGATTGACATAAGCGTTTACTATAGGCGATGGTGTCGATGACGCTAGTATAGCGCAGAGATTAAGTTTAAGTTGTTTCAAACAGTTAAATTCAATTAACGCGTCAACAGCGATTTTCCTCTACTATTGAACCACGAACATTCACGATTTTTATCTGGCCTAGTTGTGGAATACTGACCGCGGAGTCTTTTTGATGGCAACCACAGGATTGATCTATCGCAAAACATTAAAACGCGACTTTTTTATCAGTACTGTGTTAATTGCATTTTTCGCCCTGAGCCTGATTGTGGCTGCTTCGTCCGCTATTTTGTACCAACAACAATATCAATTATTTCTGACCCGGATGAACAATCTGGCCGAAGACCTCGCTTACAACTCAGCCTACAGCTTGTTTTTTGAAGATAAACAAACAGCCAACAATCAGCTACAGCCACTGGCGAAATATAAAGATGTTACGCAGGCCACGCTATTTCGACTGTACGAACAAAAATTACATGTGTTTACCAGCTCCAACGCCAATCCTGTCGACCCCAGTCAGTTCAGCATCAAACGACTACAGCAACTGCAAACGCCGCAAGTGAATGGTCGTGTCGTCGAAGTCGCCAGACCGACCATCGTCGATGGCGAAGTGGTGGGTTATTTATATTTAATCGGCACCTCAGAGCCGCTGGAAACCATGATTTACCGGCTCATCCGGTATTTTGCGGCAATTTCGGTGTTGGTGTTACTGCTGATTTATTGGCTGGCAGATAAACTTGGCAACAGAGTGCTGGCACCGATTGAGCGATTGCAAAAGTTAATCGCTGAGATTGCCACCGAAAAAAACTTCAACAAACGCGCCCCGATAACTGATGTTGAAGAAATTAGATTTTTATCTAACCATATCAATACATTACTAGACACTATTGTAGCGTACGTCGATATTCAGCAGCAAAAAGAACAACAAATTATGCAGCTCAATAGCACTCTTGAAATGAGTGTCACTGCCCGGACGCAAGAGCTGGCCTCGACCAATACCGCATTAAATAACTCATTGCAGCAATTACAACTGTACCAATCAGAACTGATTGAACAACAAAAAATGGCCGCGTTGGGGCAATTAGTCGCTGGGATCGCCCATGAAATAAATACCCCGATTGGCGTTGGCGTAACCGCCATTTCGATGTTGATGGAGCAGCTTAAAAATTTAGAAAAAACCTACCAACAAAAGAAATTGACCGCAAAAGGCATGAGTAATTTTTTGGCTGAAAGCCAAGACTGTTCAGAGATGGTTTTTCGCAATCTTTGCCGAGCAGCCGACCTGATTAGTACTTTTAAGCAGGTTGCTGTCGAACAATCGAATGAATTACAGCAACAAGTTTGTTTGTCCAAGGTATTAGAAGACATCTTATTTACGCTGACACCGAAATTTAAGCATAAGCAGTATTCCGTCAAACTGGACTGCTCGGATCAAATCATCGTTCAGATCAACGTAGCTGCTTTACAGCAAGTCATCATTAATATGGTGATGAATTCTCTAATCCACGGTTTCGACCAGCGGGATCAAGGCAACATTTTGATTGAAGTCACGCTGCAAGACAAAGAATGTGTGATGGTTATTACCGACGATGGCAATGGCATTCCGCAAGCAATTGTAAAAACCATCTATGACCCTTTTGTCACAACCAAGCGAGGCCAAGGCGGCAGCGGCTTGGGTATGCACTTAGTGTACAACTTGGTTTCTGTCGCATTGCATGGCCGTATTGTGCTTGATGAGCAGCATCGCCCAGGTGCACGTTTTATCATTAGCTTTCCGCAAGGAGTAGCCAATGAACAGGTTTAATAGCAAAACTTTATGTTGCTGGCTTGGCCTCGCGATGTTTCATCTGCAAGCAGCAAATGTTGACGATGTGCGCGGCGCCTTGTTGTATAACCTGAGCAAAGTGGTCACTTTCCCTGAGCTCAACCGCGACGAAGTGACGTTGTGCGCCTATCCAGAAAGCGCTGGCATTATTCATTTTTTCCAGCAAAAAGGGACGCTGCAAAGTCAGGGCAAGCCATTTCAGCTTCAAGTATTGAAAACCAATCAGGACCCTATTTCAGCGTTCTGTCAGATGTTATATCTGGAATGGCCGCAAGATAACAGCCGCAAAGATAAACTGCCGGGTTGGTCAAATAGCATGATGACCATTAGCCATGATCCAGATTTTTTGCTGAGCGGCGGTTTAATGACCTTGGCAACCTCTGACAATCGGATGCTGATTATGATGAACAAAAACAGCCTTAAACAGTCGTCGGTCGCTTTTCCGTCGCGAGTGTTGAAGCTGGCAACATGGTATCCATAATCGTGACACAGCACATATGTTCAGCATTCAGGCAAGCGATGGCCTTCGCCATCAGCTGCCGCTGTATTTAACCGGCACTTTGCGCCAGCATTAACTGCCACAATGGCGCTTGCTGCTCTGTTTGCTGCAAAAACTGCACGACATCCTGACGCTGTTCTGGGTTTTTATTCTGCGATAACTTCATTTTTGCATTAACGCTATTGATCTTAATAGCCACACCAACAATGGCGCCGGCCAGCTGTTTTTCATAGGCCAGCATCGCCGAGCGGCCGCTACGACGACTGACCAAAGCGGCTTGCACTGTTGCCGGCAACCGGCTGTTGGCAGTCGCTTGTTGCTTGCGAACCAGCGCCAGCGTCGCCGCAGACTCTAGTAACTGCACGCTGCCGCTGATTTCCACCAAACTGTAGTTCCAAGTTGCCACTTGCGGTTGTTGCTGATAACACTCGGCCGCGACATAGGCATGTGGCCCCTGGATCACCAATTTTACCGAACTACCTTGCGCCACAGCTTGTTGCAACGTCAAAAGTTGCGGATTTTTCCGTGCTAAATGGCAATACACGGTGCCGCTGAGCGCCGCTGGCGTATCCCAATCAAACCAAAACGGCAGCGCGCTGAACTGCAAATTGTCACTCAGCAACAACCCAAAATAATGTTGCTGTAAAAACTGCTGAATAAAACCGGCGTCATCACAACCAAAATGCGCCGGGGTATAAGTGTTTGTTGTCATATCCAACCTTGAGCGATGAAATGATGGTGCAAAAGCCGGTTGTTGCGGGCTCACCCGCATGTAGTGCCGCCACTAAACGACTGGCGACGATTGACGGTCAATGGCAAACGCATTATTGAGCGCGTTAAAACCAACTTTTGGGTAATAGCCCATCGCGCTGGGCGCACTTAACAACAATAACTGCACCTGCGGCCCTAACTGTACGGCCAATGCTTGTAGGAGCAAACGGCCCACACCTTGGCGTTGCAGCTCGCCGGCTACTAACAAATCGGCGATATAACAGACAAAAGCACCATCGGTTAAACAACGGGCTAACCCCACAAGCTGACCGTCAATTCGCGCGCTAAGGAGCAGGTTTGCTCCCGCGCACAGCTGCGCCATGCGTGGCCGATCGGCTAATGGCCGGTTAATGCCAGAGGATTGATATAAAGCCAGATATTCATCCAGCTGGCTATCGTTGTGCTGCCACGCTTCTTGTTGGATCGTTGGGATTAGTTTGCTGCTGGTGTGGTCGTTGGACATAAAAACTCCTGGTTAAGCCTACTTGCGCTGTTGATGAATACCTGTTCAGATCAAGCTTAAGTAGAAATTGGTGCCAGAAAAAGCACCACTTTTATCAAAATGATGGATCCAGTCGTGAAAATTGAACCTGACAGCATTACCTTAAGTGGCGAAGGCAGTTTGCAATTGCAGCTGTATCAAGCATTGCGGCGACAACTATTGCGCGGACAATGGCCGGCCGGCGCGTTACTGCCGTCAAGTCGAACTCTGGCCTGTGAATTAAATTTAAGCCGCAACACGGTTAATGCGGCGCTGGCACAGCTGGTGGCGGAAGGCTATCTCCAAGGCCAACAAGGCCGCGGCTATTGCATCATTGCGCAGCTCCCGGATCACTATTTTCAGACTGCAACGTCCAGCAAGGCGAAAGCCGCCACCGCAAACAGCCCAACGCTGCCATTACCGCCAGCAGCGGCACCTTATAAAGCCGGTTTGCTTGAACCTGGCGTGCCCGATTTAGCCGCTTTTCCGTATCGCATTTGGCAACGTTTGCTGCAACGCCATGCCGATCGCACCCGGCTTGGCGTAGGTGGTGATGTATTAGGTTATTTACCGCTGCGTCAGGCGCTGCAACACTATTTGCAGCAATCAAGGCAAGTGCACTGTAATGAACAACAAATTTTGATTACCGCCGGTGCACAACAAGGGTTGTATGTCGCGGCTATGTTGGTGGCGGCGCGTGGTGACAAAGTACTGATGGAATCGCCCGGTTATGGCCGATTACGCCAGGCGCTGCAACTACAAGATTTGCACATCGACTATCTCAATGCGGCAGGACCTGAAGGACTGGAAATTGCAGAATTGGCCACGCACGAGGCGAGCAAAGCATTGTTTCTGACGCCGGGCCATCAATACCCGATGGGTGGCATTATGCCATTGGCCAACCGACTGGCGGTATTGCAATGGGCCCGTCAACACCATTGCTGGCTGGTGGAAGATGACTACGACAGCGAATTCCAATTTCAACATCGGCCCATCGCCAGCCTGCAAGGATTGGCGCAAGGTGAAGGTGTCATTTTTGTCGGCAGTTTTAGCAAAACCATGCAACCGGCGCTACGCCTAGGTTATCTGGTCGCGCCAGCGGCCCTTATTCAGCGCGCCGCCACCATAGTACAAGCGATTCACGGCGATGTGCCGCTGTTAACCCAAGCCGCTCTGGCGGATTTTATCAGTGAAGGCCATTTCAGCCGGCATCTTCGAAAAATGCGCAAACTTTACCAGCAAAAACAGCAACATGCGCAGCTGCTAGCACAGCGTTATTTGCCCCACTGGCAGTTGCGGGCCATGCACGCCGGCTTACATTTGGTGCTGCTGTGCCCGCAAGATCTGCGACCACATTTTGATGAGCACCAGTTACGGCAGCAGTTACTGGCACAGGGCTACGCCCCTGCTCCGCTAGCAAAATATCAGTTTAACGGCGAACAAAACGCGGGTTTAGTCATTGGTATCGCCAACCTCAGCCATGCTGAATTAGAACGTGGTTTTCAGCTGATTGCTGCGTTCAGCAGATGTCCGCCTGCCATTTCACCTTAAAAAACGCCAACGCTGACCAGCACGATTAAAGCGTACTGGCCGTTTTTGCTAAAAAAAACCTTAGTGCACGCGATGTTTCAGCCATGGATCACTATTGATGACACCGCGTTTTCACTGGCTGATTTTCCCTTGATCGCGCCGGCGCCACGCCGTTTTTTTCTGCAATAACAAAAAGTATGCAACCGCGCCAAAATGATTGATTTAATGTGGATTAAAAGTTAAGTTTTCACTCATGATATTTAGCAAAACATCTACAGAAACATAATCAGCGATAACCAGCGCTCGCCCTAATTTCGTTGTTGAGGGCTCAGTCGTCGCACATACGGAGAATGAAAGATGGATATGTTGTTAGTGGCAGTGCTAGTCACCGTTTTGGCCGGGATACCTAGCATGGTGCTGGGCTACCTGATTGGTGTGAAGCAAAAACGCACACTGATTAACAGCTGGGATGATGCCCACTGCACTCACCCGAAGTTGGCCGGTCAAATCATCGGTTGCAGTGTTTTTCTGGCCGGAGTCATCCTGTCGGGCGGAGCCATCGCTGGCGCCATCGGATTGCTGACGCTAACACAGGTCGGCGTCTCGTTGGCAGTCGCTGTGGTACTACCGTTACTGGCAAATTTTTATGCCGAAATGAAATTTTTTAATTAACCATCGCTGGTCAAATGAGCCCGCTCGCGGCCGTCGCCACGTTCAATTTCAACTTCAACTTCAACTTCAACTTCAACTTCAACGGAAATTAGCCAACGATCAAACGCCGCCAACCACTCAAAATAATCGGCTGCATCGGCGTCTTGTGCGCGCTAACTTCCACTTATGTTCGTGCTTTTACCATTGCGGGTCCGTCGATGCGCCCGACTTATTTACTGGGCGACTTTATAGACGTCGAACCACAGCGCTTACGATTTTCGACGAAGGCACTCATGTGAAAAGGAAAACTGTACGCTTTCGCTGTGGCAAATGGTCGTTGCATTGAAAGTGAAACTACGTCAATGGACAAAATGCGCTGTTTGGCCAACGCCATGACTTGCCTGCATATCCTGCTGTTCTTTCCTTCACTTGCAGAAAACTCATCTTTCTTATCGAAAAAATTTATTTAAATTTGGGTGGCTAGCCATCCAAACATCTGTATACTTAGCCGTATCAAGTTTATAGGTAGATAGATCATGGCTTTGTCGTTACAGCAAAAAATTACCGATCCTAAGCAAGGGGTTTATCTGATTGGCACCACGCCGCCAAAGGCGGATACGGCTGAAGATAAAACCATTCGGATCGCCAAAAAATTGCTGGCACGTTTGAATGAAATCGAATACGACGGTTTAGTGGTGTACGACATTCAGGATGAAAGCAGCCGGGTCAGCGCCGATCGCCCCTTCCCTTTTCACAGCACTTTAGATCCAAGGGTTTACGGCAAAATTTTACGCCAACAAGCCAGACGGGATGTCATCACTTATAAAAGTGTGGCGCAGCGTAACACCGGCGAATTTAACCAGTGGTTGAGCGAAACTAAAGAAGATTTCCAGCTGGATAATCTGGTGTTGGTGGGTAGCCCGTCGTCCAATGGCACCATTAAATTAAGCCTGCCGGATGCTTATCAGCAATTGGCAGAACACCCGGCAAGCTTTTATTTGGGCGGTGTGGCGATTGCAGAGCGTCATGCCAGTAAAGGCAATGAGCACGAACGTCTCATTGAAAAATCGCGTCAGGGTTGCCAGTTTTTTATCACCCAGGCGGTGTATAACGCCCAGGCCACCATCGATTTACTGACCAGCTATGCCCGTAGTTGCAAGCAACAAAACCTGACGCCACAACGGATCATTCTGACCTTTACCCCTTGTGGTGGTGAACAAACGCTGCAATTTATGCATTGGCTGGGTATTTCAGTGCCACAAGCCAGCAAGTACCGCATTCTGGATGCAGTGAACCCGTTGAATGAATCGATTAAAATTTGCCGCGATAATCTGCAACAAATTCTGCTGCACTGCGCCAATTTAGATATTCCGCTGGGTTTAAACGTAGAAAGCCTGACCAACAGACGCGAAGAAATCGACGCTTCGATCCGGTTATTCCGCTTACTTAAAGCCACCATGGAGCTGCATCTGGCCGAAAAACAAGTGGCCTGAAATTCAATCGTCTGAAAAATAAGTCATTAAAAATAACAATGCTAAATAGCAGGTCTGGTACACGATATCGCACCTTGCTTGCAATCTTTTGTAAAAAACATCATGTCATTTCACATCATCAACTTTTTAGCTAACTCAATCAGCGGCACTCCCATTGGCTGAATAGCCTAAAAAGTCACTAGCATCCAACTCGCCCATCAAGTATAATGCGAATCATTATCAATTGCGTTCGATGTTTGCGAAGTAACTGCAGCATCGTTCGACTGGTTTATCGATGGACAACAAATGCGAAGCGGGATGCGTCAACAAGCGTGGATTGTGTGCTTAGTGCTGGGTTGCCACTTGGCGGTATTGGCACTGACCTTGGCGCACAGCTCGGAATCCGTGACCAAAGCGGTGCCACCGCCAACCATTATCGGCGTGATGCTGGCAGCAGCGCCAGTTGCAAAGCCTCTGCAGCCAGAACCTGTCGCACCTAAACCGCTGCCGCAGCCGGTCACGCAACCCGCAAAGCCAATCGTCAAACCAATCGAGAAAACTACACCTAAAATTACGCCTAAAACGACGCCTAAAACTACGCCGAAAACGACGCCAACCCCAAAGCCAAAACCACGGCCTTTGCCAAAGGCTGAAGCGTCGGAAAAAGCGGTCACTGCGCCAGTGGCAGAGCCTAGTGACCCTGTCGTCACAAAAACCGCCACTGACTCCGCTAAAACAGCGGCGAGCGTGCCGAGGACACCGAGAGTGCCGAGTGTGCCGAGTGTGCCGAGTGTGCCGAGAGTTCAGCCGCCTTCAGCACAGGCGCAAGGCTTAAACAACCAACCGCCGGTGTATCCACAGCTATCGCGCAAGAAAAAAGAACAAGGCACGGTGCTATTGCTGTTGATGGTTAGGGCAAACGGCACTGTCGGTGAGATCAAAATAACCACCAGCAGTGGCTTTTCGCGGCTGGATCAAGCCGCCATCCAGGCAGTTAAACACTGGCAGTTCCAACCGGCACAACAACAAGGCAACAACATCGATTTTTGGTACGAGTTACCACTGACGTTTCGCTTAAATTGAGATGATAAAAGGCCACGGCCACAGGAGTCACACTATGCAAGACAATCCATATGGTATCGCCGCACTTTGGTCACAAAGTGATGGGGTGATTAAAGGCGTCGCGCTGATCTTGTTGCTGATGTCGGTCGCTTCTTGGTGTGTGATTTTGATCCGCGCCCTGCATTTATGGAAATTACAAAAAGTCGCGCACGCCAGCCGGGATTTTTGGCATGCGCAGAGTTTTGCTCAGGGCTTACAGATTTTATCCGCTGCCAATCAGCAAGATGACAGCCGTGGCAATCCATTTCGTTTCCTGGCCGATGAAGGTCAGGCGGCGCTTGATCATCACAGCAGCCACCAGGATGATTTGCACGGTCGACTGCCCCTCTCCGACTGGCTAACCTCGACCTTAAAAGGCGCGATTGAACAAAGCTCTGAGCAAATGCAAAAAGGCTTGGCAGTGCTGGCATCGGTCGGTTCGACTGCTCCTTTTGTTGGTTTGTTTGGCACCGTTTGGGGCATTTACCATGCCTTAGTCGGTATTGGCGCCAGCGGTCAGGCCAGTATCGACAAAGTGGCTGGCCCTGTTGGCGAAGCCTTGATCATGACCGCTTTTGGTCTGGCGGTGGCCATTCCGGCGGTGCTTGCTTATAACGCGCTCAGCCGCGGCAATAAAGGCATTATCAGCAAACTCAATCGTTTTGCTTTTCAGCTGCATGCCTATTTTATGACTGGCGCTGCGCCTAAATCGGCGCAGCTGAAAAGCGGTGATAAAACAGCAGATCAGCCCAGCAATCACCGCAAACCTAAGGTTGAACTTGCCACAACGGCAGCAATTCAACCTTTGCGATCAGGAGCATAAACATGGCATTTGGTGGTGATTTTGATAACAACGACGAAGTGATGAGCGAAATTAACATGACACCGCTGGTCGATGTGATGTTAGTGCTTTTGATCATTTTTATTATCACCGTGCCGGTGCTGACCCACTCAGTGGACATTGACTTACCACGCGCCAGTAATCAACCCAATGAGTTAACACCCACCACAGTGCAGCTCGCGGTCGATGCTGCCGGTGAGGTGTACTGGAATGAAAGCAAAGTGACTGCCATTGAACTCACCGCCAAGCTGACGCAGGCCGCTGGGGCCAACCCGCAGCCAGAAATTCATCTGCGCGGTGATCGTACCGTTGCCTACGAGCATGTGGTAAAAACTATGGCCGCGGTGCAAAGTGCCGGCATTCTCAAGCTTGGTTTTGTCACTGAACCGGCGCCCGATTAAGCACTCAGTTGACGCACCTTGCCGGAAAAGCCGCATACAAAAGCGAGGTCGACGCACCGAAAGACCCGCGCCATGCCGTGCGCAAGGCACCAAGCACAAGACCAATATCAAGACCAAGAACAATGCCAACGGCATCACAGGGTACATAGTCTGTTACAGATTTAAGCTGTCTTGACACAAAAATTACGATAACCTCTGTTTATCAATCGCTGCCAATCCCACAGGAGACTGACATGGCGGAACAAGGTTCGGGCGGAAATGTTATCGCCGCATTATGTAGTTTTTTTATCCCAGGACTGGGACAGTTAGTGCAAGGCCGGTTATTGGCCGCAATTTTATTTTTCGCCTTATGCGGCGTAGGTTATTTTTTATGGTGGCTGGTCGTGCCGGGCATTATTGCTGGCATATTCCATTTATGGGCAATCATTGATGCCGCCACTTTTAACAACCGGCGTTATTAACCAGTCTTAAAGGTTAACCAATAACAAGTGCCGCCAACATAACATGACGTAAAAATCGCCACCAAGCGGTGGCGATTTTTCTGAGCAAGTAACATCAAGCCTTTTTGACAAACTCAGATTTGAGTTTCATCGCGCCAAAACCATCGATTTTACAGTCGATATCGTGATCACCATCAACCAGTCTGATCGCTTTGACTTTAGTACCAATTTTGACCACCAGCGACGACCCTTTTACTTTTAAGTCTTTAATCACGGTCACGGTATCACCATCCTGCAAGATGTGGCCCGCTGAATCGCGGATGATTTTCTCACTGTCGGCAACATCAGTGACCGCACCTGGCTGCCATTCATGGGCACATTCTGAACAAACCAATTGGTTGCCATCGGCATAAGCGTAAGCAGAATTACATTCTGGACATGGCGGTAACTGAGTCATACGAAGATCCTCGCTGGGTGATAGCCTTAAAAAAAGTGCGGCATTATACATTTTTAACCATCGGCTGCACCGCCCATTCTGACACCCAGCCGGTGCTTTCACGGCATTAATCACGGTTGAATAAACATAACGGCCAGAAAAATCAGTACAATGCAGCAACATTTCAGGTTTGAAGGCGGGTATCAACACTATGCAGTATTCAGTCAACGAGCTGATCAAAGCAGATTTATATCGTTATTACGGCCGGTATAGCCACTTGCTATTATGCAAAAATATGATCAATGCCAATCGCGGTTTTCGTTATTCATTTTGGCTACGGTTATGCTCTAGCCAGAATCTGCTGCTGCGGACTATTGCCAAGCTGATGCATCGGCGCTTATCAACCCGTTATCAAATGCAAATTCCGCCAAATACTCGGATCGGTCCGGGTCTTTACTTAGGCCACGGCACTTGCGTGATCGTCAATGAAGCGGCGGTGATCGGCAAAAATTGCAATCTAAGCCACTTTGTGACTATTGGCTCGAATGGTACAAAAGCGGCCATTATCGGCGATAACGTGTACATTGGCCCCAATACTTGCATTATTGAACAGGTGACTATCGGTGATGAAGCCACCATTGGCGCTGGCGCTGTGGTGGTGAAAGACGTCGCAGCACAAGTCACAGTGGCCGGCAATCCGGCGCGAGTGATTTCGACCAAGGCGCCAGGCCGTTTTGTGACCAATCGGATACAGGAGCAGACTCCATGATTCAAATTACCAACACCATCACCATTGATGACACAGAACTCGACTGGCAAGCCATTCGTGCCAGCGGGCCTGGGGGCCAGCATGTGAATAAAACCTCGACCGCGATGCAGTTGATGTTTGATATTCAGCAATCCTCGTTGCCTGACCATTATAAAGCGGCGTTATTACAAAAATCGGATCATCGGATCACGGCGTCCGGCAAAATTGTGATTAAAAGTCAACAAAGCCGCAGTCAAGAAATGAACCGCGAAACCGCGTTACAACAATTGATTGAACTGATTAAAAGCGCCGGCATTGTGCAAAAAAAACGCTATGCTACCAAACCAACCTATGGCAGCCAGCAGCGTCGGTTGGCGACAAAAAAACAACGCAGTGGCACCAAAAACTTACGTCAACAAAAGCCAAGTCACGACTAAATGCCTGTTGTTTATTCACATGTCCTCCGCAAGCGCCAATGCTTGACCTATGACTAGCGCTGACCCAACCGGCATGATGCCGGTTGCAACACACCCTACGGCCGTATTCCTCACAAGATTGTTGCAACAGCAATCACCTCGTCAGCCTTACTAATCACTTTCAGTTATAACCTTGCTACTAAAAAGTATTTTAAGTTATTAACCACCTCTGTTGTAATACGCTTCAGGCATATAGATGTCTAAACGGAGAGAAGATGACAGCAACAACATCCGAGCACAGCACCCTCGACCGGTTATTAGATCAGCTAGAACACTGGATGAACCAGGCTGAATTTGGCACCGCTGCACAGCCGTTGTCGGCAACGTTGCAGCCAATTGACCCCCAAGGATGACGGAATGTCGCTGCGCGAAATCGACACCGCCACGAGGTATGTATGAGTATTCAGGTCGAACAGGTTCGGAAAAATTTTGGCGACTTTGTCGCGGTTGATAATGTCAATTTGTCGATCAACAGTGGCGAACTGACGGCTTTGCTTGGCCCGTCTGGCTCTGGCAAAACCACCTTGTTGCGCCTCATTGCTGGCCTTGAGCAAACCGACGCCGGGCGGATTATTTTTCATGGTGAAGACATCAGCCACCAGCATGTCAGCGAACGAGGGGTGGGTTTTGTGTTTCAGCATTACGCCTTGTTTAAGAATATGACGGTGTTTGAAAACGTCGCGTTTGGCTTAACGGTGAAACCACGCAAATTACGCCCGAATAGCGCTGAAATTAAAAAACGCGTCGATCGCCTGCTGCAACTAGTTCAGCTCGACTGGACGGCCGACCGTTACCCATCACAACTTTCTGGTGGCCAGCGCCAACGGATAGCCCTAGCCCGCGCCTTGGCGGTTGAACCCAAAGTGCTGTTATTGGATGAGCCTTTTGGCGCATTAGACGCCAAAGTTCGCGCCGAACTACGTCGCTGGCTGCGCCGTTTGCATGACGAAATTCATGTGACGAGTGTGTTTGTGACCCACGATCAAGAAGAAGCGCTGGAAGTAGCTGACCGGATTGTGGTGATGAATAAAGGCCGGATTGAACAAGACGGCACGCCGGAAGAAGTATACGACCATCCGGCCAATCCATTTGTATATGAATTTTTAGGCACAGTGAACCTGTTTCACGCTCGTGTACGCCAAGGTGACACACTGATTAATGCCAACACGCTGGACAAAACTGCCAGTGCCGACGAAGTAGCGTTACCGGGTTTTGCTTATGTTAGGCCGCATGAAATTGACGTCTTGCACCAGAGTGAAGACGAGGCTATCGCTGCCACCTTGGCGCTGATTACCGTGGTGGGTCCGACGGTGCGGCTCGAGCTGCAAACCGCAGGCGCCGAGCGGGTGGTGCATGTTGAACTCAATAAAGAACAGTTCAAGAAATTGGGCCTGACGGTGGCGCAGCAAGTCTATTTAAAACCACGTTATAGCCGGGTGTTTTTAGGCGAAGGCATTTAGGCGGCGGCCTTGCAGTAGCTACATTGAAGTAACTGCATTGCAGCAGCTGCATTAAAGTCGCCGTATTGCCGTAACAGAGCCTGCGCCAAGATATTCCCGTACAGTGTGCGCCACGCCTAGTCGCAAACAGCCCAACTTCATCCACCGCCTCGCGTGGACAAGCGCCCATCGGCGCTGCATGATAGGTCGATGTTTGTTGGGAGAGACTGAATTTTATGGCTTCGTTGGAAAAAGTTGCCCTGGTAACTGGCGCTTCAAGCGGAATTGGCCGCGCACTAGCGGTCGAGTTACAGCAACAAGGTTATGTGGTGTATGCCACGGCGCGAAAAATTAGCGATCTTAGTGCGTTAACTACTGCTGGTTTTTTTGCGCTCGAGCTTGATGTGAACGACCAAACCGCCATCGATCACGCCGTCAACACCATCACTGCACAGCATGGCCGGCTGGATTTATTAATCAATAATGCCGGTTTTGGTGCGATGGGGCCGGTGCTTGATTGCTCCCCTGCCCAGCTGCAGCTGCAATTTCAAACCAATGTGTTTAGCCTGGTACAAATGACCCGCAGCTTGTTACCGTTATTGCTACAAAGCCGTAGCATGGTGGTGAATATAGGCAGTGTCTCTGCCGATTTTGTCACGCCGTACGCCGGTATTTATTGCGCCTCTAAAGCTGCGGTGCACGCCATCAATACCGCGCTGCGACTAGAGCTGGCCCCCTTTGGCATTGCCGTCGTGCTGGTGCAACCCGGCGCCATCGCGTCAGAATTTGGCGCCACCGCCAGCCAACAAGCCGAACTGACCATGAATGAGCAGTCACTGTGGTGGCCGCTGCGTGACGGTATTCGCCGCCGAGCTAGGGCATCACAACAAAAACCAACCCCCACTGCCGACTTCGCACAACAGGTGCTGAAAAAACTGCTACAAACACCAACACCGCGGCTGATCCGAGCGGGTTATGGCAGTGCCATACTGCCATTTTTAGCGCGCTGGCTGCCTGCAGCAATGATCGATTGGCTTCTACGCCGGCAGTTTTTATTACCGGCCGCTGGCAGTTTAAACATAGCAAAACCTGATCATTGAGCATTTTCGGTCAGGACAAATGTCGAGCACAACGATAAGCTAACACCAATGCATTTCTTGGGAAGACCTGATGCCCTTGTCAGCACATTTGTTACGTGTATTGCACTACATTGACCAGCAATTGGCGGCGGAACCGACGATGCCTGCTGCAAATGTTGGCACCAACCCGCCTGAAAATAGCCTTGATGAACGCTTCAGTATCAAACATTTAAGTGAAGTGGCGCACTGGTCGAAGTTTCATTTTCAGCGGCAATTTTTTAGTCAATGCGGCCTTAGTGTGCACAGTTATCTGCGGCTGATGCGACTATTACGAGCCGCCAGCCAACTGAGTTTTCGCCAGCTGCCGCTGACTGAAATTGCGGCCAGCAGCAACTATCAACACAGTGAATCTTTTAGCCGTGCCTTTTTACGATTGATGCAACAGACACCGGCAGAATTTCGCAGCCACCCAGACTGGCAGCAGTGGCAACAACAGATCAACCGTGTAGCACAAGTGAGGGCAATGATGCAGCAACCACCCCCTAACGTCGACATTATCGATTTTCCAGCCACCCGCATTGCTCTCTTTATGCATCGAGGCAGTCCGGCATTGTTAGGCGACAGTATCCGGCAGTTTATTGAATTTAGGAAAAATCACCAGTTGCCACCAAGCCGCTATGCCACCTTCAATTTGCTGTATGACGATCCAAGGTTTACCAACCCCCATGACTACAGGTTTGGCCTCGCGGTCGCAGTAAAAGATTCGTTTGCGGCGGATGAGCTCAGCAGTAGTTACCCCAATATCAGCCTAAGCCAAATCCCGCGTGGGCGCTGTGCACGGCTGCAGCATACTGGTGATGATCAGCAGCTGGCTGAGCTGGTCGATTATTTATATCAACGTTGGCTCACCACAAGCGCTGAACAACCGGCTGATTTTCCAATATTTTTACAACGTAAAGTGTTTTTCCCCGATGTGCCTGCCCATTTGGCACAAACTGATATTTTCATGTTGCTCCAAGCCTAATCCGCCGTCAGCGTTCGGTGGTTTCAGGCGGCAATGAAGAGTTCATCGCCGCGCTGGCAATACCAGACACCGCGGCCACAGCATTGTCTGGCCGCGCCAGCTGAAAATTATCCGGGTGCTGACTATGGCCATACCACTGGCCGCCCATCCTTGCCAGCCAGTCAATTTGATCGTGTTTTAACCGCAGATCAGGCCCGAGCAAACCATCATCAATATGTAAACACAGCACTTTAGCCAAGATGATGTCACAACTTGGCGCCTCTGCCGGATAGGGGGTCAAACTGACGAGTTCACATTCAAAACTGACTAAGCTGTCGGCCAATCTGGGTGGCTTGACCATGCTGGCCGCGATGGTCGGTATCTGCAGCGCGTTAATTTCACTATCCCCGGCGGCAAAATTAGCCGCGCTGGCATTCATCAGTGCCAGCTGCGACGGGCTAATCAAATGCACCACCAACTGCGACGTTGCACTGATATTGACACTGGTATCTTTGCGGCCACCATCACTTTTGCGAGTGACTGAAATCATCAACGTTGGCGGTTGCTCAGTCACCATCTGAAAAAAACTAAAAGGTGCCAGATTACTACGCCCAGCCACATCAACCGTGCTCACCCACGCAATCGGACGCGGCACAATGGTGCCTGCCAGCAGCGGATAAAGGGTGGCTGCGCTTTGCGCACTACAGTCAAAAATCATCACTCTCTCCAAGAAAACGTCGGCTGATCCCGTTGCAATATCAAACCTTAAGGCGGCCTTTGACCAACCAGCCAATGGCGGATGACATCAGATACGCCAACCTAGGGTTGGCGTTGTTTTGTTTTGTTTTGACAAGATACGGCACGAAACAGGGTCGCGGTTTTGCCAACGAGTTATTTTTGCTGTTGGGTACTAGGGGTTTTCTTACCATCGATAATCTGCTGCAATTCAGGTGCAATCGGTAACGACTGAAACATACTGATCTCGCTATCGCCGGTATTGCCCGTTGGCACTTTGCCAACCGCCGAACCAATAACCCCAAGCACTAGCCGCAACAACTGCCCCAGCACGGCACCAAAACGACGGCGGCGCCATTCCAGCAGCAACATCAAAGCATGGGTTTGGGTATGCGGCCACACGGCCAATTGCCCCAGCACATGCGCCCGCTGCAATTGTTGCAGCGCAGCGGTGAATTGTTGTGAAGCCAACGCTCGACGCGCCTCGCTCATTGCTTGATCAAAGGCTTGCTGCTGAAGTAAATGCATAACACCTCTTATAAAAACATATTATAAAAACACATGCGACTTGCCGATTAAGAAGCGCAAAAAACACATTATGCATCGCTTCAGTTGCCGGATGATAAAAAATTGCGTCCTTAACACCACACAGGTTCCAATACTGCTTGCCACGACCGATACCAGCCGGCTGATCCGCGTCACAGCACAACAACACCTTTGGTATCTATTCGCATATTTAATTGATTTTAATCAAAATATTGACAAGGCACCCGCTGCTATACTCAACACCATCCGCTCGCTGTAAAAGTCACTGCCAATGTTATTCCAAACCCCCGAACAGGCGTTATCAATCATCCAAAATGATGAAACCATTTGGTGCCATTCGATGGCTGCCACCCCTTATGCCATGCTCAATGCTTTGGCAAAAGTTGCACTTCATAAACAAAATCTCACCTTGCTGAGCTTACACACTGAACATAGCGAGGTGCTGTGCAACCCAGAGTTGGTTGGCCATTTGCGCCAACGGGTATTTTTTGTCGGCCGCCCAACCCGACCGGCCGTCAACTGCGGCAGCGCCGATTATGTGCCCGCATTTTTGTCAGAAATTCCAAAGATGTTTAGAAGTGGTGAGCAAATCATCGATACCGCGATAGTACAGGTGTCGCCTCCCGACAAACATGGCTTGTGTAGCTTGGGGGTTTCCGTGGAAGCGACCCGCGCGGCCATGCAATCAGCAAAAAAAATAATTGCGCAAATTAACCCAAAGATGCCACGCACTCATGGCGACTCATTTGTCCATCTGTCTAAATTTGATGCCTATTGTGAATTGGAAACGGCCATCCCACTGCACTTACCGGCCACCTCAGATCCGGTGACCAGTCAAATCGGCAAAAATGTCGCCAGCTTAGTCCGCGATGGTGATTGCCTGCAAATGGGTATCGGCGCCATTCCAGATGCCACGCTGGCTTGTCTGGGCGACCATCAGCATTTGGGCATTCACACGGAAATGTTTGCCGACGGCGTATTACCCCTATTAGCCAAAGGTGTGTTTACCAACCGCAACAAACGCAAACATCCGGGCAAAATTGTCACCACTTTTGCCATGGGCAGTCAGGCACTATATGACTTTGTCGACGATAACCCGGAAGTGGTTTTTTTAGATGTGGCTTACACCAACGATACTTCGGTGATCCGGCAAAACCCACAAGTGATGGCGATTAACAGCGCTTTACAAGTCGATTTATCCGGCCAGGTCTGCGCCGATTCACTCGGCACCCGGATTTATTCCGGCGTTGGCGGCCAGATGGATTTTGTCCGCGGCGCGGCGTTATCGGACGGCGGACGTTCCGTGATCGCTTTACCCTCAACCGCTGCCGGCGGCAGCGTATCGCGTATTAGCTCCTTGTTATCCCCAGGTGCTGGCGTCGTCACCACCCGTGCCCACGTGCATTATATTGTCACTGAATATGGCGTTGCCAATCTGCGTGCGCGCAGCCTGAGCGAACGCGCCATAGCGCTGATTAACATCGCAGCGCCGCAGTTTCGTGAACAACTGACTCGACAGGCGTTTGAGGATTGGGGCTTACGCTTGTAATGGTTGAGATTGGTGTCAGGGTCATTGTTTAGGCCTGAGTTTAGATCAGACCTGCATCTAGAACCGATCTGAACGTTGAACGCTGCCCCCAATCTCCACAACTTAATTGTTGCTGGTTTTTAACAAATCCAGCACAGCCTGCCAGGGCACATATTTCAGATTCTGGCCTTGTTCCGGCATCCGGTTGCGACCGTCTTGCACGATGAGTGCGCCTTGCTCAAAGCCGGGGCCTAAAGAACGTACTGTTACGTCCAGACCATCGGTTTCCGAGCTGCCGTCAATGCCAAGTGTTGGATTGGTCGTCACCCGAAACTTCAGCAATTGCCGGTACGGCGCGACGCCCTGATACAGCACATAACTATCATCGCCCTGACTGGACGCCAGCAAATACGGTGTCTCGCCTGGCGCAAAGGCTAATCCTTCGACGTCATCAACCAGCTCGGTACCATCGACCAGAATAATTTGCTCGCCAGTGACCGGCGCATCAGCGGCAGCGTCAAAGCGCCAGATGCCGGAGTCTTCTTCGCCGACGTACAGCTGCTGCCGTTTGTCATCCGCGACGCAACCTTCCGGCTGACCTTTCACTTGCAAACTGCGCACTTTTTGCCCGCT
>JBBKWN010000141.1:0-38585 GCA_037968955.1 Rheinheimera sp. | reverse complement strand
AGGTATGATAAGCCAATAAAATGAGACCGGTTACATCAAGTTCAACCATCATGATTGATGAAAAACAACATTTTTAAGGACTTTCATGTCGAATATTCGTGCCGTCGCTGAACTTGCCGGTGTCTCGGTCGCCAGTGTTTCCCGTGCCTTGCAACAACCGGAACTGGTTTCAGCCAAAACAAAAGCCAAAGTATTGGCCGCGGTCGAAGCCGTTGGCTATCGACCAAATTTAATGGCCGTGAAGTTTCGCTCTGGCAAAAGTCATAATTTGGTGGTGTTAGTGCCGGCGGTTGCCAACGTGTTTTTTGCGCGGGTTATCAGTGGCATGCAACAAACTGCGGCGGAAAAAGGTTATGCCCTGCTACTGGCCAACACGCAGGGCAATCAGGACATTGAAGCCATTTATGCAAAGATGGTGCAAACCTCACAGGCTGATGGCCTGATCCAACTGCGTGCGCACAACCCATTTGGCTCGGCCACCACCGCAGATGGCAGTATGCTGCCGATGGTCAACGCCTGCGAAGTTCTTGATCAACAGCAATTCCCAACCGTAGTGCTGGACAACCGCGCTGCGGCTCGAACCATGACCGAACATTTATTGAGTCTTGGCCATCGGCGCATCGCCATGGTTAAAGGCCCACAGCGCAGTCCACTGACCCGTGACCGCTTGGATGGTTATCGCGATGCGTTAACCGCAGCGGGTATTGCTTTTGATGAGCAGCTGCTGTGCCCTGGTAATTTCAGCTTAGATTCTGGTCATAAAGCCGCCGCAACATTACTAAGCTTGTCACAGCCACCCACCGCAATATTTTGTGAAAACGATGAAATGGCAATTGGCGTTGTCCAACGCATTAAGCAAAGTGGCCTGCGTATTCCAGAAGATATCTCGGTAGCTGGTTTTGACGATATTTCCTTCGCTGCGTATTGCGATCCACCGCTGACCACTATTGCCCAGCCGGCAGAAGAATTTGGCAGTACCGCTGTTGCCTTGCTGGTTGATATTTTGCAAGGACGCCTAAAAAAGGCGCCAAAAGTAATTTTACCTTACGAATTGGTCATCAGAGCTAGCACCGGCCCAGCCCCCACCACAGCTGCGCCCCAACCAACACGAGGTTAAGATGAGTGAGCCAAAACATCCGTCCATCCACGGTCAACTTGCAACTGCACGAGCCAGCACACCGCTGCAGTGTGCGGCAACGGCGTTGCTTAGTAGGCGCCGGTTTCTTGGCATTGGGGCGGCGGCAGTCAGCGGTGCCGCTTTATGGTCATCACCGGTATGGTCATCACCGGTATTGTCATCACCGGTTTTGGCTCTGAACACTTCGAATACAAACCTCATAAAACCAAAAGCTAAAGTCGGTTTGCAGTTATATACCGTGCGCGATTTGATGGCCCAAGACGTTGCGCAGACCTTAAAACTGATCGCCGGTGTCGGTTATCAGGAGCTAGAGTTTGCCGGCTATTTTAATCACAGCCCCAAAGCACTTCGGGCAATGCTCGACAGCGAAGGCTTAACGGCTCCCTCCTGCCATCTACCGCTGGAAGCTTTTGATCAAGGAGTGCCGGCCATCATTGAAGCCGCATTGGCAATGGGCCACCAGTATATTGTCATCCCTTATTTAACCGAGCAGCAGCGTGGTGACAGTCTTGGATCCTATCAAAAACTAGCGGCCCGTTTTAACCAGATAGGCGAAGCGTTACAGCAAGCAGGATTAAAATTTGCCTATCATAACCATGATTTCGAATTCAACACACTGCAGCAGCAGCGACCGTACGATGTCTTGTTGGCGGAAACCGATCCGCGGTATGTTGCAATGGAGCTCGACCTGTATTGGATTGTGAAAGCAAAACTGGACCCACTGCAATATTTTGCCAAGCATCCGGGTCGCTTCCCACTTTGGCATGTAAAAGATATCGATAACAACGGTAATTTTGCCGATGTTGGTAAAGGTACCATTGATTTTAAAGCTATTTTTGCCAAAGCAAGTAGCGCGGGTTTGCAACATGCTTTTGTCGAGCGTGACGACACCGATGATAAAATTCGCACCATCAGCCAAGGTTTCCAGGCGCTACGGCGTTTACGCAGCTGAGCAATGCCACAAGCCTGTAGCTAGCCCCCCATGCACGCGTGGTACTCGCCATGGGGGGCTAGCGACAACATGCATGTCATCACGTCGTGTACATGTATTACATGCTATGTGTGAAGAACTAGAACTAAGCACTAGGAACTCGGCAAAGCGACAGCCGCCGGCGCTGCCGTGACGCGAAACCGCGCACTACCAATCAATTGACCGGAATCGGTGACCACCCGAATTTGCCAATCTCCGACCGGGTTTGCTGGAAATTGTTGTTTGCGGGTCCAGGCGCGATAACCTTCTTTACGCCCGCCTTGAATGTCCAGCGCGATCTGTTCTACTTCGCCACCATTATGGATCCACTGATGGTAAATTTGTTCAGTTAAGCCACGCGGTGCCTGAACTGCTGTAAACGCATATAAACCAATTTGTTGCAGTGTTGCCGCATCAATGTCGGTAATACTGACACCTGGTACACGCTGAGTGGCATCAACCTGCTGAGTGAGCTGAATGTCACTCAGTCGAAGCACTGGTGCCGGAACAAAGCTTCGTGCCTGCCAAAGCCCGCCCGCCAGAACCGGCAGCAATAAGGCAAGCAACGGCAAACGCCAGTGACCGGCAAGTGATAATAACGGCCGTAAACTTGGGATACTCAACACCACCGAAATACCCAACGACCACAACAAGCTTTGACTGGTGGTTAAAAAGAACAACAGCGGCAACACCACCATCAGTACTGCAAAAAACGTAAAGCCATGAAACGCCAAAAACAATGCCCGGCGTGTTGCCAGCACATTGTTATAGACGGGATCAATCACCGCGACTAAAGCACAGCCCAACAACAACGTCGTAAATATCGCTTGCGGCTGATCCCAATGGGTCGCCGCCAGGAAAAATGGTAATGCAAAAAATAAACTCTCCTGATGCAACAACTGAGTGACAAACCGGGTCAGGTCTTCTGACACACTCACGCCAAAACGGCTGAGTAATCCGGCTCTTAGCCAATGCTCTAGCATTAACCATAACCAACCGGCCAACATTAATAGGGCAAAAAACTGCGCAAAACGCTCACGCTGCTCGACCAACCATAAACTGACTAAACCACTGATAAAACCAAACAATGCCACCAGTCCGGCATACTTTTTCGTCAGCGCTATCAACCATAAAAATAGGGTTTGAATTTGTTGCATCTGCTCTCCATCAAGCCAACAATTATCATTTCATCGATCACTAATTCAATCAAACACTAATTCAATCAAACATGAATTCAATCAAACAGGAATGCTGAAATGATTGATTCTAACCCGCAAGATTGACTCAAACCTGAATGGATAAAGCGTCGTTGACGGTAAAAACCGGCTATTTTTAGCCATTTTGCACTGTCACAGCAAGGCGCGAAGACGATTAAAATGAACAACCGAGCCACTATACGCTGGATTTGTCGCAGTTGAGCTTTGTTCGTACAACCCCTCAGCACAATGGGTCTAACAATCGGGCTATTTAATAAATAAATATATCGAATCAATTAGTTATTTTTTTAGGTTGTTCTGAACTGCAATTTCGTTTTATGGTGCATTGGCACTTCAGCCATCACTGCAGGATTTATTGCCTATGTCGAACTTCAGCACGAACATCACAACGCCAGCGGCAACGACCGAGCCGTTAGTTCGCAGCATGGGGTTGTGGGGCATGTGGTTGCTGGTGGTCAATGGCCTGGTTGGCGCAGGTATTTTTGGTCTTGCGGGTGGTGCGGCGCGTTTAGCCGGCGATTACAGCTTATGGGTGTTTCTCGGCTGCGCGCTATTGATATTACCTATCTTGTTATGTTTTGCCGAGCTTGCGAGTTATTTTAATGGCACTGGTGGGCCAGTACGTTATGTTGGCGCCGCTTTTGGCAGCGCCGCTGGCTTCCAAGCCGGCTGGCTGTATTATCTGGCGCGTGTTGTGTCATTTGCCGCCAACAGCGCGCTCTTGGTCGATAGCGTTGGCTATTTCTGGCCGGATGCCAGTAACAACCTCTGGCGCTTGCTGATGTTAATGCTTATTTGCGCCGGTCTCACCTGGTTAAATGTGCGCGGTGCTGTGCAGTCAATCAAGACTTTAGGCTGGTTAACGCTGGTCAAGTTTGGCGTATTGTTGCTGTTGGTAGGCGCCGGTCTTTGGCAATATAGCCCACCGCCAGCCGGCAATACTGCGGTTTCGTTCGACGAGATTGATTTAGGCGCAGCCACTTTATTGCTGGTGTATGCTTTTGTCGGCTTTGAATCAGCAGTGGTGCCTGCCGGTGAAGCAAAACAACCACAGCGGGATATTCCAAGGGCGCTGTTACTGGGTCTTTTAATGGTGACGGTACTTTATATACTGGTGCAATGGGTCAGCATGGCCACGGTGCCGGCAATTTCGGCCTCAACCACCCCGCTCCTTGACGTGGCAGCGGCCCTTGGTGGCCACGTTGGCGCCGCAATATTAATGGTCGGAGTGATTTGTTCGGTTGGGGCAAATTTATTAGGCGCAATGTTTTCCACCCCACGCATTAGCTACGCGCTCGCCCGCGAAGGCAGTCTGCCTTCATGGTTTGGCCTTGTGCATGCGCGGTTTTTAACTCCGGCCAATGCGATTATATTTTTTGGCGTGCTGGCATTTTTACTCGCCGCTTTTAGTTCGTTTATTTACCTAGCAAGCGCCACGGTATTAATCCGCGCTTTGTTGTATGGTTTGTGCTGCAGCGCTATTCCGAAATTACGGCCCCGCTATCGCAGTAGCGCCACTTTTACTTTACCAGGCGGATACTTCATTCCACTGTTAGGTTTGCTTGCCTGCAGCTGGCTACTATGGCAAGTCAAGTTGGATGCTTTATTATTAACCTGCGCCCTGCTGGCCATTGGCGCTTTGTTATATCTCGCCGCACGTTGGCAACAGCATCGTCTGCCCAAAGCTTAAATGTAGCCTTTGATCGCAAAGGCGTTGCGCCAATTGCCTAGGTTTAATAAAGCATGCTATAAAGTAGAGATACCTATTTTGGGTTTGCCAATGGATGGTTCGATATGCAGTTACTCACCGTTTTTCTGATTGTGGCGTTGTCCGTCATCGCGGCCACTTTAATCATTATTTCCATTAAACTGACTGACATGGTGGCGGAAGCCAAAGCGAGCCGCATCGCCGTACAAAACATGGAAGCAGACGACCTGTTTCGACAAGGTCACTTCAGCGAGCAGCAAAGCAAAGAACGACGCCAACACAATATCGACATCTTGTGTTTATTGGAGCGTATCGAAGCTCAGCTTGGCGCTAAAGTCAGAACTAAAAATCCCAGCAGCAATGATTTGGCGCAGAGTGAACCATCCCTTAGCGCCGTGCAAAATCGTTTTAGTAACCCCCGACTGTAACCACGACACACCACAACAGCTTGCTCCTCCTTCGCCGTGTTATCCGTGCGCGCAACGCCGACAAATCCAGCAATCGGGCACAACTCGCGCTCAAGCGGGTTGACAGCAGCGAGCTCGCACCGGATGATAACTGTTTTGCAGCCCATGACTCTGTTGGTTTTCAGCGCTGCCCGTTTGCTAAAGTAGGTTTTCATGTTTGCTCGGTCACAATTAACGTTTATCTGGGGTTTTGCGCTTGGCATTTCAGCCGCTTCGATGTTGTTCTACAGCTGGCATATGGAAACTATGACCGCTTTGCAGCAGCAATGGTTAGAGTCGCAAAAAACACAACAACAATCGCTGGCGCAACAACCGCAATCGCAAATTGAAACAATTGATTTATTAATGAAAAGTTACAGCATTAGCGATGGCAATGAAGATCAGGATATGCGATCAGAACTGATCCGCAGTAATCATTTGTCCTTGTTGCTAGAAGTGCAGCAGCAAGCGGCAGTGGACATCACGGATTTAATCGATCCGGCGCGGCCATTTAATTCCGCGCAGTTATACGCCGCGTTATTGCGAATTAAACAACAACATGAAAAAAGCTTAGCGCGACAACGACTTGATCAGCGGGTGAAAACACCGGCAGCGACGGCAGCTGCGCCAACGCCCTAGTTTTTTTTAGTTTCAAGCTGTCGACCGGCAAATTTACGCGTACACTAAAATCATTCAACCTCAAGTGTCCGTGTCGCTGATGAAGCCTGCTTTACCATCACATGAAGCGCAACGCTTACAGGCGTTGTACCAGTTACAAATTCTCGATTCGAGCCAAGAGCCTGAATTTCAGGCGCTTAGCAAATTAGCCTGCTTGATTTGCAATACGCCTTCATCAGCGCTATGCCTGATCGATAGCAACCGGCAATGGGTAAAAGCCAGCATTAATCTGGATGCAGCTGAAACACCACGCGAAGACACCTTTTGTGCGCACTCCATTCTAACGCCCGATCAGCTCACTTACGTCCCTGACACCTATAACGATCCAAGGTTTAGCCAGCACCCGGCCGTACTGCAAGCGAACGGCATTCGGTTTTACGCAGCGGCTCCGCTGCGCGTTGGCGATGATCTGGCCGTAGGCACTTTATGTGTATTCGATTCCGTGCCACATGAACTGAACACCGAGCAATTGGAAGCGTTACGCCTATTGGCCGCACAAGCAGTCACGTTAATGCAAAACCGGTTAATTGCGATACAGAGCCTGGAACATCAACAAACCTTGCGGACCATTACCGATAATGTACCGGTATTGCTTGGCCAAGTTGACCGGCAGTTTCGCTATGTTTTTTGCAATCAAAAATATGCACAGTGGTTTGGCATTGATACCGATGCTGCCATCGGTCTCACCATTAGCGAAGTTTTTGGACAACAAGCCTTTGAAGAGCTGCTTCCCCATTTAACAAAAGTATTCCAAGGCGAACCAATCGAATTTGTGGCTAAACCGCACGCCAACCGCCTGTTTAATATCCACCTGGTGCCACAAAAATCAGCCAGTGGCAGCTATGAGCATATTCTATTTGTCGCCAGCGATGTCACCGATAACCAACAACATCAACAACAAACGCAGCATGAACGTGACCGACTGGACGCCATTATTCAAGGTACCAACCTCGGCACTTGGGAATGGCATGTCCCAAGTGGGCGCACTTATTACAACGAACGCTGGTTCAGTATGCTTGGTCGAGCCGCCGAACAAGACACCAGTATTCAAACTTGGCAGCGCTTGCTGCACCCGGACGATTTTGCTCACTGCACTTTAATGCTTGAGCAACATTTTAAAGGCCAGCTGCCATTTTTTGATGTGAAGTTTCGATTGCAGCACCTTGCTGGGCATTGGGTCTGGATACATGCCGTTGGCCGAGTAACCAGCTGGGCTCGTCCAGGCGAGCCAGAGTTGATGTTTGGGACACATACCGATATCAGCACCGATATGGCCAAAGAAACCGAAATTTTATCGACACGGTCTTGGTTACAGGCGATCGTTGATTCGTCATCTGAAGTGGCGATGATTTCAACCGATACTAACGGGATGATCCAACTATTTAACATCGGCGCCGAGCGAATGTTAGGCTACCAAGCGGAAGAACTCATTGGCTTACAAAGTCCGGCTATTTTTCACGACAAAGCCGAAGTAGAGCGTCGGTCAGCTCAGCTTAGCGCTGAATATAATCAGGACATTCAAGGCTTTGACACCTTTGTATTTCGGGCACGCCAAGGCGTTAGCGAAACCCGGCAATGGACTTATCGCTGTAAAAGTGGTGAGCTAAAACAAGTCAGACTCAGTGTCTCAGTCATACGCGACGAAGCTGGCTTGGAACTTGGTTTTCTTGGCATGGCGATTGATATCACGCAGCTCGAACAACTTAATCATGCATTGTTACTCAGTGAACAACGCCACCGTTCCATGCTGGAGAACTTGCCAGGCGTGGTTTATCGCTGTATCAATGATGAACACTGGACCATGCTATTTATCAGTGACGAAGTCGAAAAGCTGACCGGCTATCCAGCAAAAAATTTCATTCGCAATAAAATCACCACATTTAACCAAATTACCTACCCGGATGACGCGGAGCAAAACCGCATCATTGTCGAGCGCGAACTGGCCAACCATGCTCGCTTTAGTGTCGAGTACCGCATCACCCACGCCAACGGTTCGACTCGCTGGGTACAGGAATTAGGTCGTGGCATTTTTGACCAATATAATCAGCTGCTGTACATCGATGGGTTTATCTGGGACATCACCGCGCAAAAACAAGCGATGCTTGGACTACGCGCCAGTGAACAAAAGTTATCGTCTTTGTATCAATTAGCCCCGTTGGCGATCGCGTTGACGCACTATCCAAATGGCCAGTTTGTCGAAGCAAATCCGGAATTTGGACGAATGCTCGGTTATCACTACGACGACTTCGATCACATGTCGTTTGCCAGCATTACTCCCGCAGCGCAGCAGACAAGTATCCAACATGAATTTGAACAACTGCAGCAAACCGGCCGTTATGGCCCAATTGAAACCGAATTATTACACCATGATGGTCATTTAATCCCGGTGGTGCGAAGTGGTGTACAAATTGAGAGCATTAATGGCCAGTTACAAACATGGTCAATTATTCAGGATATGACCGAGCGCAAGCGTATTGAACAAATGAAAACCCAGTTTGTGTCGATGGTTAGCCATGAGTTACGCACCCCGCTGACTTCCATCTCCGGCGCATTGGGCTTAGTCGCAGGTGGTGTGTTAGGCGAAGTGCCGCTACCGATGCAAAATATGCTGAATATCGCCGTCGACAACAGCAATAAATTAAGCCAGCTGATCAATGATTTATTAGATATCGATAAATTGGTTGCCGGTAAAATGCAGTTTGATTTTGCCTCTTGCGCGATGCAGAACCTACTGCAACAAAGCATTGAACATAACCAACCTTACGCCGACAAATACCAAGCGACCATTACCTTGGCCGCCGATGAAGATGCGACAGTACTGCTTGATCCAATGCGCTTTCATCAGATCATGGCCAACTTGCTGTCAAATGCTGCAAAGTTTGCACCAAAAGGTTCAAACATTAGGGTCACGTTGCGCCAAACCGACAGCGAAGTGATCGTTTCAGTACAAGACCAAGGCCCAGGGATCAGTGCTGAATTTCAACACCGGATGTTTGAGAAGTTCTCACAAGCTGATTCGGCCGATGCCCGAAGCAAAGATGGCACCGGCCTTGGCCTTGCCATCGTCAAGGAGCTAACGGAGCGGATGCACGGCAAGATTAGCTTTCAAACATCCGCAAAAACCGGTACTTGTTTTTATCTGCATTTTAAAAAGCAGCAGCAAGGTATTGTGCGTCAAAGCAATGCCATTTTGGTGGTCGAAGATGATCCCTCCATTGCCGGTTTTATAAGGGGATTATTGGAATCAGCCGGTTATCAGGTCACGACCGCGCAAAGCCTAGCCAGCGCCCGGCGCGCCATGGCACTGCGCAAGTTTGCAGCGATGACGCTGGATTTAAATTTACCGGACGGTCACGCAGCGGCGCTGATCAATGAATTACGAAACAATGCAGCGACCGCCACTTTACCCATCTTGGTTATTTCGGTTGAACAACAGCAAAATAAGGATAGCTTTAGTGGCTTCGACGCTGTTGACTGGCTGGTCAAACCGATTGAAGCGCCACAATTACTGGCATCAGTACAAAAGCTATTAAGCACAGAGGCGCCCAAAATTTAGCATCTGGCAAACGGGCTGATGTTCGGTGCGCTATGGAGTCGTGTTAAATTTCGCCATGTCGACATCACTGATGTGGTCAACATGCGTTGTCAGTATGCAGTAGCCTCATTCACAGCTGCAAACTCAGTGCTTTGACGTGTTTGTTATGAGATTTAGCTTTGCTAGGGGGCTCTAGATAGGTGCTGTTAACATGGTGCATTGAGCAGCACCTGGTCTATGTAATTATTGGCTCGGCTGATCAGTTAAACGCGAAGCTAAAAAATAAAGTTGATGCGACATTGTTGAAAAACCAACAAGCTCTAGCACCACAGCTGTCAATGATTCCTTATTTACGAAGAAGGTGAGCCCATCGCAAAAATTTTGACCTGATTGCGACCGGCGGTTTTTGCCTGATACAAGGCTTGATCCGCCTGTTCAATCACTTGATCAGCAAACTCCATCCCAAGCCCACTGGCAATGCCGGCACTAAAAGTACAATTGAACTGATGCCCTTCAAAACTAAAAGGTAACTTTGCAAAAGACTCGCGCATTTTTTCTACCACCAGCATCGCTTTTTCAACCTGGCATTCTGGCAACACCAACAAAAACTCTTCACCGCCATAACGACCAATCATATCGGTTTTACGCAATTGTTGTTTTAACAAATTGGATAGACTGGTAATAACCTGATCGCCGGTTAGATGGCCGTAGTTATCGTTGACCTTTTTAAAATGGTCAATATCAAGCATCACCACACTCACCTGCTGCTGATGACGTAAACTACGTACCAGTTCATTGGTCAGCCGCTCTTTAATATGGGCATGCTGCAACAAACCGGTCAAACTGTCTTTGGTCATCACTTCAGCCAGTTGTCGTGCCCGTTTTGCTCGGGCAAAAATGGCAACAATCAAGGCGCTATCACTAATAGGTTTAGTCAGGAAATCATCACCGGCTTTAATCAACACTTCGAGCTGACGTTCGCTATCGGTTTCCGATGATAAGTAAATAATCGGCACCCCAAGCCATTCATCCTGTAAACGGATTAACTGCGCCAACTCGGGCCCGGTGCATTGCGGCATGTTGACATCCAATAGGATCACATCCGGATGAAATTTGCGCAGACCGGCAAAAATTTCCGCCGGATTGTGCAGGATCTCTGCCCGCAGTCCGGCATTTTCGAGCACCAGCGCATAATGTTGCGCCAACAATTGGTCATCATCAACAATGAGTACCCGAAAAGCGTCACGTTGCCTCGCCGCCAACAAACGCTGTAATCTGGCCTCCAGCGCAGAAGCATTTAATGGTTTGACAAAATACCCCAAAGCGCCACTGCGGACCGCTTGTAAATAATGGTCAAAGTCATCGTGGGTAGTCAGTACAAACAAAGGAAGCTGCGTACCGTTTTGTTGGAGCCGGTTGATAAAACTCAAGCCAGATTCAGCTTCGTCAGGTAATTCGATGTCGACAATTAATGCATCGGGTGTTTGTTGTTGCAACGCGGTTTCAAGCTGGTGCAGCTGCTGGAACCATTCAATCTGATAACCAAAAGTTGCCAATGTCAGACACAAATGTCGAGCAGTGTCGCTTTCATCTTCAAGCAGATAAATAATGGTGTTACTTTTCTCGGAAACGCCTGTTACCTCAGGTAATTTTAACTCAGCAACCACCAGCCTGTTTTGTTGGCTCAACTGGGTGAACGACTGCAGAAACAGCGTAATTTCCAGCTCCGCCGGTGCCTGCTGCGATTGCAGCCACAATTGACATTGCTGCTCCAGTTTTTTTGCCGATGCGCCAAGAGCCGCCAAACCAAAGGTGCCTGCTGAACCAGCTAAGGTATGGAAGCTTGCCAACAATTGCGAAACCAGTGGCCGCCATTGGCGATTTCCTTGCAATGACTCACATTGCAACTGCAATTGCGGTAACTCAAGTCGTAACCGCTGCAAATATTGCTGATTCAATAAGGCAAGTTGCTGTTCAAGTTTGCTTTTTTCGGCGGTCATCCGGCTACTTCTTCGGCGTGGCAATTGCACCTACTATAGCAAAGGTTATAGCAAAAGTTACACCACAACCATCAGCCTTGTTGGTTTTGCGCCAAAGATTCGCCTAAAAATACTGAACACAGGCTATAACTTGACCATCAAACCTTGCGCCACACTTTGTCGATAGGTCAAATATGATGGTATAGCCCCAAGTAACAGCGACAATCCAGTTAACGCCAACAACAGTACGCCGGTATGGGCATGCCAAGGCCAGATGCTGATCACAAGACCATATTGACTACTTAGTAGCGGTTGTGCCAGCCACAAACTACCGCTTAATGTCGCCAGCGCCCCAGCAATACTGAGCAAGATCAGGCAAAACACTTCCAGCTCAATCAACCAAAATAATTGCCAAGGTCTGGCGCCAACCGCTCGTAAAATAGCCATTTCGCGTTGGCGCTCTTTCATCGCTGCGAGCAAGGTCGTCACCATCCCAATCAATGCTGCAATCAGCACCAATAGCGTCACCAGCAACAACAAGTTTTCAACCATACTGAGCATTTGCCACAACTCTGCCAAAGCGGCACCCGGTAAGATGGCAGTTAACGGCTCGGCTTTAAATTCATTAATTTGCCGCTGTAGTGCAAAAGTTGCCACCTTCGATTTTAAGCCGAGCATAAAACCGGTAATGACCGTTGGCTGTAACTGAGCCAACTGTTCCGGGTTTAGCTTCGCCGGCTTGCCAAGAGCCGGCGCACCGCCTTGCCAACCTCGGTGAATTGCTTCTATACCAGCTAAGCTGACATGGACACTTTGATCAACAGGCGTACCGGTCGGTGCAAGAATGCCGACCACCGTGAACGGTTGATCTTTATGCTGACTAAAGCTGACCGCGCCAACACCATGCGACAACACAAGCTGTTGGCCAAGTTGATAACCAAGCTTGTCAGCCACCGCAGCACCAAGCACAGTTTGGTAAACTTCGGTAAAAGCCTGTCCTTGCACAAACTCAAGTTGCTGCTGCTGACCGTAGCGGAAAAAACGGAAATAATCGTCGGTGGTGCCAAGCACTCGAAAACCGCGATGTGAATCACCCAGTGCCAGCGGAATTGACCACTTCACCTGCGGGTGTTGCTTGATCTGCTGATAATGTTGCCAACTGATATTGTTCGTCGCATTGCCCAAGCGAAACACACTATAAAGCAACAAATTCAGCTGACCAGAGCGGGCGCCAACAATTAAATCCGTGCCGGAGACCGTGCTGGTAAAACTACGTTTGGCTTCCAGCCGTAAATGGTCAATCCCCAATAACAACGCAATACTAATCACCAATGACAATAACGTCATCAGTGCGGTGCCGCGCCGGTTCCATAAACTTTGCCGTGCTAAACGGATTAACATGATGCACCACCCTTGTCGTCAGTCGGCGCCATTGCTGTGAAGACGCGGGCGTCGGCGGGAGTTATTTGCTGCACGACGGCACCCGCGGCCAAATTATCCATCTGTAGCACCGAGGGAAAATAATGTGCTAACTGTTGATCATGACTGACAAAAATGACGGTCGTACCGCAGCGGTCTGCTTCTAACAACAATAATTTAATAAATGCATCACGATTATCGGCATCTAGTGCTGATGTTGGCTCGTCGGCAATTAATAACGAAGGCTCGTTCAGTAACGCCCTTGCAATTGCCACGCGTTGTTGCTGGCCAACACTGAGCTGGTGTGCTGGTTTTAGCCACAACGATTCGCTCATGGCTAAGGCCGTTAACAGATACTTTGCGCGCTGCAGCGCGTGTGGTAATGCTTTGCCCGCAAATTGCGCCGCCAGCAACACATTATCCAACACTGATAAGTAGGAAATCAAATTAAGTTGTTGAAAAACAACACCAATATTACGGGCGCGGAGAGCATCCCTTTTCGCGCCGGACAACGGCTGAAATAACTGACCGCCAATAAAAATTTCGCCCTGCGTTAACGTATGAATGCCACACAACAAGTTTAATAAAGTGGTTTTTCCAGAGCCTGATGCACCACGAATAAACAAATGTTGCCCAACGTTGAGCGTCAACGGCGGAATATTCAGCACAAAGCTATTTTGCCCGGCATATTGAAAGTGAAAGTTTTTGAGTTCAAGCGCCGGAAAATTCGGTTTTGATAACACAAGCAATCTCGTCGAAGTGATATGATAAAGTCCAATCCGTACTTTATAACATATGCCAAAGAGTAAGCTCTAATGTTGAAACCGTTGTTGATAGGGTTATTTCTGAGTCTGGTCGCATTCGAAAGTGTCGCTGACACGGCCAAGAGTGCTACCGCGAGTGTCGCCGTCCAAACACTGGAATGGACCGACTTATTACCGCCAGAAGATTTAGCAAAAATGGAGGCGTTGCCAGAAGTCAGCCATGAAGGGGGTGAGAGCCCGGCAAGTGGCTTGAAACAACAAATGACCAACGATGATCCAGCCAGTCAGGCTTGGAGCGAGGTATTACAATCTGCCAATGTACGCGGCGAGCTCAATGGTAAAAAGGTCAGAATTCCTGGCTTTGTGGTACCGATTGAATACGATGATGCGCAAAATATTAGCTCGTTCTTTTTAGTGCCTTATTTTGGCGCTTGTATTCACGTACCGCCACCACCACCGAACCAGATTATTTTTGTCACCCATGCTAAGGGCTTAAAAGCCGACATGATTTATAACCCATTCTGGATTGAAGGCACACTCACCACCGATACGATGAGCCATGATCTGGCCAATTCGGCCTACAGTCTGAAAGTCGATAACATCAGCGAATACGTCTATGAGTAATCGCTGAATCGACTGGCTGCAGGGCTGCTGCAACAACGCACGCATAACGCTGTTGCATGAGTTTTGCAACGCACCCGCTTTTTTTCGCGGCTGGCGTTGCCATAACAGCGTTTTTACCGAGCACAACGCTCATCAAAGATCGTTTTCATCAAACATTATTTCGGTCAAGCATGGTTCAATCACGTACTTTAAGCGCTGACTTTTCCGCCGACAACGTTTGCAGCCCAGCGGCACCATCAATCAGATATTGTACTTTGATTGTGGCTAAACTCGGTGCCAGCGCAAACAGACTGAACTGGATATTTTGCAGCTTTAACGGCGCCTGACACACCAGCTGCAGATTGATGTATAAATCGGCGTGGTCGTGATCATCCTGTTCAGTGCGAACCTCCTGCCCCGCTATGCTGCAGTTTGCTTGTGGATCGGCAACAAACCAACGGCCACTTTGTAGCATTTCTAGTTGCACTTTTTGCTGTTGCTGCTCTTCAGCAGTGACCGGGGCATGCTCAAATCCGATGATATTGCCAGCCGCCGTGACCAGTGCCAGTTCTGCTTCATTGCCATCCAGCACAAAAGTCAGCTGGGCCTCACCATGGACATGGCTGCCGTAGGACTTCATTTCTTCGGCGTGAACTGGGCTCAACAAACCTGCGCTGGATATGGAAAAAAGCAGCAACGAAGCGGCCAATCGCTGGCAAATTATACTTGGTGGGGTGAACTGCATGACATCTCCGGCATGTTTGAATTTAGCACAATCATACTCAAGTTTATGCTCGGTGCAATGCTTCACATCGTATCTCACATCACATTTGCATCAAAAGCTGTGCCGGCATCAGCAGTGCAACCCTTATGCTAGGCAACGGATCGTTAAGCTAAAACCTTGATCGGTGGCACTTTGTAATTCGAGCTTACCTTGCAGTTTATCGCTCACTAATTGCCGAATAATCGACATGCCAAGGCCAGTGCCACCAGCACGTTCGCGCGTGGTAAAAAAAGGCTCAAACACCCTCGCTTTGGTGCTGTCATCCATACCGATACCATTATCACGGTAGCAGAACACAAATTCATGCTCGGTGTTAAAAGCAGCGCTGATTTGAATTTTCGGCTTGGGAATACCATCAAACGCATGATGACAGCTGTTCAACACCAGATTGGTCAAAATCTGTAACCAGACATCGGCCGCGGTAATCAAACGCAAATGCTCGTCGATTTCAAGCTCAATCTGCACTTGGTGTTTTTTGGTGACGGGCGTTAGGCTGGCGAGTAAGTTTTGCACCAATTCCAGAAACTGCACTGAGCTAGATTGGGCTTTTGTTTGACAGGCGGCAGTGGCTTTAAATTGATCCATCAGCCGCTGCGCGCGCTGCAAATTACTCAGCAGAATTTGCTGACCTTCGCTCATACGAAGCAAATAATCATCCCACATCCGAGCGGTCAGGCTACGATCAGTTGTTTTTTGTTGCACCTCAACCAATATATCCTGGACATTGGTTCCAGCCAGCAGTGCGACGCCCAGCGGCGAACTCACCTCATGCGCGACCCCTGCAACAATACCACCCAAAGTCGCGAGCTTGGCTTGAACCAAAATTTGCTGATGTGCTTTTTCTAAATCACGATCACTTAACCGCAACTGCTCACTGCGCTGCTGAACTCGCAGTTCTAAATCGGCGTTTAATCGTTCTAACTGTTGTTGCAGCTGTAAAAACTGTTGTGCATTAAGCGCCCTGCCAATCTGATCAGCCAGACTGCCGGCAAACCGAATTTCAGCCGCCAACCACTGACGCGCTTCGCCACAATGTTCACAACAAATAATACCGATCATTTTGCCGCGATGACGAACAGGCAAATCCAACAATGAACTGATTTGATAAAGTGGCAAATAATCACTGCCAAACTCATGGGTATAACAATTGCTGTATGCGTCGTCTGCAACAATTGAACGTTCCGAGCGCAAAGCGGCGAAATACTGCGGAAATTGGGTGGCAAATAACTGCTGTGGCTCTTGCTGAATCATCCCTGCATCAAACAAAGTATGACAAATCATACTTTGGTCATCATCAGCATAAAACCACAAACTCGCGCGCTGCACCGATAGACCTCGCTGCAATGACTGTAAGATCAGATGCACGGCATCATCAAAAGCACCATTATCAACGGCAGCGGATTGTGAAACTTCCAGCAAAATTGCTTCTAAAGGATCCACAACTTTTTTCCTTACCGGGGGTTAGATGTAGGACTTTTGTTCAGTACCACCAAGTTATCGGAATTCTAGCGCTTTGTAAAATGGCCAGCTCAACCTTATCGACATAGGTTCGGTCTACCAACAGGCCGCTGCAACTCGGCAACAGCCCACTGATCGGCAGCCACGCAACAAGCGTATGCTAACTATCTTAAAAGTGCGGATCCAGTGTAGTAACTTTATGTCAAAACTCATTTTGATCTTAGGTGATCAATTAAGCCCAGTCATTGCGAGTTTAAGGCAATGGCAACCTGGTGATGTGGTACTCCTGGCAGAAGTGCACGCCGAGGCCAGTTATGTCCGTCATCACAAACACAAAATAGTATTAATTTTCAGTGCGATGCGTCATTTTGCTGCCACCTTGCAACAGCAGGGTATGCAGGTTGAATATATCGACTACCAAATGCACGTCGCATCGTTGTATGAAGCGGTGTCGATGACGCTACAACGTCAGCCACAACTGACCACTGTGCTGGTCACCGCCGCCGGCGAACACCGCTTGGCAGAAGATATGGCAAGTTGGCAGGAACGGCTCGCGACACCGGTATCAGTTTTAAATGACGACCGCTTTATTGCCAGTCTCGACCTATTTAACCGTTGGGCACAAGGTCGAAGCCAGTATCGGCAAGAGTATTTCTACCGAGAAATGCGCCGTTATACCGGTTTATTAATGGTGGGTGCCGAACCTGAAGGCGGGAAGTGGAATTACGATGTGGAAAATCGCAAACCCTGTCCCGATGATCTGGCAGTAGTGAAGCCCACGGCGATCACCCCCGATGAGATAACACGCTCGGTAATGGCATTGGTTGACACCGAATTTCCGCAGAATATGGGGCATGTCGATAATTTTTCGTTTGCGGTCACGGGTAAGGACGCCAGGGCTGCATTTACTGATTTTGTCGAATATCAGCTGCCGCTGTTTGGTCAGTATCAAGATGCCATGGTGCTGGATGAACCGCATTTATTTCACAGCATTAGCTCAATGTACCTGAATATTGGATTACTTGATGTCCGCTGGATGTGCCAAAAAGTAGAACAGGCTTTTCGGGCCGGCAAAGTGCCTCTCAATGCTGCGGAGGGTTATATCCGCCAACTGATTGGCTGGCGAGAATATGTTCGGGGGCTTTATTGGCTGTTGATGCCAGACTATAAAAGCCGTAATTTTTTAGAGGCGCAAACGCCGTTACCTAGCTACTTTTGGCACGGCAACACCCAAATGCGTTGTATGCAGCAAGCCATTGGGCACACCATTAAATACGCATATTCGCACCACATTCACCGCCTGATGATCACCGGCAATTTTGCGCTGCTGGCCGGTCTATCAGTGAACGAGGTGACTGACTGGTATCTGGCAGTTTATGCCGATGCCTTTGAATGGGTTGAGCTGCCAAACACCCTTGGCATGGCATTATTTGCCGATGGCGGTATCTTAGCCTCAAAACCCTATGCTGCCAGCGGCAACTACATTCAACGAATGAGCAACTACTGCAGCAGCTGCCATTATCAGGTCAAAGAAACCATCGGCGAACGCGCTTGTCCGTTTAATGCGTTGTACTGGGACTTTCTGGTGCGCAACGAAGAAAAACTCAGTCAGAATGCCCGACTACAACTGGCGTACCGACAATGGCGACGTAAAGAGCAAGCTCAACAGCAGGCCATTCGGTTAAAAGCATCTGAATTATTGATCCAAATAGAAAAGCTTTGAATGTGAAAAAACGATACGGGCAGCCAATTTTACATCCTCAATAAAGTACCAATTGACGCTGACTATGAAGCGATAAGGCGCAACTTTATTAAGTATGGCCTGATTAAGTATTGCCTGACTGAGTATTGCGCGATTAAGTATTGCCCGATTAAGTATTGCGCGATTAAGTATTGCCAGAGTAAGTATTGCGCGAGAAAGTATTGCCCGATTAAGTATTGCCCGATTAAGTATTGCGCGAGTAAGTATTGCCAGTTCCGTCAAGAGCACTCACTTACCGTCTTGCTTGTAGAAATATGGCCGGCGGCTGCGTGTCGGCCCAGCGCACCGCGCTGTGAATTAACTGCAGCGAACTTTGAAAAAACGCTTGATCAATACGGTGCCAGTCGTCGTCTGGCGTGTGGTAATCTCGGTGCACGTCAACGCCAAAATACATATATGGCATACCCGCTCGCCGAAAGAGCGCATGATCACTCGCATTTGACCAATCCACTTGCCCCGAGCTTTGCGCGGCGCCTACCCTGCTACGGCTATCATGCCCTAATACCAATTTCACTTTGCCATGTTGCTTGTCAGCAAGGGTGCGTAGCGTGGGTAAACTGCGCTTGCCAGCCAAGTACAACCGCTGGCGACTTTCGCCACGGCTAATCATATCCAGATTAATATTCAGCAACTGCTGTGTAACCGGCACTGGTGGATCAGCAAGCCAAGCTTTAGCACCATCGAGTCCGTGCTCTTCGGCGTCCGTTGCGATAAAAATATACGAATACGCTGGGCAGGTTTGAGCTAATTGACCAGCCAGAAACAGCAGGCCCGCGACACCGGAAGCGTTATCATCAGCGCCATTAAATACTTTGCCACCCGATATTGCTAAGTGATCGTAATGTGCGGTAATCACAATATATGACTGCGGATGACGGCAGCCAGTCAGCTGCGCGACCAGATTGACCCCTTTCGCCTGCTTAAAAAAGCCATGTTTAAACGCAAACGGTTGTTGATAATCAGCCAACATTGGCTGTAGTTTTAGCTGTCTAAAACGTTGCACAATATATTGTTGCGCCCGCTGATGCCCGGCCGTACCCGGGTAACGTCCAGCCATCTCGTCGGCTGACAACTGCTGCAAATCTTGCCATGCCTGCGTCAATAGTTGCTCGCTGGCCTGAGCCGGTAGCGCGACGAGCAGCAGCATCAGATACCAAAACCCAAATAGCCGTGCGCGAACAGACCGCGGACTTTGCTTATACAAAGACCCACCCAGCGTCAGTATCGTTCGACTTCGTTGGTTAGGCCTGATTGGCGATGGCATTTATTAAATCCAATTTCGACTGATAACGGCGACGCTCAGGACCCGGTTCGACGTATTTTTTCGCAGAGTGCAAATAACGCGACGCTGCGATTAAATCACCTTTGAGTAAATAGCCACGTGCCATTCCAAACAACGCCTCAGGGGTATTCGGTTGCAGCTTGAGGCTCTGCCGATAATACCTAAGCGCACTATCAGCATCTTGCCGTTCAAACGCTTCGTTGCCCAGCATCACAAAGTAAAAAGGGTTCGACAAGCGTTTTTTTTCTACTTTATTCTCTAATGCTGCGGCTTGCTGATGCCGTCCGGTTAACTGGTACAACATTGCCAAATTTGACATGGTATTTGAATGATTTGGCTCTAATGCCAAGCTATGCAAATACACTTTTTCCGCCACCGCAAAAATTGTTTTATGGCGATATAACACCGCCAAATTATTCCAGTTGCCGGGCATTTCAGGGGCAAAACGGATAGCGGCTTTTAAATACTGATAGGCAACGTCATAGTTTTGCGACAGCATCGCATCGGCAGCTTTGTTGTTATAAAACATCGAAATAATGGCATGACGCGTGACTTCTGTGGTTTTAAGTTTTGAGCGCGATGGCACTCGATCAAAATCAATCAGATAGCTGCTCTGGCGATAGACAATATTTTCAAGTCCGCGTGGACTCGTATCAGGATTGACGACTAAATTGACGTGACCGTTGAGCATGCTATTACCCGAACGAGTGATCCAATACTCAGGTACGTCAACGTCTTGAAACTGAGTATTAAACCCTAATGAATTCGCCAAACTGTAGGCCAGAATCGTGAGCGATAAACAATTGGCTTGCCGTTTTTGTAACGTTTCACTGGCGATCAGCGTCGCACTATTGACGTATTCCAGCACATCACTACTGTCATTAAAAATAAATTTGAGCAACGCCATATTCCGATCTTTAGCATCAGCATAGGCCAACACCTGTCGCCGCAATTCTTTGACCACTTCGTCAGGGACCGCAAAAATTTGCTCTGGCGTTTCAATCGCGGTGGCTGGTTCGACAAATTGTTCATCTAAGAACAGATTTTTATGATACGAAATATCCGGTGGCTGGTTTGCCAAATTTTGACACCCTGCGACGAGGGTTGTGGATAGCGTCAGTAATAGCGGAATAACAAAGGTTGGACGAGAGAATTTACGGTTCATACATCACCTCAATCTGAAACCATTCAGATTGAGTGTACACCGCTGCTGGCATTTCGGCCGCATAACAGCATGATTGAGTTGTCACAAAACTTTACAAACTGGACTTAATTCAGGACATTCGTTGAGCGGGCTGGTAAATACCGATGATGTAGTTGACCATAAAATACCATCTACAGTATGGGCATGAACAGAGCGAGCATCAGCAGTGATTTGCGGGTAAAACGCAGTGTTTGAACACATTTTAAAGACAAAAAAACCAGCTTAAAAGCTGGTTCATTTGGTGCCTAGGGGGGGACTCGAACCCCCACGCCGCGAAGCGCTAACACCTGAAGCTAGTGTGTCTACCAATTCCACCACCGAGGCATATGCCGCCGACGCCGTGCATATTATGCGGCGCCTGCGATGCCGTCAACCTGAGAATGCAAAAATCACGTTATTTGTTGGCTGATTGTTTAAATGATCAACAATTTAAACAAGCGTTTAACCGAAAACAAAACAGGCCGACCGAAGCTTCGGTTGGCCTGTTTTTTTACCAGCAAATTTACTTGCCTATTGCTGCTGTAGCTTGCTTGGAATATTAGTACTTAGCTTTTTTCAGCAAGCCAATTTCTTCCAACCGCTGCATCAGATAATCATTGGAATTGATTGGCTCTGGGTAGCGATTTGGATTACTTGGACTAATGCAAGACTCCAACGTTTCAATGACATAATCTGGGTTTGGATGCATAAAAAATGGAATTGAAAAACGGGGTTGGCCAGCCGCAGCACCTGCTGGATTGACGACGCGGTGCGTTGTCGACGGCAACAAATGATTTGTCAGGCGCTGCAACATATCGCCAATATTTACCACAATAGTGCCTTCGATGGTGGTCACTGGTAACCAGCTGCCATCACGGCGCAATATTTCTAAACCAGATTCGTGCGAACCCACCAGCAACGTGATGAGGTTAATATCTTCGTGCTGACCGGCGCGGATCGACAAAGTCGAAGTGTCCGCAATCGGTGGGTAATGAATAGGTCTTAAAATAGAGTTGCCGTAGCTCACTTTATTGGCGAAATAACTTTGATCTTGTTTTAAGAACAAGGCTAAAGCTTCCAGCACCTGACAGCCTAAATTTTGCAACGCTTCGTACAAGGCGTAGGTTGCTTGCTTAAATTCAGGTACTTCTGCAGGCCACACGTTTGGATACAAACTTGGATGGGGTGCCGGGCCAACCAGTTCGCGGCCAACATGCCAAAACTCTTTTAGATCTGGATGTTTGCTATCTTTGGCTTTCTCAACACCAATGGCGGTATAACCGCGCGCACCGCCCTGACCCGGCTGATGGTACTGCGTTTTGACTTCAGTCGGTAAAGCGAAAAATTGCTTAATCACTTGATAGGTTTTGGCGACTACTTCGTCCGAAATGCCGTGGCCACTAATGCCGCAGAATCCAAACTCAGTGTAGGCCTTGCCAATTTCGGCAACAAAGTTGTCTTTGTCGGTGGCAAACCGTCTGATATCTAAAGTTGGTACTTGTTGTTGAGTCATAAAATAGACCTGTTTCTTAGCTTAGAGAGAAGAAAAAACCTGCAATTGCCGCCGACATTAAATTCGCTAATGTCGCTGCAAACAGAGCTTTTAAACCCAGCTGTGCAATGTCTGGCCGACGACTTGGCGCCATGCTACCAAGACCACCTAACAAGATGGCAATCGACGAGAAATTTGCAAAGCCACATAACGCAAAGGTTACGATAATTTGCGTGTGCTCAGAGAGCTTGCCTTCCTGTACATACTTGACGAAGTCCAGGTAAGCCACGAATTCGTTAATCACTAATTTTTGTCCGATAAAACTACCGGCTAACCGCGCTTCTTCCCAGCTCACGCCTAAGATAAAAGCCAATGGTTGGAATACATACCCAAAGATAAGCTGCAGGGTTAACCCCTCCATGCCAACTAAGGTGCCGGCCCAGCCGACAATGCCATTAATTAAAGCAATCAAACCAACAAATGCCAGTAACATGGCGCCAACGTTCAGTGCCAGCATTAAACCACTGGCGGCACCGGAAGCGGCGGCGTCAATCACATTGGTGCTTTTTTCAACATGGGCAATTTCAGTCAAATCGTTTTTCGGCTGTTCAGTTTCCGGGATCAACATTTTAGCCATCAACAAACCACCGGGTGCGGCCATAAAGCTAGCAGCGATCAGGTATTTCATCTCAATACCCAATAAGGCGTAACCCGCCAGCACCGAGCCCGCAACCGAAGCCAGCCCACCAACCATCACTGCAAACAATTCAGAGCGGGTCATCGTTGGAATAAATGGCTTTACGATCAATGGCGCTTCAGTTTGGCCGACAAAAATGTTGCCTGCCGCACTCATCGATTCCGGCCGGCTGGTGCCAAGTAATTTCTGCAAACCACCACCGATGATGCCGATGACAAATTTCATCACACCGATGTGATACAGCACAGCAATTAAAGACGAGAAGAAAATAATGACGGTCAGTACATTGATGGCGAATACAAATCGTCCCATATCACCGAATAAAAATTTGATACCTTCATTAGCATATTGGATCACATTGCTGACAGTGGCTGACACACTAAGCAGCACATCTTTGCCAAAGGGTATGTACAACACAAAAGCACCGATAACCATTTGAATGGCAAAAGCGCCACCGACAGTGCGCCATTTAATCTGACTTTTATGCGCAGACGCCAAATAGGCGACTAATAAGATGGCAAAGATGCCAACTAAACTCATCATATTGATTTTCCTTGGATCTTGGTCCGCATTGGCTGCAGAATTATTGTTCTAGTGATGCCGAATTCCTAGGGTAGCACCAAAAGATCAAGTAGTTACAGTTTCGAAGCGGGAGGGTCAAAACAAGTGTGCTTTGCCTGGTGATTGCTTGTCTGGGGTTGTCTAAACTTGAAGTTTTGCCGCTCGATTATAACAGAAAAGATTGGCTTGAAAAGAGGCTAAATCAACGGCAACTTAAGCAAAAAAAAATATGAAATTAACTGATTAAATTCAACAGTTTAAAAAATAAATGCCGGTATAAAACCGGCATTGTGAAGGGAAATCATGTTGAATAAAATGTTACATTTTAATCGCGCGAATAGCCAAAACAACCAGAGCGTCGACCGAAAATAACCCGATACCGTTTATGCCAATAAAGCCCGAATTTTGGCTTTCATGATATCAATAGCAATTTCGTTTTTACCGCCCCGCGTCACCACCAAATCGGCATATTGTTTTGAGGGGGAAATAAATTCAAAAAATGCGGGCCGCACATAGTTTTCATATTGTTCGGCAATCGAAGTTAAAGTCCGGCCACGGTCTTCCAAATCGCGTTTGATACGGCGTAGCAAACACACATCCAGCGGTGTATCCATAAACACGGTGATATTAAATTGCTCGCGTAACCGTGGATCGGTCAGCAACAAAATACCTTCGACCAGAATCACTTTGGCCGGCTGAACTTTTATGGTTTCGCTTTTGCGGGTGTGGGTTTTATAACAATATTGTGGCATTTCTACCGACTGCCCATCACGCAATTGCTGCAGATGTGCCGCCAACAATTCATGCTCAAAAGCCGCAGGATGGTCGTAGTTGGTGAGTACTCGCTGTTCCATCGACAGATGGTCTTGGTTGCGATAGTAGGCATCTTCTGCCAATACAGAAATGCGCTCCCCGCCAAATTCAGCAACCAGTTCTTGGTAAACAGTAGAAGCGAAAAGGCTTTTGCCAGACGCTGAAGCGCCGGCAATGGCAATAATAGTAGGTTTGGCCACGGTTCGATTCTTATATAAGGTAAAGACCGTTAATTATCGCCAATTTAGCGGCAATTAGAAATAACAAATGTTTGCAAATGCCAACTCATCGAACATTTTTAGACATTTATCGCTAAAAGTCGCCACGCAAATAGCAAACTAATCGCCATGGCTGCTAGAAATATTTTGAATGGCTGGCGAGTTAAATTGACCTCAAAAAAAAACGCCAGTCATTGACTGGCGTTTTACTACAACACTCGTGGTTGAATTAGAAGTTGTAGCTTACGCCCAACTTCATCCGCCAAGTTGATTTTTCTGTGTAGAACTTGTCCCAGTTATACTGGTTCGACGTCACGTTGCTGTAGATATATTGGTTTGTTGCCGGATCCAATGTGAAGTTGGCCAGTTGTTGGTCACCAAAATCATCACCGTAGATCTTGCCTTTGCTGCTATCAAGCAGGTTTAAGAAGTTTTCAACGTTCAGATAAACTTCACCTTTATGACCTTCGTAGAAGCCAGGTAATTCCTGACGCAAAGACAGATCTAAAGTAGTTACCCAAGGCGTAGTCGCAGGACCTTTTGGCAGGTACTGACCCTGATACTTATCTAAACCTAACTGCGTAACGCGATCCCAAAATTGAGCTTCTGTCGTGGCATTCGCAAACTTAACAACGCTGTAGTCACCCTTCACTGGAATGAACGGCACAAAATACGAGTTGGTCGTACCTGGGCTTAAACGCAAGTATGGGTTCAGTGCAGGATTGCTGCTGCTCGAGTCTGAGTTGCCCAACACATAGTTCAACGGCTTACCTGAACGGCGCTCAAAGAACATGTTTACGTTTGTTTCATAACCTGAGAACAGCTCAGTTGAATAACCAAAGTTCACCACAAAACGATGCTCTGTTTCGAAGGTAGAACGACCAAGGTATAAGTCGTTACGGTTAATCACCGGGTTGTTACCAAAGTTACTACCGGCAGTTGAACTTGTCGCCGGTGCACCTTCAGTAATGTCCTGATTGGTGTATGACGTCGTGACACTGATACCAGTGTCCCAGTTCTTACTCAGCATGGTGCTGAAAATTTTCGAACGACCATCGTTTTCAGCATTCGTTAGCATAATATCAACCGCATCATTCGGGTGATTATAAACTTTACGCTGGCCATCTGGAGTTGTACCAACTTGCTGGGAGTCCAGAATACCCACATCTTGCCACACTGAGCTGTTTTCTTTCTTAACGTACAACAGCTCTGTGGTCCAGTTGATGTCATCACCAATCACTGGCAGGCTAAATACGTAGTCTGCCGCTAACTGGAAGCGCCAATCTGAAGGCAGGTTGTAGTTAGGATCAACCAGATTAGTGTTACCACCGGTCGTCACACCTGCCACAGCATCTTTTAACGCTTGAGGAATTTGGTCAAGCTTGACGCCGGTCAAATTGCTTAAAGTACGGTCGCCAGTACCGATACCCACGTTTGAATAGCTGTTTGAAATCCAAACTGTTGGTTGACCACCAGAGAAACGACCGGCACCACCACGAACGACTAAATCGTCAGTGGCATTGTATTTAAAGCCAACGCGCGGCAGGAAGATATCAATGCCATCTAAGTTTTCGTCATTTCTGTAACCAGTACGGTTAAATGAGAACTGATTAAATGCTGGCACATCGCTGGATGCTAAACGCTCATAACGTAAACCATAGTTTACCGTCAAATCGTCAGTCGCTGCCCACTCATCGTTAGCATACAACGCATGCTCGTCACGAACGAAGGCTGCTGCTGCATCATTTGGATTATGACTAATCGCATTTTGGTAACGAATATTGGCGATTTGATTTTGGAAGTTTGCGATGCTATTGAAGGTATATTGACCTTTAGTACGCTGCAGGAACAAGTTGAAAATATCCAGACGCTTGAACTGATAACCGAAGCTAATGCGGTGATCGTCCATCAGATAGTCGCCGTCTGCGGCTAAAATCCAGGTTTTCTTTTTCAGGTCATTTGAATGACGTGATAAATCGCTACCAAGCGCAATCGTAGATGTTTGTGTTGCTGTACCACCAAACCGTGGCACAATCACTGACACATCACCAAAATCAGACAATGATTTTTGAACAGTGGCGACGTCCATATAAGTGGCGCTTAACTGCGTAGAAAAATCTGAGTTCCAATCTGAATATAATTTAAAGGCATGGTTATTCAACGTTTCTTCTTTGTTGTACCAGTTTGATGACAAACGCATTGTGGTAGAAGAAGAGTTGTTGCCTTGCGTCTGATTGCCTTTATTGTACTGATAGGTATAAGCAGCACGTTGTTCGTCAGAGATGTTCCAATCAAGTTTGATCAGTAACTTTTCGTCGGTTTCCTCTGGAGTCACATTCCAGTCACCCGCGTCAACACCATAGACAGTTTTAGCAATACCAGCAACTTGGTCAACTTGTGCTTGAGTCACTAACGAAGCGTTAGATAAACCGGCACCTGATGGGCCCCACTCTAACGGAGGTGTTGCGTCATATTGTTCTGCAGAAACAAAGTAAAACAGTTTATCTTGAACAACAGCACCACCTAAAGTGGCAGCCCAGTTTGTATTTTCATACTCTAACGGTACTTCACCTTTCGGATTTGCTGCTGTTGCGGCAAAACGGTTTTCCGGTGTACCAGCTAAACTGTCATTTTTGATTTCATATTTAAATGAACCAAATAAATCATTGCCACCTGATTTAGTGACTGCATTGATTTTACCGCCTTGGAAACCGCCATCTTTGGCGTTAAAAGGTGAAACATCGACAGTGATTTGATCAATGGCATCAAACGAAATCGGTGAACGCGTCGTAGGGTAACCATTGGCATTCAAACCAAAATCGTCGTTCTGGGCAATACCATCAACGCTGATACTATTAAAGCGTGGGTTCGTACCGGCAACGCTTAATTCACCGTCTTTCGCTGAAAGTACAGCTAACGGGTTATTCTTCACGATGTCTTTTAAATCGTTGTTTAAGCTGGCGGCATTTTTAATGTCTTGCTCGCCATAATAGCTGCTGCTGCCATTTGAACCGCTTGCAATCACCGCGCCAGTCACTGCGATACGTTCAACGTTTTCAACTTGCAACTGTTTATTTAACTGGAAAGTGTCACCTAATTGCAGATAAATATCTTCAACTGTTTGATCGGCATAGGTATCTGAGTCAACGATAATTTTATAAGGCCCGCCAACACGTAAGCCTGAAGCTACAAAGCTACCGCCTTCGTTGGTGATGACTGTCCGGCTGGTGCCTGAAGGCACGTGCAGAATGACTACTTTTGTGCCTGCGGCTGGAGCGCCTTCAGGGTTTGAAATCCGACCACGAACTGCTGATGAAGTATCAGCCATCGCATAGCTTGAACTCAACGCCACGGCAACGGCCATAGCAATATGTCTCATTTTCATATCTGTTTTCACCCGGTAGTTGTAGGTTTTATCGAACCCTGATTAGAGCCAAATCTTCTTTTTAAATTTGGTAGACAAGCTTAACGCAGTAACATTACGTTTTTCTTACATTAGCAATTGACCTTAAATATTTCTAAGTTCAGATGAACTAACCTTTGAGTTTATGGTCAACCGGCTTGTTGTCAAACGAGTGTAACATATCAGACCTGAAATATGCAGGCTACCTAATTAAGTTTGCCTAAATTTTCGCTTAAATTTGTTGCTAAAATCAGCAATCTAGCCGCCTATTTGCAATATATGTGGGGTATAACTGTTACTCTGGTTATGCTCAATGTATAAATTGTCGTCACTAAAAAGTTTGGAACCTATTTATGAAGCACACTGCCACAATGCTGGCTCTACTCCCATGTTTGTTTGGAGGTTATTCGGTGACAGCCACTGAACTCACGATCGCCACTTTTAATGTCAGTATGGAAGCGGAAAATTATGTTGCTAAGGGCGAAGCCGTTGGGCCGCAAGTCCTAGCCACTTTACTAGCACAAGGCAAAAATCCGCAAATTCGCAATATTGCCGCAATTATTCAGCAAGTAAAACCGGATATTATTTTACTCAACGAGTTTGATTACATTGCCGATCCCGCCAAAGGCGTGCAGTTATTTCTCGACAACTTCTTGGCCAAGCCGCAACAAGGTGGCACGCCACAGCTGTACCCATACCACTACTACAGTACGGTGAATACCGGTCAGCCCAGTGGTTTTGATTTAAATAACGACGGTCTGGTGAATACACCGGGTGAGGACGCTTGGGGTTTTGGCAAATATCCGGGGCAATATGGCATGGTTTTATTATCCAAATTCCCAATTGACCAGGAAAATGCCCGTACTTTTCAGCACTTTAAATGGAAAGACTTACCGGATCATAAAGTCACCCGCCAAGCCGATGGCAGCCCCTGGTTTAGTGCAGAAGCCTGGCAGCAAATGCCACTCTCCAGCAAGTCGCATTGGGATGTACCAGTGACCATCAACGGTAAAACGCTGCATATTCTGGCCAGCCACCCGACACCTCCGGTGTTTGATGGCCCGGAAAACCGCAACGGCAACCGCAACCATGATGAAGTGAAATTCTGGGTCGATTATTTATCGGGCAAAACATATATGGTTGATGATCAAGGCAGAACTGGTGGCTATCAAACCAAACAACCCTTTGTGATTGTCGGAGATCTTAATTCCTCACCAGTCGAAGGTGATTCTTTTCGTGATGCCATTCAAGCACTCGTAACACATCCGTTGGTGAACGACAAATTTGCCCCCCAAAGCATTGGTGGTGCGTTACATACGCCAGACAATCCGAACGCAGCGCAGCATACCGCAGGTTGGCGCATGCGGGCAGATTACGTGCTGCCCGCAAAAACGGGCCTCACCTACTTACGCAGTGGTGTATTCTGGCCAGCCCCTAGTGAAGCAATGCATGAAGTGGTCAATAGTCGTGGCGCGAGCTCGGATCATCGCTTGGTGTGGGTGACACTGCAAATGCCTTAACTGGCTTGCTCGTCTTGAACGGGCTCGATGCATTGTCAAAATAAAAAAGCAGCCGAGGCTGCTTTTTTTACGACTGACTTTATTCGGTGCTTTTGCCACAAAATTTGAACTACGGCCGCGAATTCGTGCGCGTTGCTTTACTGCAGGGAAAATACCGTGGTTAATATTACTGTTAACCTTACTGTTCGGCCAAGGGCGCGCTATAAGTCAGTTCCATATCCCAAGGCAGTTGGATCCAAGTATCTTGTTCAATATCGGTGACATATTTATCAACCAACGGTTTGCCCTGCGGCTTAGCATACACCGTGACAAAACAAGCTAGCGGAAAATGTTCCCGCAATACCTTGGCGGTCTCACCGGTATCGACTAAATCATCAACAATCAATAATTTAGCACTGTCTTTTAACGCAGCATCTTTGAGGATTTTCAGCTCACGCTGCTGATCGTGATCGTAACTTGAAACACAAATACTGTCGACGACACGAATGTTTAATTCACGGGCCAGAATAGCGGCAGGAACTAAACCACCTCGGCTGACTGCAACAATGCTGTCGAACTCACCGGGCAAACACATTTTCGCCAATTCTTTGGTCGCACGATGAAACGCTTCCCAAGATACATAAAACATTTTGTTGGTGGTTAATGACATGCAGATCCTCCGGTTATGCCAAGGCTAAGGCAATTTCAACCATTTCATTAAAACTGGTTTGACGCTCATCTGGGCTTAATGACTCACCGGTCCGGATGTGATCAGAGACCGTCATAATCGCCAAGGCATTAATGCCATATTCGGCCGCTACGCCATATAAACCGGCGGCTTCCATCTCAACACCCAAAATGCCATATTTTTCAAGCGTATCAAACAGCTGCGCATCTGGGTTATAAAACAAATCCGAAGTGAATACGTTACCGACTTTAACACCGATATTTTTGGCGCGAGCCGCCGCAACTGCACGCTCTAATAAATCAAAGCTCGCCAGTGCCGCAAAGTCCATTCCCTGTAAACGGTTGCGATTTACCGCAGAGTCCGTACTGGCACCCATTGCAACCACAACTTCGCGGACCTTGACTGATAACGGTAAACCGCCACAAGAACCAATACGGATAATATTTTTTACACCATAAAACTTCACCAGCTCGGTGGCATAAATAGACATCGACGGCACGCCCATGCCCGATCCCATCACGCTCACTGGTTTGCCCTGATATTTACCAGTGAAACCATACATATTGCGCACGGTATTCACGCACACCACGTCCGTTAAAAATGTATCTGCAATGTGTTTTGCGCGCAGTGGATCACCTGGCATTAATACTGTTTCAGCAAAAGCGCCTACATCGGCATGAATATGAGGAGTTGTCATCTAAAGTCTCTTCTCGTTAAATTTAAAATCATTAAATTTGAAAGCATTATTTTTTAAGCTGAGTTTGGCTTAAGAACGACTCGCCATAAGCCAGTGGTGCCAAGCCAAAAAATTCGGCCAGTGTCTGACCCATATCCGCGAATGTCTGCCGCTCCCCAAGGTTTACTGGGGCAACTTTAGGACCACTGAATAACACCGGTACATACTCACGGGTATGCTCGGTACCAACCCAGGTCGGATCACAACCGTGATCCGCGGTCATCAGGAGCACTGAATCTGGTCCCAGCACGGCAGTTATCTCGGGCAAGCGGCTGTCAAAATACTCCAGCGCTTCGCCATAGCCAATGGCATCACGGCGATGGCCGTAATTCTGATCAAAGTCGACGAGATTGGTAAAAATTAAACTGCGATCGGGTGCTGCAGCATATTCTTGTAGTGTGGTATCCACCAATGCAGCGAGGCCATTAGCCTTCACTGCTTTGGTTATGCCTTGATGCGCATAAATATCAGCAATTTTGCCGATGCTGATCACAGTGCCACCACTTTCAGTCAGTTTATCCAATAAGGTTGGTGCTGGTGGTAACACCGAATAATCACGGCGATTACCGGTGCGAGCATAATTATCTGGCCGATCACCCAAAAATGGCCGGGCAATGACGCGGCCGATATTGTACGGATCTAATAATTCGCGGGCTATTTCACAAAGCTTATACAGTCGGTCAAGGCCAAAATGTTGCTCGTGCGCAGCAATTTGAAACACACTATCGGCAGAGGTATAACAAATGGGTAAACCTGTTTGCACATGCTCATCACCGAGTTTGACCAAAATATCAGTGCCAGACGCATGGCAATTGCCTAAAATACCAGCCACACCGGCACGCCGACAAAGCTCAGCAATCAGCTCTTGTGGAAAACTATGCTGCTTAGCGTGAAAATAACCCCAATCAAATAACACCGGCACCCCGGCGATTTCCCAGTGACCACTTGGTGTGTCTTTGCCACTGGAAAGCTCGGCAGCACAACCATAAGCGCCAGCAGCAGGTTCATGGTCAACCACCGCCGCTATTTCAGATGAAGCAGTAAAAGCGGCTTTGACTAAACCCAATCTCGCGAGATTGGGTAATTCAAGTTGGCGGCCTTTAGCATTGGCAAATGCCCGGGCAATACTATTAAAAGTATTGGCACCGCTGTCGCCAAATTTGTCAGCGTCTGGCGCACTACCAATACCAAAACTGTCCAACACCAGAATGATTGCTTTTGTCATTTTTCTACCTCAGACAGGGGATCTGATTTCATCCCCCATCAATTGACGGAGCACAGAGTCTGTTATTAACCATAGCTCAGCAGCATCAAGCAGCGAGCGCAATAAAATCAACAGCTCAAAAAACCAGCAAAACAACGAAAATAAAAAGGGCACGCAGCTTAGAACGAATTTATTTAATTAGCAATAACTGAATCAGGCGACGTATCGGCTCGTCATATCGTGCAATTAACATGAACTGAAACTGCGGGTGACTGTGTTACTTAAATGAAAAAACAAAATAGCAGCGCTATAAAAAGTTGTCCCGTACCGGCAGCAGCAAGTGATGCTCGAAGGCTGCTAAACTAACCTAGGATAGATGATGGCCATCGCGGACAGCCGTTAACATATGGGCATGACCGCGCTGGTTTGAAATGCTCTTTGGCTCGTTTTATTCAAGGGCTGCCGGCGGGCTATGGTACTTCACAATATTCCTGCCATGGTGTTTTCCTTGATACAAGGCATTGTCGGCCCATTCCACAAGACCGATGCAGTCCACTGAAGTTTTCGGAAAAGTGCTTGCAACCCCGATAGATACGGTCACGACCGAATCCTTGGTTGGTGTGTTATGAGGAATTGCAAGCTGTTGAATGGCAAGACGAATTTTGTCTGCCAATTGGATCGCTCCTGCAAGATCGGTATTCGGAAAAATGACGGCAAACTCTTCACCGCCATAACGTGCGGCTAAATCACCAGCTCGCTCACAATTTTTTTGAATCACTTTTGCGACTTTTTGTAGCGTATAATCGCCCTCGACGTGGCCAAAAGAATCATTAAAAGCCTTAAAATAATCGACATCAATCATCAACAACGACAAATTTGTATGTTCTCGCGCCGCCCTTTTCCATTCTGTAGCCAAGGTCTCGTCAAAATGGCGCCTATTCGCCAGTTCTGTCAGCGCATCAGTGCGCATCAATTTTTCCAGTGCCAGATTACTTTCCTGTAACTGCTGCTGACTGGTACGTAAAGCACGGTAAATTTCGTCGCGCTGACGAAGGGCATTAAAAGCTTTAGAGTGATACCGGATCCTGGCGATCAGCTCTATCGCGTCGGGCAACTTCACTAAATAATCATTGGCCCCCGCTTCAAAGGCCTGACTTTTAACTGCTGGGTCATCTTTGGCCGACAGCACAATAATCGGCAGATCCATCAGCCGTTCATGCGCTTTATATTGTTTGACTAAGTCCAAGCCATTGACACCGGGCATCACCAAGTCTTGTAAAATAACAGTTGGTTTAATCGTTAATGCCATTTCGATGGCTTTATCGGCGTCAGAGCAGAAGTGAAAATCGATGGCGTCGTCTACCAACAAAATACGGCGGATGACTTCACCAACAAAGGCTTGATCATCAACAAGCAACACCATGGCTCTGGCGGACTGATCTCGCCCTGTAGTTATGAACATCGGATCTGTTGGCAAAGTACTGTCCTTCTTTTATTTATGGTACAAATTATGGCACAGACTAATAAGCCGTGCGGCGATGCTGTTTAGAGGTAAAACCTCAGTCACCGCATGCAACAATACCGCCGCCTTTGGCATACCGTACACCGCGCTACTTGCTTGATCTTGCGCTATCGTATGCCAGCCTTTGTCTTTCATCAGCTTCATACCTTGCGCGCCGTCTTGCCCCATACCCGTGAGCAGGATCCCAATAGCGGCTCCGCGCCAATTTTTGGACAAACTGGTAAAAAAGACATCAATAGATGGCCGAAACAAACTGTCCTTTGGATCTTCGACATAAAGCAAACGGCCTTCGGCTGAAATTTGCAGGTGCAGGTCCGATCCGGCAATATAAACCACTCCCGCCACGGCTTTCTCTTTGTGCTCAACAAGTTTAACCTTGAGCCGAGCTGATTGTTGCAGCCAATCCGCCAAGCCAGGGCTAAAACGCCCGTCCATATGCTGAATAATGACAAACGCGGCATTCACATTTTGCGGTAGTGCTTTAATCAGTTCATTTAACGACGCGGGGCCGCCGGTGGACGCGCCGATGGCAACAAGGGTGAGCGGCAAAGGCCCATGCTCGACCGCAAGTTCCATTTCAGGGTGAAGCACAGATTGTTGCTTAATTTTTTTCAGCAATAAAGCCGCAGAGGCTGAACTATGGCCATGCAGTTGTACATAGTCATGAACACCCGCGCCCAAAGCGGTAAATACAGTTTTTGTATGATTTAAACTGTCTGTCGAAAATAGGACCACCGGGCAAGCCAAGCCCGCCAATAACAGCTGGAAATCTGGCGTAACGCCTTCACTACTAAGCTGAACTAAAACCAATCCAGCGGGTTTGGAATGTTGATGCCCTAACGCCTGAGCAACATCCTTCGCCTGCCAAACGATGTGACACTTTTCCGCCAAAACCTGCTTGAGCCAGGAAATGTCATCCTGTTTGATCTGTAGTAGCCCCAAATGCATCGCTACGGCGCTCCAATGAGCATTTGCACGGCTTCAAGCAGCGTCTCATCATGGAAGCTGGATTTTGCCAGATAATAATCTGCTCCGGCTTCCAGACCTTTATTTTTGTCTTCTTCTCGGTCTTTATATGACACCACAATAACCGAGAGACGATGCAAACGAAGATCGGCACGCACCAATTGCACTAACTCAATTCCATCCATTTTTGGCATATCTATATCCGTAACTAGTAAATCGAATTGTTCGGCTTTTAGCATCGCCCACCCTTCAAGTCCATCTACCGCAACTTTGACCTGATACCCTCTATTACTAAGTAATTTGCGCTCTAATTCTCGCACTGTCAGCGAATCGTCCACCACCAGAATTTTTTTGGTCACAACTTCGCTATGCAGCGCAGTAAAATTATTGACTTGGCCCTGCTTGAGCACAGTGTGCGCCTTGGCAAGTAGATCATCCACATCAAGGATCAGCGTTGGAGCACCATCGGCCAAGACCGCCCCAGCCATCACGGCCGACAAACGCCCAAATCGCTGATCCATATGCATCACCACCAAACTTTGTTCGCCAAGAAGTTTCTCTACCGCTAAGCCTATTTTGTGACCTTGTTCTTGAAACACCAACACACCGAGTCCCTGTGAATCGGCCGTGCCTGGTGTGAGTTCTAGTAATTGCGACAACCGCAACAATCCCACGGCCTCTTTATTTAACCAAAAATGCGGCCGCCCCTCGACAGTCACTAATTCATCCTGCTGCAGCCGAAACATCGTTTCAATACGATGTAACGGCACGGCATAAATTTCAGCAGCCACTTCAACCACCACACAACGGATCACGGACACCGTGACCGGCAACCTGAATAGAAAACTGCAGCCGATGCCTGGGCTATTGAGCAATTCAATACGACCACCAAGCGCTTTGATAGCGTGCTGAACCGCATCGAGACCTACACCACGACCTGAAATATCATTAACTTGTTGCGCCAAACTAAAGTCCGGTAAAAACAAAAATGCGAGGAGCTCTTGTTCATCCATTTGCGCCAAGGCTTCGGACGTTGCCAGATGTTTTGATAACACCCGCGATTTAATTTTTTCAGTGCTGATACCACGACCGTCATCACTCATTTCCAGGTGCAGATACCCTGAAGCATGCCAAGCTGTTAGCCGGATCGTCGCAAGTTCAGCTTTACCACTGGCGCGACGTTCTGCTGGAGTTTCGATACCGTGATCGACGGCATTTCTTAATAAATGTAGTAACGGGGCTTCCAAGCGGTCCAGCATTTCTCTATCGACAGACGTATGCTCACCTTCGACTAACAGCTGAACCTTCTTACTTAAACGTGTGCCCAAATCAAAAACCATCCGAGACTTACCGGTCAGCAGATCACTAAATGGCCGCATTCTACAAGCCAGTGCAGCATCGTATAAGTTTTGATTCAACAACAAGGTATTCCAACTAGCGGAATCATAGTGCTCCAGACTTCGCACGGTCTGCGCATTCGCATCGGCCAACAATTGACCTAAGTCCGTGAGCGCTGTCGAAAAATAATCAGGAAGTTGTTGTTCAACTAACCGGTCGCGAACCGACTCAACAATTTTTTTTGCCTGTACCTGCATTTTTTTAATCCGCAGCAATTCAAGGTTAAAATGTTGAGCATGTTTGGATTCAACCAGCGAGCGGCTGGCTAAATCGAGCAATAAATCAAGGCGCTCTGATGAAACTCTGATGGCGCCAGTTTTTTTATTTTCCTCGGTGTTTTGGGAAGTTTCAAGCGTCTGATATTCAGCCTGAAATTGCGGTTGCGGCGCTGAAGCCATTGGCAATGGTTGACTGGCAGGCTCGGCGACAATCTGCTCTGGCCCAAGCGGCTCTGGCCCCAGCGGCTTTTGCGCCAGAGCATTAATTAAAACCGAAAGGTTAGCGATTGTTTTCCCTTCTGCGATCGTCAGCAGTGCCGCAGACCCCTGCATCAATAACCTAATTTGCTGGGTATTGAGCTGATTGGTGCCGCGTAATCCCGCAACTAATAGCTCTTCCATTTCATGTGCCACCGCAACCGCGGGCTCTATTCGCACCAACCGAGCCGCACCTTTCAGCGAATGTGCAGCTCTCATACAAGCTTCGAGCTGAACGATGTCATTCGGTTGCACGGATAAAGCAATCAAAGCCTGGTCCAATATCTGCGTTTGTGCTTGAGCTTCTAATAAAAACAGTTCCTCTAACGAGGCATTTTGATATTGATCGCTCATTGCAGCTCCTTCAGCATGCGAGTTAACAGAGCATCGGTATTGAGCAGCGTCAGATTTAATTTTTTATACTGCGCTACTGCCGAACTCACTTGCCCCAGAGCCGAACCGGAATTGTGGCTGTCAACCGCCCAAATCGATTGGGCCAACAGAGTGATTTCTAGAATTTGATCCACCGACACCACAAAAGGCCCTGCGGCGTGTTGCAACACCAGCATTCTGCAACTACTGGCATTGACCTCAGACTGGGGCAACGAAAACAATCGATGCAATGAAATACACGGAATAAGTTGGCCTTTGACACTTGTAACACCGAGTAAAGTCGTGCTGTGGCGATTGGGAACCGCCCTTACGGCAAGAGGTAAACTAACTTCGGATAAAAACCGACTTGGAATTGCAAACCATTGGCTGGCCAATCTGAATATAATGCACCGCTGCATCGGCTCGGCACTGCCCTGTTGCAGACTTCTGCCCAGTGGCCTGTCATCTTGAGAAAGTTCGTTGTAAGAGAATTGATCACGTAGTGCTGACGCCGCTTCAGTATAAATTTCGCAGTTTCTGCAATGTGTGTGCAAGGCGAGTTTCGCGCAACTTCTATCACCAAAGATACCTTGCGATTTCCAACAGGCATCAATTTTTATTAAGCTATTCTCAGTCACACCAGGTTGGTTCATGCTTATGTCCTGTCAATCTTGATCCGTTGTTCAAGGAGAGCGGCAGCAGCCGTATGCCCCTCTGAACGCAGCAACGCGGCTAATTGTCTCAGGGCTGCAGGATGTAACGGTTGCAGATAGAGCACTTTTCGGTAGTAAATTTCAGCATTACTTTGCTGATCCAAACTGTCAAATAACAATCCCCACAAATAGAATAATTGTGCCGATGGGCCAAATTCCTTTAGCACCCGCTGACACAGATCCAGTGCTTCATGTCGTTGACCAGCATTGGACAATTGTTCAATCTGGTTGATCAGCTCTTCGTGCGTCGAAGCTACCACTGCGCGCGTCGCCACCCGACCTCGCAGGGCCTGCGCTGGTGCTGTTGGCATTTTGACAATACTTTTTTGAAGCCCTGCCAAGCCATTTTTAATCGCGGGTAATTTCTCTTTGCTTAACGTGAAGGCCGAACGCTGCGAGTTAGGTTTTATCTGCGTTTTGACGGGTATTTTTTTGGGGCTATTGGCAAAAGCAAAACAATCCCGCCGCTCCAATTGCGTCAGGCCAGCTCTGACAAATGCACCGACTTCAGCCGGACCTGAAAATAAAAAGCCATCGGTAGCTAACAATTTGTGGAGTTGATTGACCGCAATATTTTGTTTTTCTTTATCAAAATAGATCAGTAAATTGCGACAAAAAATAAAATCATAAGTTTTTAGTGGCAAAGTAGCTGGCGCAAATACATTGCCTAACTGCAAATTAACACAAGCGATAACCTCTGCTTTGAGCCGATAACAAGATGCCACCGGTTCGAAAAATTGTTGAATATCAGGCATATTATTACTTCGAAACGAATACTGGGTGAAGAGTCCAGTTTGCGCCTGTGCTAACACCTGAGAATTAATATCTATTGCGTCAATACAAAATTGTTCAGCATGCAGTCCGATTTTTAACAAGGTCATCGCCAGCGAATAAGGCTCCT
>JBBKWN010000140.1:0-12029 GCA_037968955.1 Rheinheimera sp. | reverse complement strand
GTGTTCGATCTCTTACCGGGCATCGTGCTTTTTTACGGTTTGATTATGATTTACAAGCTGACACCGAGCAGGGCCACAAAATTATCAGAAGTCTGGCTCGGAGCGCTGGGCGCGACGGTTCTAATCTTGCTTGGCGAGCTGCTGGTCTTAGTCTACGCAGCGAACTTCTCGAGCTCTAACGCGCTCTACGGTGCTTTGGGTGGCATTGTGGTGTTCCTGCTTTGGATTTATTTCTCCGCCTGCGTTGGCGTGTTCGGTGTTTGCTTTTGCGCGGCGCAGACGGAAATTCGAGAAAAGCAAAAGTAACTCCGACACATTTAAATGGGAAGTGGACGCATGAATAAGTTATGGCAATTTTGGAACGATCTGCGCTCGAGCTTCTGGTTTATGCCGTCACTGATGGTTGCCAGCAGCATAGCCTTAGCGGCCGTGTTGATCGAACTAGACTCTGCCAGCTTTAACCAACGGCTCAGTCAGTGGCCACGGCTATTTGGGGTGGGAACAGCAGGTGCGCGCCTGATGTTGTCCACCTTGGCTGGTTCTATGATGACGGTTATGGGGATCACCTTCTCAATGACACTGTTGGCCCTGGTGTTGGCGTCGGGTCAGTACACCTCGCGCATTCTGAGGAATTTCATGCGCAGTCAATTGACGCAATTTACGTTAGGGGCTTTCGCCAGCATTTTTGTTTATTGCATGATCATATTACGCACCATTCGCGACAGCGGCGATGTAGATGAGTTCGTGCCAAGTCTAGCGGTGTTCTTTGCCTTGGTGATGTCGGTCGGTGGCGTTGGTCTTCTCATCTTTTTTATTCATCATATTTCCTCGTCGATCCAAGCATCCAACATCATCGCCTCGGTCGCGGAGGAGACCAACGCGTCTATTGATCGGTTGCTGCCGAAAAAAATAGATCATGAGCCCGATGCAAATAAAAGCGGAAATCAGATGCTCGAAGCTCTAGACGAGAGAACCTGGTATCCAGTACCAGCAGCCCAGAGCGGCTACGTTCAAAGTGTTAATGACAGTGCACTGCTGCGCCTAGCGGCGAACAACAAAACCATAGTACGTATGGAACACGGCATCGGCGCCTTCGTGGTGCAAGATACAGCGCTGGTATCGCTCGCCCTGACCTACCCGCCAGAGCCGAAATTAATTGATGAACTCAACGGCGCTTATAGTATTGGCCGCCATCGCACGGTGGAACAGGATCCGGCTTTTGGTATTCGACAGATCGTGGATATCGCCATGAAAGCGCTCTCCCCTGGGGTCAATGACACATCTACGGCGGTGATATGCGTGGACTATCTGGCCTCAATTCTGGCGCGACTACCCGGCCGACAATTCCCGCCATTGCACCGTTACGAGAAAGAAACACTGCGTATGATCGCAATTACCCCCAGCTTTGAGAGACTATTGGCAGAGGCCTTCGACCAAATTCGGGGGAGCGCCGAAGCGAATCTTGCCATTCTGGCGCGCATACTCAGCGCCCTTGAGACTATCGGCAGTCTGACGATCAGACCTAGCCACATACGAGCACTAGACCAACAGCTGCAATGGATTGCTGAATTGACCGATCGCTGCTTTGAAGCCAGCCATGATCGCGCGCGACTGAAACAGCGGCTGTCGGAGGTGCGTGACACGCTGAAAGTTCAGTCTGCGTTCGCAGTGAATGAGCAGGATCAGCGTAGTAACCCGTCGTGATCGATAGCCCCAAAGCGCTAAGGGCACAGTTGTTTTGGCTATCATTTTATTTCTCGGCTGAGTGACACAAGCGCGGTGATCCTGCTGCCCCCTATGCTTGATCTCGGTATGACTAATCGCAGCATAGTTGGCGTCGACGTCATAGCTTGGCACTAGGTTACAAGTGTCAAACTCTTCTCAGCAATGCGGTGCAACAAACTGATTAAATGAGTGTCCGTCCTTGTGTGCGGCCTCGCAAGTAACAGAGAGAACTCTGTTCAAAGTTGCATTGCTGATCGGTAGATCCAAGTCATACCTCGAAGGAAACACATACTCTGATGCACCAGCAAAAGTTTTCAATGCTATGAATAAATCCAGTGCCTGCGCTGAGAAGAAAACAAGGTGAAGATGGCGTCGGTAAAATTATTCTCGCTCTATTTTGCGTTACTCAATTCGCTTTTACGTACCATTGTCAACAACAGCAACTTAGTGGCACCGCGGTTTGTTAGACTGGTGCCTATTTGTTGCATATAGAGGTACATCAACCCAATCTCATCGGGCGTAAGCGCACAATCGCAAAGATAGAACCTTGCAATAGAAACTGACCGCACTAATGTCGCAGGATTTTCTACCTTTTGACCGCGTTCGATTGCCCAACGATATACATTGAATACTATTTCACGCACATGTACGGCGGTGGCTGGAGCACCTCGCGTAACTATGATGTCGGTCAACGCCCTCAAATCCTCATGAGTAAATTCCGTCAGCTTTCAAGTGCCGAACTTGACCTTTAAATCGCGCTCGTAAACTAGACGGCGCATATCCCGAGTAGAGTCCGCCATCTGATAACCTCGCAGCCACTTTTCGGGCCAAACGCCAAAGGTTTCTGCATCTTTTACACGAGCCTTGTTTCGAGCCTTTTCTTTAGCAGGTGACTTACCAATTGCGACCAGCTTGTTGGCGTCGCCCTACAGCTCTCTCGCTTCCGCTAAGGTTATGCCTCCCCACCATAACGACCAAAGGTAATGGTTTCTTGTAGACCATTGATGGAATAGTTGTATCGGAAAGATATGGAACGCACCGACGTAACAGCCACATTTAGGCCATGCCGATCATTTACTTTGTAGCGTTTCTCTACGCGGTTTAAGCTTTCGAAGCTCGGTATCGGTCAACATACGAATCATCTTTTATGTATAAGTTGATACCATGATCAAAAATCGCATCAAAAATCACAAATTAAACATAAAAATCAATGCTTTAATTAAAGTTAATGTCATGAAATCTTGAAAGGTAGCGGTATGGTATGCGGTCATGGTCATGGTATTTGATTTGAAAATACCAGCTTTTATACCACACTCAAACTTTGCTGAACGCTGTCAGACAAAAAACAAAAAGCCCTTAAAACAAGGGCTTGTATTGTATTTTTGTTATCAGTTACCTGATGTTGCCAGAGGTGAAATCATTCCCACTCAATCGTCGCTGGTGGTTTGCCCGAGACGTCATATACGACACGAGAAATACCATTCACTTCATTGATAATCCGGTTCGATACATGGCCCAGCAGCTCATAAGGCAGATGCGCCCAATGTGCCGTCATAAAATCGATAGTTTGTACGGCGCGCAATGAAACAACCCAATCGTATTTACGGCCATCCCCCATCACACCAACCGATTTTACCGGCAGGAATACGGTAAAGGCCTGACTGACTTGATCGTACCAGCCGGATTTATGCAGCTCTTCAATAAAGATCGCATCGGCTTTGCGCAGTAAGTCGCAGTATTCTTTTTTCACTTCGCCCAGTACCCGCACCCCTAAACCTGGTCCCGGGAATGGGTGACGGTAGAGCATGTCATACGGCAGGCCCAGCGCTAAACCCACTTTACGCACTTCGTCTTTAAACAGTTCGCGCAGCGGTTCGACCAAACCCATTTTCATTTCTGCCGGTAAACCACCGACATTGTGATGCGATTTAATTACATGGGCTTTCCCGGTTTTAGATGCCGCTGATTCAATCACATCAGGGTAAATAGTGCCTTGGGCTAACCATTTAGCATTTTCTAATTTCTTTGATTCTTCATCAAAAACTTCAACAAAAACTCGGCCGATAATTTTGCGTTTGGCTTCTGGTTCAGCTTCGGTAGCTAAAGCGTTTAGGAAGCGATCTTCGGCTTTGACATGAATAATGTTCAGACCAAAATGATCCCCAAACATATCCATCACTTGCTGGCCTTCGTTGAGGCGTAATAAACCGTTGTCTACAAACACACAAGTGAGGTTTTTACCAATAGCCCGGTGCAGTAACATCGCCACTACTGACGAATCAACCCCACCCGACAGCCCTAAAATGACCTGATCGGTGCCCACTTGTTGTTTGATGTTGGCAATAGCATCATCAATGATGGTTGCTGGCGTCCACAGTTTTTCACAACCACAAATATCGACCACAAACTGCTCGAGCATCCGCAAGCCCTGACGGGTATGGGTCACTTCCGGGTGAAACTGTACGCCATAAAACTGTTTAGTTTCGTTGGCCATGCCTGCGTGCGGGCAAGTTGGCGTTTGCGCAGTGGTGATAAAACCTTCTGGAACTTCAATAACTTTATCGCCATGACTCATCCAGACATCAAGCAAACCATGGCCTTTTTCATTCACATGATCTTCAATGCCAGCAAACATTGGGTTGTTGGCAATGACTTCAACCTGGGCATAACCAAACTCACGCTTGTCTGAACCGGCAACCTTGCCGCCAAGCTGTTCAGCCATCGTCTGCATGCCATAACAAACACCAAGTACCGGTACGTTGGCTTCAAACACGTACTGTGGTGCGCGCGGTGAACCGGCTTCAGTAACACTTTCCGGGCCACCGGAAAGAATAATACCGGTTGGGTTAAATTCAGCAATTTGCTCAGCGGTGACATCCCACGCCCACAGCTCACAATACACGCCAATTTCGCGGACACGACGCGCGATTAATTGGGTATATTGCGAACCAAAGTCGAGGATCAGAATACGATGGAAATGGATATTTTTGCTCATATCAACCTTGTGTCGGTAGCGGGCTGGCTTGCACCAGCGATAAAAACAACGCCGGCATGGCGGCCGGCGTTTTCAACTTAGCCAATACGGTAGTTTGGCGCTTCTTTGGTAATCTGTACGTCGTGGACGTGGGACTCACCCATACCCGCCGACGTCACTTTGACAAACACTGGCTTGGTGCGCAGGATGTCAATGGTTTCACAACCGGTCAGACCCATTGATGAGCGTAAACCGCCCATTTGTTGGTGAATGATGTTTTCGATTGGACCTTTGTAAGCAACACGGCCTTCAATACCTTCCGGCACCAGTTTTTCGGCATTGTTACTACCCTGGAAGTAACGATCTGACGAGCCGTTACGCTGCGCCATGGCGCCTAAAGACCCCATGCCACGGTAAGACTTGTAATAACGGCCCTGATAGAGCTCCACTTCACCTGGCGCTTCTTCGGTACCTGCGAACATCGAACCGACCATCACGCAGTGCGCGCCGGCCACTAAGGCCTTGGAAACATCACCAGAAAAACGAATACCACCGTCAGCGATAATACAAACGTCAGTGCCTTTGACACCTTCAACGGCGTCGGCAATAGCGGTAATTTGTGGTACACCACAACCGGTAACAATCCGCGTAGTACAGATTGAACCTGGGCCAATGCCGACTTTTACAGCGTTCGCTCCGGCATCAGCCAGCGCTTTAGCACCTTCGGCAGTTGCCACGTTACCGGCGACAATTTGTAAATCCGGGTACATAGTGCGGGTTTGTTTCACTCGGTCAATCACACCTTGTGAATGACCATGTGAGGTATCAATCAGCAGAATATCAACACCGGCTTCGACCAGCGCAGCAATACGCTCGTCGGTGCCCGGGCCGACACCTACCGCAGCGCCAACACGCAAGCGGCCAAATTCGTCTTTACAGGCGTTTGGTTTGCTAGCAGCTTTGTAATAGTCGCGGACTGTGATTAAACCTTTCAGTTTGAAATCGTTATCGACCACTAACGCTTTTTCGATGCGGTGTTTATGCATCAAAGTTAAGGCGTCCTGGCGTGGCGAATCTTCATGCACGGTGACCAAATGCTCACGTGCTGTCATCACTGACGAGATGGGCGCTTGTGGGTTGGTTTCGACATTTAAATCACGACCAGTGACAATACCGACTAAATTGTTATCAGCATCGACTACCGGAAAACCGGAGAAACCATGTTGATGAGACAATTGTTGCACATCACGAACTGTTTGTTCTGGACGCACGGTGATCGGATCACGTACCACACCACTTTCGTATTTTTTCACTTTACGAACATTGGCGGCTTGTTCTTCGATGGTCATGTTTTTGTGGATAAAACCCAGACCGCCTTCTTGCGCCAACGCTATGGCAAGGCGAGCTTCGGTCACCGTATCCATCGAGGCTGACACCATCGGGATATTCAGAGTGATTTTGCTGGTCAGTTGAGTCCGCAGATCTGCGGTATGGGGTAACACTGTGGAGTGCGCTGGGACAAGTAACACGTCGTCAAATGTGAGCGCTTCTTTCACGATCCTGAGCATTGCAACAATCTCGCTGTATGGATTAAAAATCTGGGAATGTTGCGGCGCTATTTTAGGCGCTTTTACCGTCCGTCACAACGCATTTTTTAGTTTTGTGGTAGATTAGCCAAAGTAACACTTAATTAGACACCGCAAAACAGACCTTATGCAACAAGCCGATATCTATACCGTTTCGCGATTAAACTCCGAAGTTCGCCTGACATTAGAGCTCCAATTTCGCCAGTTATGGCTGGTCGGTGAAGTGTCAAACTTTGTCGCGGCAAGCTCAGGCCACTGGTATTTTTCTCTTAAAGATCAAGCGGCTCAAGTCAAAGTGGCGATGTTCAAAACCGCCAATCGCAATGCTGCCTTCACTCCCCGCAACGGCCAGCAGGTGATGGTTCGGGCAAGGATCAGCGTCTATGAGCCCCGGGGTGAATATCAGTTATTGGCCGATTTTATTGAACCAGCCGGTGATGGTTTATTACGGCTGCAATATGAGCAACTCAAAGCAAAACTGACCAGTGAAGGCCTATTTGCTGAAGAGCGGAAAAAGCCGCTGCCAAAAAATGTGCAGACCATTGGTGTGATTACCTCGCCAACCGGCGCCGCCATTCGCGATATTCTGACCGTGCTTGCTCGACGGGCCCCAGCAATCAACGTCATTATTTATCCATCATTAGTGCAAGGTGCCCAAGCGGCCCGCGATTTAACCGCCGCCTTACAGTTGGCGATTCGTCGGCATGAATGCGACGTGCTGATTATTGGTCGTGGTGGTGGTTCACTCGAAGATATGTGGTGCTTTAACGACGAAACGTTGGCGCGTACTATTGCACACTGTGCAATACCGATAGTCAGTGCCGTCGGCCATGAAATTGATTTTTCAATCAGCGATTTTGTCGCTGATGTGCGCGCGGCAACCCCTTCAGCCGCGGCCGAATTAGTATCGCCAGATCAACAACATCAGCTAGTTCAACTGCTACAACTCAAACAACGACTGGCCCAAACCATGCGCCAGCGCCTTGGATTTGCGGCGCAGCAGTTTTTGCACCAGCATAGTAAATTGCAGTTATTACACCCAGCACGTCGGCTGCAACAGCAGCAGCAGCGGCTGGATGAATTGCAAATACGACTACAGCAAGTCATGCAGCAACAGCTCAAACGTAAAACACAACAGCTGCAACTGCAGCAAAAATCGCTGAGTCTGGTGTCACCACAACGTCGATTGCACAACCAACAACAACAATTGACGGAACTTCAACAACGTTTAGTGAAAAGCTTTGGCCAGTTGCGACTCAACAAATTAAAGCACTGGCAGCTTCTCAGCGGTCAGTTGCATATCGTCAGCCCGTTAGGCACATTGCAGCGCGGCTACAGTATTGTGTTTGATCAACATGGTGCTGTGGTCAGAGATGTAGAACAAGTAGACACAGGGTCGACGATCGCAGTGCGGATGGCAAAAGGCGAGATTACAGCCATAATCTCCGCGCTCAAAACGTTATCGCCCGAGCATTAAGCCCTACCGCCGAATGAAACAAAAAGCCCAGCGCTACCAAGTATCGCTGGGCTTTTTGCGACTCCGGTATTAACTTTTTGGCAGAACAACACTATCAATGACATGGATCACACCGTTACTTGTTTCAATATCGGTACTAATCACTTGGGCGCCATCAACAAACACTTTACCGTCTTTGACTTCAATTTTTAACGACTGACCTTGCACAGTAGTGGCACTTGTTAACTTCACTACGTCAGCCGCCATCACTTTTCCTGCGACAACATGGTAAGTCAGCACATTGGCCAGCGCGGCTTTGTCAGCTAATAACCCAGTTAAGGTATCGGCAGGTACTTTTGCAAAAGCGGCATCATTCGGTGCAAAGACCGTAAATGGGCCCGCACCTTTGAGCGTTGCAACCAAATCTGCAGCTTTTACAGCAGTCACTAACGTAGTGAAACTACCTGCAGCTACCGCAGTGTCGACGATATCGGATTTTGCGCTTCCAGCATGAGCCACGCCAGCAGCTGCTAATGAGACAGAAAATACAGCAGATTTGATCAATGCAGAGAATTTCATATTATTTTCCTTGAGGTTAAACAAAATATCCACAAGTTTAACGCTGTAAAATTGTGTCCCGATCATAACTATATTTTTGTTTTTTTGCTGAACTTTTAATCAAAACGGCCGTATTACGACCGCTCCAACTAGACAGTTCATTTATTTGGGCTTGGTTTCTTTTTATTCGCCAGATTGGCGCGCGCTTTTAACAGCCGTTCGCGTTTATAAGTCTGATGCGGTGTTAAGTTACTGCGACGATCAGCAAATGGATTCTCACCACCACGAAATTCTACCCGCACCGGCGTACCCATCATTTGCAAAGATTTACGGAAATAATTCATCAAATAACGTTTGTATGAATCCGGCAAATCTTCCACCTGATTACCGTGAATGACAATCAGCGGTGGGTTATAACCACCGGCATGAGCGTATTTCAGTTTAACGCGACGCCCCTTCACCAATGGCGGTTGGTGATCTTCTTGTGCCATGGTCATGATTTTGGTGAGAAGTGCTGTGCTGACGCGACGGGTGGCTGAATCAAAGGCTTCTTCAACTGATTCAAATAAGTTACCCACGCCTGAACCATGCAAGGCCGAAATAAAATGCAAACGGGCGAAATCGATAAAGCCCAAACGACGGTCTAACTCACGCTTGACTTCATCTTTGATGCTATCGTTTAAGCCGTCCCATTTGTTGACGGCAATCACCAGTGAGCGACCTGAATTAAGTACAAAACCTAGAATACTTAAATCCTGATCAGAAATACCCTGCTGCGCATCCAACACCAAAATTACCACGTTGGCATCTTCAATTGCCTGCAGTGTTTTCACCACCGAAAACTTTTCCACTACATCATCAATTTTACCGCGACGACGCACACCAGCGGTGTCAATCAGCGTGTATTTGCGCTCGCCGCGCTCCATCGGAATGTAAATTGAATCGCGGGTGGTGCCAGGCATATCAAACACGATGACCCGTTCTTCACCCAAAATACGGTTGGTCAAGGTTGATTTACCCACATTCGGCCGTCCCACGATCGCCAGTTTAATGTGTAAATCCCGCGCTAGTTTTTCGGCGTCTTCATCGACAGGCTCCAGCGGTTCACCGGCGGCATAAGCGGCCAAACGCGCGGCTTGTGACTCAGATAATATCGGAACCAACGCTTGTTGCAGCAAATTGGTGACGCCACGGCCATGTGCGGCTGCGATAGGGTAAACTTCGCCAATGCCTAAACTGTAGAAATCAGCCACCGCAGTATCGGCATCTAAACCATCAGTTTTGTTCGCCACCAGAAATACCGTTTTATTGATGCGGCGAATATGATTGGCAATGGCAATATCTGCGACATTAACGCCAGCGCGGGCATCGACCATAAATAGCACAATATCGGCTTCGTCGATGGCGCGCAGCGATTGTTCGGCCATCTCCAGCTCAATACCTTCTTCACTGCCGTCAATACCTCCTGTATCAACCACAATAAATTCCAGACCTTCGTAATCAACCGAGCCGTATTTACGGTCTCGGGTTAACCCTGGAAAATCCGCCACTAAAGCATCGCGGGTGCGGGTAAGGCGGTTAAATAATGTAGATTTGCCGACATTTGGACGGCCAACCAGGGCGACTACCGGTAACATGGAATTTCCTCAATCTTCAATATAGTGAACTATCTGAGTTCACCTGACCTTAGGGTCAAATCAAACTGCTTGTAGCATGGCTACAAACTAAAAAAAACAGGCCTGCGAGCAGGCCTGTTTCTGCACATTTCAAACAAAATTTATTCAGGCACGTTCAGCAATGTGATTTCACCGTTGCGACTTTGCAGCAGTAAATATTCACTGGTTGCAACAGCTTCGGCATAAAACCCCGAACTGTCAAACTCCTGGCGAGCCAAGTATTCACCGCTGGTTTTGTCAAACCAATGCAAATTACCTTCAGCATCACCCACCACTAAGTACTTTTTGTAGACAGTTGGCGCGGTAACAAAATGACGATGCAGTACCAATTGCGCCCAGTTTTCTAAACCACTGCGTGCATCTATCGCATACATTTTACCAACAGAGTCAACGAGATAAAGCACATTATCTTCCATGCTCATCGCCCGAAAACTAGCGTATTCGCGTTTCCAAAGCTCACGGCCGGTCCGTAAATCAAGTGCAACCAACTGTCCGTTATAGGCAATAGCGAATATTTTACCATCTTGTACTATCGGTGTCGCATCAACGTCGATAATGCGAGCTAAATCGGTGGCACCTTTGGCAAGCGCAATCGGCTCTTCCCAAGCTGGGACACCTTTGTCCGAAATCAACGCACCGACTTTACCGTTGCCGGTACCGTAGATCACGCCGCCATTCGCTGCCGCAACTTGGCTAATGCCGCGCAAGGTCAGTAAACCGTTCTCAGTTTCATGCATCCAGCGCTGTTCGCCGGTGTCCGGTTGCAATGCAAAAATTCGACCGCCGCCGGTACTAACTAACACCAAACCTTCAGCCGCAACTGGAGAAGCCAGAACTTCCCCGCCTACGTTCACCGACCAGATTTTTTCGCCGGTTTGCGGATTTAGCGCAATCACGGCTCCATCTTCCGTGCCGATCAGCACTTTGTCAAAACCGACCGTGACTGCGCCACCAATTTTTGCCGAACGATTGTTCCACCAGTGGCTCAGACCACCGAACATTGGCGCATCATCACCATCGCGTAAGTCGATAGTCCATAACTCGCTACCACTCGTTAAATCAAAAGCTGCAACTTTACCATCACGACTGGCTGCAAATACTTTATTGTCAAAAATGGCTGGTTTTAGCTGCGCATCATAATGTTTAATGCCATTGCCAACCGAACTACTCCAAACTTCTTTGGCTTCTACTTTGTTCGTAATTTCAGGCAGTGTTGGCTCGTCATCATCATCTTTGGACGAACAAGCAGACAGGGCTAACAGCAGAAGTACCGCTACGCCTAAAGGTTTTACCGATAACTTCACATCAACCTCTTAACCAGCAACATGGGCTAGTTCGTTCAATTTCACTTGTAACAACGGATTTTTGCCGTCAGCGGCAGCGCCCAGCGCAGCTTGATAAGCAGCTTTAGCTTTGGCTTCATCACCAGATTTCAGTAGCACATCACCTTTGAGCTCTTGCTGCTGCGCAGTAAAACTGGCTGGTAAGGTCGCGGCTAAAGTACTCAGAGCGGCGTCAAAATTACCTTGCTCGTTTTGAACTCGAGCCAAACGAAGTGTAGCTACGGCAATAATTTCGGCGGTTTTTGTGTTGGCTACGACCCACGACAACTGCTTTTCGGCAACCAGATAATCTTTTGCCAGCACAGCTTCTTTGGCGGCCAATAACGCCGTCAATACCGCGTAAGAGCTACTTGGATTTGCTTCGATAAAAGTTTGTGCTTGAATAAGCCAAGCTGCTTTATCTGTGCCTTCTACCGCTATTTTTTCAATAAGATCACCGTATTGCGACGATTGCGCTTGAATAGTAGCCACTTGTTGTTCCTGATAAAACCGAAAGCCATATAAACCAGCTAAACCGATCACCACACCAGCGATAATTGACACGCCGTTTTGCTTCCAGAAACGTTTAATCGCTTCAACTTGTTGTTCTTCGGTATTATAAATTTCCATCGTTCACTCCGTTACGACTGCAAAAGCACGGTGGCTAAATCAGCGATGTCGACTGTCAGTTGTGGTTTATCGGCACGCAGCCATTTTAAGGTCAGCTGGCCA
>JBBKWN010000139.1:0-4833 GCA_037968955.1 Rheinheimera sp. | reverse complement strand
ATCCAGGCGCCACCCCGTTTTTTTGCGCGGGCATATAAATCTAAGTAAAAACTGCCACGAAGCTCGCCGCTGGCATCAAAAATATCGTAAAACTTCACATCAGAGTGCCAAACATCAACTCCGGCACGCTCGGTCACCGTGATGCAAAATACTTTATGTAAGACACTAAATAAACCAGCAACCACTTGGTGCTCGGGGAAATACGGCCGCAACAGTTCGTCAGAAATGTCGTAGGTGGCCATTTTCAGTTTTTCTGAATAATAGGCGGTGTCCCAAGCTTCCAGTTTACTGATCCCAAAGTTGCGCTTTGCAAATTCAGTCAATTGTTGCAAATCCAATTGGGCTTGTGGTTTGGCGCGTTTGGCTAAATCACTCAAAAACTCCAACACTTGCGCCGGGCTTTCTGCCATTTTGGTCGCTAGCGACTCTGCAGCGGCATTCTCAAAATCAAGCAGTTGCGCCAGCTCGTGTTTTAGCGCCAGCGTTTCTTCAATCAAGGCACTGTTGTCAAACTGGCCAGCAGTTGGCCCCTGATCAGAAGCGCGAGTGCAATAAGCCTGATACATCTCTTGACGTAGGCTGGCGTCATCGGCGTACGTCATCACCGCAATGTAGCTAGGAAATTCCAACGTAAACACAAATCCCGCCAACTCACGGCTTTGCGCCGCTTCCGCGGCAGCTAACTTGGCATCTTCAGGTAAACCCGCCAACTGCGTTTCGTCCGTAACATGCTTAAACCAAGCTTGGGTGGCATCAAGGCAATTGTTGGAGAAGGTCGAAGATAAATCCGACAACCGGCTTTGAATGTCACCATAACGCTGTTTTTTCTCGGCCGATAAACCAATCCCCGACAACTTAAAATCACGCAGGGCATTTTGAATCACTTTTTGCTGCGCGCCGCTCAGCGTCGGGTATTCAGCACTTTGACTTAACGCCACATACGCCTGATATAGGCCTTCATGCTGGCCAACCCAAGTACTAAAATCAGACAACAGCGGCAAACAGCTTTCATATGCATCTCGCAATTCGCTGGATGACACCACTGAATTGAGATGTGACACCGGCGACCAGAGGCGGCTTAAATGATCGGCGGTTTCTTCGGTGTCGATAATCAACGACTGCCAACTCACCGGCGTAGTCGCCACTGCCTGTTCGATATTCTGCCGACAAGCTGCCAGCGCTTGCTCTACCGCAGGCAGCACCATTGAGGGTTCAATTTTAGAAAAAGGGGGTAAACCGGTAAAACTGGATAATACATTGCTCATGATGGCCTCGGTGCAAGACGAAGAAAAGGACGACTCGGAAAAAACACGAATAATAGCTTGAACTATGGGGATTTTAGCCTATTTCTCAAGGCCTATGTTTCAAGACTCCTTGCTGCATCGATCTTGATTCATGATCGCCGCAGCATATCGATAGCGCCCGAAGAGAAGTGAATACCTCAGCGCTGACATCATTGTGCTGCCCCTGCGCTGATGGTTTTAGACATCGGTTGCTGCGCGGTTAAGTAGAGCATTAAATCTGCCAACTTCATCGGCTTGGCCACAAAATAGCCCTGCACGGCATCGGCGTTATGCAGTGTTAAAAAATCATACTGCCTCTGCTGCTCAACCCCTTCACAAATGACAGTTAAATTGAGACTTTTACCCAACTTAATTGCCGCCGCCAGCAGCATTTCTTTTTGCGTGCCAAGCATGCTCAGTAGCGCCATATCAATCTTGATTTCACGGATCGGTAAACTGGCTAATTTACCAATAAAAGACTGGCCGGCGCCAAAGTCATCCATCACCAACACGGTGTCACATTGTTGAATCAGCTCAAGTGAACGCAGCACCGCTGCGGTGTCCAGATTCATCGCACTTTCCGCCAGCTCAAATTTCACGCGCTGCGCTTTGGGATATTTTTGTTCGTGCTGCAAGATGGTTTGGATCAGCGAAGTGTTGGACAAATCTTGGGCAGTTAAATTGATGGAAACCGGTATTTCAAACCCCTGCCCTTGTAACTGGTTCTGGCTTTTGCGCGCCTGACTATACACCCAAGCGGTTAAATTATTCATCAAGCCCGCCTCTTCGGCCAGCGGAATAAACACCGCCGGCGATACCGCGCCAAGCGTCGGATGTTGCCAACGCAAAAAAGCTTCCAGCGAACTGACTTGCTCGGTAGCGATATCTTGCACCGGCTGGAACAACAAGGTGAGTTGCTGAGCCTGAGTCGCTTTAGCAAGCTCACTAATCAACGTAAGCCGCTGGCGACTTTCGACCGCCAATTGTGGCTGATAGGCACGATGACTGGCGGTTTTATCAACATAAGTCAGTGCCAATAAGCCATGAGCCAGCAATGTCTCTGCGCTCTCGCCATTGGTGTGCGTGACGCCGACCGATGCATAACGCGGTTGAAAATCCGGAGAAATGCCATCGAGGCTGAATTTCTGATTCATCAGTTTTCGCAGCCCAGTCAGCACCACCACAAATTCTTGTTCCAGCACTAATAGCGCCAATTTATCCGAACTTAAGGCAAAAATGGTTTCATGGGCGGCCGGCCCCAAACTAACCACGGCCGGCGCTTTGCTTTGGCAAAACACTTGCAGCTGTTGAATATAAGCCTGCAAAATTTCACTGGTTTTTTGTTGGCCTAACACCGCTTCAATCTGCGCAAAATTTTGTAGCTCAACCAGCAATAACCGGTAATGTAAGTGCGGGCTTTGCAGTTGATTGTTGAGTAGCTCAGTTAACACCAGCCGTGAGCCGAGACCATAAAATGCAGATATTTTACTGCGCCTGATTTCCTGCTGCTGCAGTTTGGACAGTTGCTGATTCCGTTCCAACAACAATTGTTGCGTGCGCGTAATTGCGGCTTTCTCTAGGTAAATTTCGACCAGTAAACTACTCACCATCAAGATGGCGGCGAGGGTGGAACCAAGCTCAAGCGCAATCAGTGTTAACGCCGACTCAGGCAACACACCTTGCACCCGCAGTGCCGCGAGCACAATACAGCCGAGCAACACCGACATCGGTAGTAAAAATACCGCAGCACGCCTCGGTTGCTGGCGAAACATAAACACGCCGGTGATGAGACTGAGCAGCACAGCGCCTTGCATCAGATAGACCGTCGCTTGTTTTACGTAGGCCAACAGCAACGGCAATGCCAACAACTGGCACACCAAAGTCGCTACAAACAAAAAAACTGCAGTAACTTCAATCAGCTGCAATATCAACTTTAACCGCGACGGCGCCCTGAGCTGGAAAAAACTGCGCACAAAACCACTGCAACACAACACGGCGAGCGGCAGCGCCCATTCCACCAAATGATTTAGCGCCGGGTCTTCCGGCCACAACCATTGAAAACTAAAGCCATTAACTTCAGCCTGCACAGCAGCAACACACAACAATAAACCGCTAAATAAGGCATAACTGTGTTGCTGCGTAACCAGCGCCAATAACACCGCCAATAAGCTGGCAAACACCATCAGCCCCAAGAAAAACCCGTGCAGCACATTACGTTGCTGCAACAGCGCCAATTGTGGACGGGTCTGCAGATAGTGCAGCGGAAAGCCCATGGCGCCGCTGTTTTCCACTCGAAATAGATATTGGTACGATTGCTCAGTCCAGCTTGGCTGGATTGGGAACAGCAATGAGCTGCTCTCCAATGGCCGATTAGCAAAAGGAAACTGATCGCCGGTTTGTACTTCATACACCACTTCAGCATCGCGATTGACGACATAAAACCGCACATCGTCCAGATACGGCGCCGCCAGTTCCAACGCAAAGTCTGCGTCAGGTTCAAACTGCAGCAAAAACCACAAACTGCTATGGCCGTAGCCAAGCTGCAGGCCTTTGTCTAGTAGCGGCTGCCATTGCTCTGTTGCTTGCTGCAGCGCTTGTTGTGGAGTTTGTACTGCCGGATCAACAAGCATATTGATGCTGATGGCTTTACGTGGAATATCCTGCTGATAACTGCGCACCGCCAAACTGTTCAGCGCAATAATTACGCCAGCAATGAGCACGGTGCTTAGGAGTAAACCCAAAAAAGACCCAGCTGGGCGATGCTGCAAATACGCTGTTTTAGACGTTGGCATGGTCACACGCTGGGATCATGCGCCTGCCACAAGCAACACTTTTTCCAAACAGATCGACTGGGAACTGTAACGATATTTGCCGTAACTCGCGCATTTTTTGTAACCTTTATGAAGATAAAAATTCACCGCTTTGCTATTGATAATCCGCGCTGCGGCCAGTGTTTTCAAAAAGCCATGTTGCTGCGCGTAGTTTTCAAGATACAACAATACCGCAGAACCCACCCCGGGCTGTATCGAATACAGCCTTCTAATTTCAGCATGCTGCGTATCTTCTTGGCGCAATAAACCGCAACCAACCGCTTTGCCATCATGCCAAGCCACCACCGCAATCAGCAAGCCACTTTGTGGCGTTTGCTGTAACTGAGGTTCAGGTTCTATGTTGTTAAGCGCCTCTGATAAGGCGCTAAATAAAGCCAGCAAGGCCGGGTTGGTCAGCGGAACTTCAGTGATACTGTACATAAGTGTCCTCAGGCTTCTGGCCTATGCTAGGCGCGGTCATGTGCGCTGTTTAAATGTGTCGTAGTTGACTAACGCATTCATCCTAAACTTGATTGGCAAACTCGCCGCTCACATTGCACTTTATAACGGCGACCTGTAACGGCGATGGCGCAATCGCCACCCCCCCGTTCGCATCTACCCTAGCTTGCGTAACGGTTTTAGCAACGACTACGTTTCAGCTGCAGCTCATGATAGGCTGGCTTCACTTACCACGACGAGGTAAGCGGGCAAACGTATTCAGGCGGCCGCTGGTTGAGCAT
>JBBKWN010000138.1:0-10260 GCA_037968955.1 Rheinheimera sp. | reverse complement strand
TACTCAGACCAAATTAATGGAGAGCCGGCGAAAGTCGGCTTTTTTATGGGCGAATTTGAACTCATTGCACAATGTTTCAGTCAGGCTGGTCGTAGCCGGGCTGATGTCGTTATTGGTGTTGGTGACGATGGCGCAGTCGTGCAGGTGCGTGACGGTTTTGATCTCGTGGTCACCACAGATACCATGGTTGAAGGGGTGCATTTTTTCCCTGATGTCGACCCTAGAGCCCTCGGTCATAAACTGGTTGCGGTTAATGTCAGTGATTTAGCTGCGATGGGGGCCGAGCCAACTTGGTTGTCATTAGCCATTACATTGCCAAAAGTGGATGATGTGTGGCTACAGGCTTTTGCCGAAGGTTTAAGTGAAACTGCCGATTACTACAACTGTCAGTTGATTGGTGGCGATACCACCCGCGGCCCGTTGACACTGACGGTGATTGCCAAAGGACTGGTTCCACGTGGGAAAGCCTTAACACGTTCTGGGGCCAAGGTTGGTGATTATATCTACGTGACCGGCACCCTTGGTGACGCTGCACTTGGCTTAAAATTGGTGCAAAATCAGGTTGACGTCAGTAAAAAACATCGGGCACATATTCTGCAACGTTTTCATTATCCGACAGCGAGAGTCGCGCTTGGCCAAGCGCTGCGAACGATAGCCAATAGTGCGATGGATATTTCTGATGGTTTGTGTGGTGATTTACCCCATATTCTACAGCGCTCGAATGTGGGCGCGATTGTTGATGTCAGTAAAATTCCGATGTCGCAAGCATTGAAAGACAGCTGTGACTGGCCGAGTGCTGTGCAATGTGCTTTGTCTGGCGGCGAAGATTACGAACTCATATTTACGGTGCCAGAAAATAAACGCGGCTCGTTGGAGGTGCTACTGTCCCCCTATGGTGTCCCTATCAGCTGTATTGGACGGATCACGGGGCTGCCTGGTAAATTAGAACTGAAACAGGGCGATCAGCCGTTTGCCTATCAACATCAAGGTTATCAGCACTTTTAATGAAACCGCATCCATTCCACCTGACCAAATGGCAACACTGGCTGGCACTGGGGTTTGGCTCTGGGCTGGCGCCAAAAGCACCAGGAACTTTTGGTACACTGGCTGCGCTACCGTTGTTGTATTTGCTGTGGCCGCTGGGGATTTACTGGGCGAGCGCTTTTATCATTCTGGGAACTGTGCTTGGTATTTATGTCTGTGAAATGGTAAGCCGCGACATCGGTGTTGCCGACCATGGCAGTATCGTTTGGGATGAAGTCATCGGTTTTGCGATCACTTTGTGGGCCGTACCGCTGACACTCGAGAACGTCGTGGTTGCTTTTTTATTGTTTCGACTGCTCGATATCGCCAAACCATGGCCAATTCGCTGGTTCGATCGAAATGTTCACGGTGGCTTGGGGGTGATGCTGGACGATATTGTCGCCGGAATACTGGCTTGCGGCCTGTTACATAGTGTATGGTTACCCATCCAGTTTTAATTGTTGCACTCGTCACAGGCTTTTATGGATTTTGCTCGCTTCTGCTTGTTTTGCTTCGCATTTTTAAACTTTAATGTTCAAGCGCAGCCTCAGTCAATTTATGATTATGACATCAAACAATGGACAGCTGCCGACGGTTTGTCCAACAATTCGGTGCGAGCGCTCACCCAAGATCAACAAGGCTTCCTTTGGATTGGCACGCTCACCGGGTTAAACCGCTTTGATGGTCATCAGTTTGATGTTTTTACCTCCCAAAATAGCCGTCATTTAATCAGCAATGCGATTACGCGCCTTTTCACCGATAGCAGTGGTTATATTTGGATTGGTACTCGCTCGGGCTTATCTGGCGTTACGTCAAGTACATTAAAGTTTGACCGCTATCCAATTCTCGGAGAAGTCACGTCTATTGTTGAAGTGGCGCCCGATGAGATCTGGGTCGCTGCCGATAATTTATTTCGTATCAAAGACGGGCAGATTAGCCGTGTTGATGAAGTCAAAGAACAAGTGAGCCAGTTAGAAGTAAGCCCTAGTCATATTTGGGTCAGCACCAGCAAACATTTGTACCGACTGTCGAAAAACGGGCAACTTGATAAGTTAACGCTGCCGGCTGATTTATCACAACATCCGATCTACGATTTATTGTGGCACAACAACAAAATGCACCTCGCCAGTGAACAAGGCTACTTTCATGTCAATGACAATCTCGAGATTGTCCGTTGTAAGTTGCCGCGTCAGGAATCTAGCCCAGTCTATAAATTATTCCGTGATCGCAGCGATGGCGATTGGGTTTCCGGTTATAGCGAACTTTTTCATCGCCATCATGGACAAGACTGGCAAGTGATCCGAAGGGATGAGCTTGGCAGTTCAACACTCTTTACTGATATCTATCAGGATCGCCAGCAAAATGTCTGGCTTGGTAGTTTTGGTGACGGTATTTATCGCGCATCAAAGGGGAAGATTAAACGTATCGTCGGTACTGGCCAGCCGGATGAAGTGGTTCGAAGCGTGGTGGCGGCGCCAAACGGCGAGTTATTGATAGCTTTGCAACAAGCTGTCGGTTTTTTAAATAAAGACAATGTGTTTCGCCAAGCAAAACTTAATATTCCGTTAACTTTGAATACAGTACAAGATTTACAACTTGACGGTGATCACTGGCTATTGGCCACCGACAGCGGTGTTTATCGGTGGCAGCAGCAATCAGGAGAGGTGGAACTGATTGACTCAAGTTTGCGTGGCGTAAAAAGCCGAGTGGTAAAACCACGCGCCGCGGGTGGGTTTTGGGTTGGTACGGCAAGTGGTCTGTTTCAGTACGAACAGGGCAAATTATCGCCTTTTGCCTTTAACAATGAACTTGAATCGACTGTCATTACTTATGTGGAAGAGCAGGACGGTAAACTGCTGATTGGTACGACTCGCGGCGGCTACCAGTTTCAGCAGCAAAAATTGTTGCGGATTGGTCTGGGTAGTCCGTTATATCACGGGTATATCAGTAGTCTGTTGTGGCTCAAAGATGGCACTGTACTGGCAGCCACTATTGATGATGGCTTGTTTGTACGTCAGTTTGATGGCAAGTGGCTGCAATATGATACTGCCAATGGCTTGCCCTTTGAACCGGTGATTAGCCTTTATCATGATCAACTATCGGGCAATGTCTGGGCCAGCACACTGAAGGGCATTTTCCGCTTTCATCCGGCTGATTTAGCCCGCAATGAGCAAAATAAAACCGTGTTTGAACAAGTGCTGACGCCCTATGATCGGCAGTTGGGTACAGCACCTGGTCGTTGCTGCAATGGTGTGGGGCATAGTAAAGTCGCGCTTCGCGATCAACAGTTATGGTACCCGACCTTAAAAGGTCTGGTGGCCGTACCGCTGTCGTTTAAAGCTGGTTTGAGTGCCATGAGCGAACCGATGATATTGCAGGTGCAGTCGACGCAGAATTATTTACTCGAACCGCAACAAGACAGATTGGTGCTGGCGATTGACGAGCGTAATTTGACGCTACGCTATACGGCCATCGACTTTCTCACCACCGCCGCACTTGAATTTAGATATCAACTATCGGGCTTTGATAGCGCTTGGCATCATGTGGGCGCCCGCCGAGAAGCTATTTATACCAACTTACCACCCGGTAGTTACCAATTTAAACTGCAAAGCCGACAAAACAGCCAGAGCTGGGAGCTCGCACAACAAACCGAATTAACTTTGGTGATCCCACGTCGTTTTGATGAGACGGCGATTTATCGCGGCTTATGGCTGCTGCTGGCGTTAATCATTCTGTATGGCTTGTTTTGGCTTGGTCGGCGCAATAATCAGTTGCGTGAAAACTCATTGACCAAACTGGTTAAACAGCGCACGCAAGAGCTAGAGAACAGCAACCAGCGGTTAAATGAGCTTAATGAGCAGTTGTCGCAACTGACGCACAAAGACCCATTGACCGGGCTGCGCAATCGCCGTTTTATGTTTGAACAACTGCCCAAAGACATTGAACATTATCAGCGCAATCGTGACTCGATGCTGGCGCAAAACAAATGCATTGCGCTTATTCATTTAGATATTGATGGCTTTAAGTTGCTAAACGACAAATATGGCAATAGTGCCGGCGATAGTTTATTGCAACAAATCAGTGGTTTATTAATAAAAGAAACGCGCGGGTCTGATTATGTGGTGCGTTATGCTGGCGAAGAATTTATGTTGGTGCTGCGAGATGTACCGCAAGATTTAGTCAAGGAGTTTGCGCTCAGAATGAATGAATTGGTCGCGTTGGAACCGTTTCAGTTACCGGATGGTCGCGCCGTGTCGATGAATTGTTCAATTGGCTATGCATTATATCCGCTAGAACTTTTAGGTGGGCAGCTGATAGGTTGGGAAGTTTCCTTGCAACTAGCCGAGCAGGCGTTATTTTACGTGAAGCACTCCGGACGCAATGGCGCCGCAACCATTTTATTCGACCACCAAGTGGATGCTTTTGAGTTTGAAGACAGCAATCACATCGAAGCACAAATTGAAAAACTGTTGGCCGATAGTGTCGCTTGGTTTGATTTAACGCTTTGTAAAATATCCAGAAGTTAATTAATAAGCCTGAAAGCCAGCAGAAATATCTGCTGGCTTTCAGCTAAATTAGCGGCGATTGAACTCATGGATACGTTGCAGCATACCTTTGGCATCCAAACCAAGCTCTGCGTATAACTGTTCTTGGGAACCATGGCGGATAAATTGATCCGGTAAACCCAAATTGAGTATCGAGAATGACAACCGCAGCGCGGCCACGGCTTCGTTGACTGCCGAGCCGGCGCCACCGGCAATTGCATTGTCTTCAATCGTCACCAGCGTCTGGTGGTTGGTTGCCAGTTGCGTGAGCAGCGGTAAATCAAGTGGCTTGACAAAACGCATGTCGACCAACGTGGCATTCAGTTGCTCGGCGACCTCGACGGCGCTTTGCAGTAAAGTGCCGAACACCAGTAGCGCAGTGCCTTCACCGTGGCGAACGGTTCGGCTTTGGCCTATCGGCAGTAATGACATCTCGGGTTCAGGGGCAACACCGGTAGCAGAACCACGCGGGTAACGCACGGCAGCTGGCCCTTGATGCTGATAACCGGTATACAACATTTGCCGGCATTCATTTTCGTCTGACGGTGCCATGATCAACATATTTGGAATGCAGCGCAGATAACTTAAATCAAAAGCGCCTTGATGGGTAGCACCGTCGGCGCCGACGATACCCGCTCTATCGATAGCAAAGAGGACATTCAGGTTTTGCAGCGCGACATCGTGAATTAATTGATCATAACCCCTTTGCAAAAAACTGGAGTAAATTGCCACGACAGGCTTTAAACCTTCAATTGCCATCCCAGCGGCCAAAGTAACTGCGTGCTGTTCAGCGATGGCAACGTCAAAGTAGCGGTCCGGGTATGTTTTTGAGAAACGAACCAAATCAGAACCTTCACGCATTGCCGGCGTAATAGCTTGCAGCTTTTTGTCTTGCGCGGCCATGTCACAAACCCATTGGCCGAAAATATTGGAAAAACTAGGGCTGCCCGCTTTTTTCGTTGGTTGACTGCTACTACTTGGGTCAAATTTACTCACCGCATGATAACCAATCGGGTCCTGCTCGGCAGGCGCATAACCTTTGCCTTTTTTGGTAACTACATGCAGCAGTTGTGGGCCTTTAAGCATTCGCATATTGCGAATGGTATCGACCAGCGTTTCAACATCATGGCCATCAATAGGGCCAATATAATTAAAACCTAGCTCTTCAAAAAATGTGCCTGGAGTGACCATGCCTTTAAAATGTTCTTCAGCGCGGCTGGCAAGTTCATGCAACGGTGGCACACCGCTGAGTATCTTTTTGCCGCCTTCGCGCAGGCTGGTGTAGAAATTACCGGATAAAATCCGTGCAAAATAACGATTGAGCGCACCGACATTTTCCGAAATCGACATTTCATTGTCATTGAGGATCACCAGCATGTCAGGCTTGACTTCACCGGCATGATTGAGCGCTTCAAACGCCATACCGGCGGTAATGGCGCCGTCGCCAATGACGGCCACCACTTTGCGATTTTTTTGCTCGGCTTTCGCGGCGATGGCCATGCCAAGTGCGGCGCTGATCGAGGTGCTGGAATGGCCGACCGTTAAGGTGTCATATTCGCTTTCTTCGCGGCAGGGGAATGGGTGTAAGCCATCGAGTTGCCGGATTGTTGGCATCTGGGCGCGGCGGCCAGTCAAAATTTTATGTGGGTATGCCTGATGGCCGACATCCCAAATCAGCCGGTCAAATGGCGTGTTATAGACATAATGCAGGGCGACTGTCAGCTCAATAGTACCCAAGCCAGAGGCAAAGTGGCCACTACTTTGACTGACAGTTTTTAGCAGGTAATCACGCAACTCGTGACTGAATTTGGGCAAATGCTCTTGCGGGATCTGACGAAGGTCGGATGGCACATCGGCTTTGGCTAAAAGTGGGTAATCAAAAATATCGGGAGCCATAAACTGAACCTTGGTCAAAAGCTGCGTGCAATTACGTAATGAGCAAATGCGCTGAGTGGTTGGGTATCATAAGGTAACACAGATAAAGCATCATTTGCTTCTGCAAAAAGCTGCTGCGCTTTGGCTTTCGCTGCTGGTAAACCTAACAATGCAGGGTAGGTTGCTTTATTGGCTTGTTGGTCTGAACCTTGAGGTTTGCCAAGCGTTGCGGTATCACCTTCAATATCGAGAATATCGTCTTGTACTTGAAATGCTAACCCTAATGCTCGGGCATAGCGTACCAGTGCAGCAAGTTCATCCGGCGCGGTTGCCGGACTTGCCAACCAGGCCATTTGCACGGCACATTCAATTAAAGCGCCGGTCTTTAGTTGGTGCATGGCTTCGAGTGCGTCGACGGTCATTTGTTTGTTGGTATGAGCTAAATCGATGGCCTGACCTGCGCACATACCACGATAACCTGCTTGTTGTGCCAGTTGTTGCACCATCTGCAAGCGCTGCGGGTAGTCCACTTGTTGGTATGGGTGTGTGCTTAATAGCTCAAATGACAACGCCTGCAGCGCATCACCAGCCAAAATTGCGGTCGCTTCATTAAATGCTTTGTGACAGGTCGGTCGGCCGCGACGTAAATCATCATCGTCCATGGCTGGTAAATCATCATGAATGAGTGAATACGTATGTAGACATTCGATTGCTGCAGCGGGGGCGTCTAGGTCATGCAGGTTGGCGCCGAGCATCTGGCCTACCGCATATACTAAGAACGGCCGCACCCGTTTTCCACCAGACAACAGGCTATATTGCATGGCAGCCATGAGATCTGCATCAGTTCGTGGTTGAGCCGCTAAAGCTGCGGCCATCACTTGTTCAACACGCTGTTGGTAGCGCACCAGAAAATCAACCACCGTATTATTCTCCGGCAGGACTGGCAAAAGGCGCCAACTTTTCTTGCGCATCGGATTGCAGCAAAATTTGCACTTTTTGCTCGGCCGCTTGCAGTTGTTGCTGGCTGGCACGAGTCAACGCAATACCGCGTTCAAACTGTGCTAAAGCATCGTCCAGCGACAAGTCACCTTGCTCGAGCTGGTGTACGATAGTTTCCAGTTCGGCGATCATTTGCTCAAACTGTTGCGGATTTGTCTGTTTTTTACTCATAACCCGACCTTTTGTAAAGAGTGCGCAAAGTTACCTTAGCCAACTGTTATGGTCAATCAGAATGGTGGACAGGGCAACTAAATTCGTGGTGCGGGCAAAATTAATTTAAGCATTAAATGACATTGGTCGATAACTCACGATAAGCTAAGATAAATTCGATGTTCAGCGTTAACTCAAGCAGGAGAGTTTTGTGGATTTAGCAACCATTATTGGGTTGGTTGGTACCATTGGGATGATGGCTTGGGCGATGTTCGTTTCGTCCAGCGGTAATATGGGCATGTTTGCCGATTTACCGTCGGCCATTATTGTATTCGGTGGCAGTTTAACTGTTGTTATCATGAAGTTCACACTGTCTCAGCTTGGCGGGTCCTTTAAGGCCGCAGGCAAAGCCTTTATGTTCAAAATGGAATCGCCAGAAGAACTGATTGAAAAAGCGGTGCAGCTGGCTGACTCGGCACGTAAAGGTGGGTTTTTAGCATTAGAAGAAGCTGAAATCCCCAATGCCTTTATGCAAAAAGGCATCAATATGCTGGTGGACGGTCATGATGCTGATGTTGTCCGGGGGACGTTAGAGAAAGACATCGAACAAACCTATGCGCGACATGGTCTGTTTATCGGCGTGTTTAAGCAGCTAGGTGATCTTGGCCCAGCCATGGGAATGATTGGAACTTTGATCGGTCTGGTGGCGATGTTATCGAATATGTCGGATCCGAAGGCGATTGGTCCGGCGATGGCGGTTGCATTGTTAACAACAATGTATGGCGCGATGCAGGCAAACTGTCTCTGCATGCCTATCGCTGACAAAATGATTATTCGTAACGATGAAGAAAAAACCAATAATGAATTGATTCTGGATGCCATCATGGGCATTCAAGATGGCCAGAACCCCAAAGTCATTGAAGGCGTGCTGCGCAATTATTTGGCATCGAAAAAGCGTGAAGTTAAAACTGAGGGTGAATAGGAATAGTTATGGCGAAGTGTCCGAAATGTCCACCCCCAGGTTTGCCTGCTTACATGGGCACTTTTGCCGATTTAATGGCATTATTGATGTGTTTTTTCGTGCTGTTACTGTCATTTTCGGAAATGGATGTCCAGAAATTTAAGCAATTAGCCGGCTCCATGGCGTTCGCTTTTGGTGTGCAGAATAAAATTGAAGTCAAAGACATTCCCAAAGGAACCAGCGTCATTGCGATGGAGTTTCGGCCGGGACGGCCTGATCCAACGCCGATTGATACTATCCAACAACAAACCGTTGATATGACCCAGCAAACGTTAGAGTTTCAAGCGGGTGATGAAGACTCTGCTGGTGGTCGTCAAGAGCAGCGCGAAGATAAAACCGGCGGTGCTAACGACAGCACCGACGAACAATCACAAGCCGCATCGGAATCAGAAACTGCAGAAATGCAGGAACAAGTGAATGATATGGTGAAAAAAATTGCTGAACAAATGGAACAACAAATCCAAGATGGTGCGATTGAACTGGAATCATTAGGGCAGCAGATTATTATCCGCATTCGTGAAAATGGTTCTTTTCCATCAGGTTCAACTTTTCTCCAACCCCGGTTTAAACCGATTATTCAACAAATTGGCGTGATTTTAAAAGACATCCCCGGCGAAATTACCGTGTCAGGCCATACCGATAGTGATCAAGTGTCAGATGAGCTCAATGCCAACAATTGGGAGTTATCAGCCAAACGGGCGGTGTCGGTGGCGACTGAATTGATGCAAGGCACAGGGCTTGATAAAGACCGGCTGGTTGTTGTTGGTCACGCCGACACTCGGCCGCTGGTTCCCAACGACACGCCGCAAAATCAGCGCCGTAATCGACGGGTGGAAATATCAATTATGCAAGGGAAGGCGAAAGAATCTACGCCAATCCAATTAAGCCCAACACCACCGCCTGGTGGCTAAGAACGTTTGTTTGCTCAAAATCGGCCGCCGATCGCGGCGGCTGATGTTTTGTTCACGTACACTTAATCGCTTCCCGAACGCAGTTTTGCCGCACAGCGGGTGAATATGGCGTTATAATGCGCGCCAGTTTTTTTGGCGGCAGCAGCTTATGATCGAATTTATTATCAAGTTACATCCTGAAATTGCTATTAAAAGTAAATCGGTTCGCAAGCGCCAGACGATGTTGCTAGAGCAAAATATCAAAACTATTTTGCTACAACTTGATCCCACCATTGAAATTCGTAACTTCTATGATCATCTGACGGTCACCGCTCAACAAGACAATGAACAATTGCGACGACAACTGGTGGAACATCTGCAATGTATCCCAGGAATTGTGCAGTTTGCTGAAATGCAGTCAGGCAGCTTTGACTCGTTGCACCATATTTTTGAGCAAGTGCTGCAGTTGTATCGTGTACAACTGGAACACAAGAGCTTTTGTGTGCGAGTGAAACGTAATGGCGATCACCCATTTTCTTCAATCGAAGCCGAGCGTTATATTGGCGGTGGCTTAAATCAGCATATCCCTACCGCGCAAGTGCGGTTAAAAAAACCCGATGTAACGGTTCATGTTGAAATTAAACGCGATAAATTAATGATTGTGCGTCAAATGTATCAAGGCATGGGTGGGTTTCCGTTGCCGTCGCAAGGGGATGTCTTATCGCTAATTTCCGGTGGTTTTGACTCGGCTGTGGCC
>JBBKWN010000137.1:0-3926 GCA_037968955.1 Rheinheimera sp. | reverse complement strand
ATGGTCAGACCCAAGCCCGTCCCTTCTTTAGTCCGGCTATCTGAGGCGTCAACTTGGCTAAATTTATCAAACAGTCGTGGATGGAATGCCTCAGGAATACCAATGCCATGGTCGGTAATCGCCATTTTAACCTGCTGCGCATCACCACTCAGTTCCACCAACACCTCACCACCGCGATGCGAAAATTTAATTGCGTTTGACAATAAATTATCCAGCACCTGACGAATACGCAATGCATCGGCGTTGACGGTCAATGGTGTGGCTAAATCGGCCTTCAAACGCACGCTTACCTGATATTTATCGGCATAAGTATGACTCGCACTGATGGCCTGTTGCGCCAAGTCTACTAAATCAAATTGCTTTATTTGCAACACGAATTTACCCGCCTCGAACTTCTGAACATCAAGTAAATCATTGATAATATTTGACAATCTCTCACAGCTGTTCACTGCGGTACTCATGAGTAACTGATAAGGATCAGACCCAGGCTCAACCACGCCTTGGGCAATTAACCCTACAGCCCCCCGAATGGACGTCAATGGTGTACGCAATTCATGCGAAACCACCGAAACAAACTCATCTTTAAGCCGGTCAAGACGCTTGAGCTCACGGTTCGCTTTTGCCACTTCTTGCAGGCTTTTCTCTAACTGCTGACTTCGCAGCGACAACGTCGACGAACTTTCCTCTAGTGCACGGGTGCGCTCGATGACTTTGCTTTCCAAAATAAGCTGGGCTTTGGCCCGTTCTTGTACCGAGTTTTGCAATAAACGATTAATCTGCCGCTCATGGCGTAATCGATACTGATGGCCAGCGAACATCAGTAGCAAAGTCGCCAACAACAGCAACACCTGCACGGTGCGGTATTGCCACCAATGTGGTAATACCTGCAATGGTATTTCCAGCGTTTGCTCAGTGAACAAGCCATGATTGTTCGAGCCTTTGACTTCCAGCACATAATCGCCAGCCGGCAAATTCGAGTAATAGGCCGCTCTTTTGTCTGACTGTAAAATCCAATCACGGTCAAAACCACGCAACCGATATAAAAACTGATTCCGCGCGACATCATGATAATCCAAACTACTAAATTTAAATTCGATGCTGCTATCGGTGGGCTTAAGCGTAATGGTTGGCCAGTCTTTACTATGCGCCAACATCGGTAACGGTTTGTTATTAATCAAAATTTCAGGTACGGCGACTGTCGGCGGCAAATCATTGACCCATAACAACGCAGGCTCGACTATGGTCACACCGGCGATAGTCCCCAAATACAGCGTGCCAGCTTGGTCATTAAAGATGGCTTTAAACACCAGCTCAGTGGCCACCAGGCCGTCTTGACGAGTAAAGGTAATAAAACGTGAACTACCAGCCGGTTTTAACGTCAGTCCTTTGGCAGACAATAACCAGACATTGCTGTCGGCGTCGGCATGCGCACCAACAATATTGTCCGTTAACAGTCCCGAGTTGCTATTCCACAGCTGCTGGGTAGATGATTGTGCTTGATAGACCACAACCCCTTGCGCCGTGCAAATCAACAAGCTTTCAGCAGGCCCTGCTTCAACACATTGCACGTCCTGACTTGGCAGTGTGAGACCAGAGGTTTTGTCGTCACTCATATGATGGACTGCGCCAGTACTTAACGTCATTCGAAACAAACCAGAATAGCGGGTGCCAATCCATAAAAAATCACCTTGCTGATGCATTGCTTGGACGGCATCACCCACTTTTTTTTGCATGATTTCACGTAAAAATAATTGTACTTTGTCGGTGGCAGGATCCCAAAACAACACACCTTCGCCCCACAAACCAAACCAAAACTGACCTTTGTCGTTGATCAGCAAATCGCGGATATTGTCATGCCTCGCCTTCGCGAGTTTAAAGGGCTGTTCAATCGGTTGTAGTTGGTCTAACGCTTGCTCATACCGAAAAAGCCCAACATCGGTGGCAGCATAGACCTGCCCCTGACTGTCGGCACGAATGGCATTCACTCTGCCACCGGTTGGATATCGTTGCAGCGTCTCTTGCTGCCGATCGACTCGGTATAGATTTTCAGCACTCCCTAGCCATAATACATTCTGCTGGCTAAACACCGATGTGACAGTGAAGGTTAAATTCTCAGCCTTTTCTTTGGGTAGAATTGATGCTAAAGACGAAAATGCCGAAGCGCTATGCCGCGCATAGAACAAACCACTTTCACGAGAGCCTAGCCACAACACCCCGGTGCGGTCGATAAACATCGAGCGGATGTTGACCGTCGGCAGTAATGAATCTTGTTTGCGAAACTTTAAGAACTGCCGGTTCTTCGGGTTATAGCGAAACAAGCCGTTATAGGTGCCGAGTAAAAGATGGCCGTCAGCGTCGAAAAGTAACTGATTGATAATTGCGGTGTTCAAAGGATTGGCAGGTGGCGCACTGGTCAGTTCTCCCGTCAACGGATCTAGGCTAAATAACCCCTGACGAGTCCCGATCCACAAGGTATTTTTCATACTGGTCAACGCACGAATTTCATTGTCGCGACTGCCCTCTGGCGCTTGTGGATATGGTAACAGCACAGGACACAATCCAGTTTGCTCACGCCAGCAATGTAGCCCCGCAGATGTGCCAATCCAGATCGTGCCATCAGCGGTTTGATGCACACTCCAGATCCGTTGTTGCTGCAGCGGTTGCGCGGAATGAGCCGCCCCAATTTGGGTGATTTTGCCATCGGCGCCAAGGCGGCTTAAGCCGTTCGTCGTACCAATCCATATATTGCCGGACTGATCTTGAAACAATACCTGCACCTGCATGCCAGCAATCCCTTGATCGGGATTTTTTTCCACCACGAAGCGGCTTAATTGGCCAGTAACAGCGTCGATACGGCTAAGGCCATACCCCCAAGTGCCCGCCCAGATGTTGTTATCACGGTCGATTAACAACACCCCGACATCTTGCTGACCAAGATGTTGTAATTCACTGGGCGTTAACAAGGGAAACTCTGCAAAACTATACCCATCGTATCGAAGCAGGCCTGAATTGGTCGAAGTGAGCCAGATATAACCGTGTTGATCCTGCGCCACACTATAAATGGTGGCGTTGGGGAGGCCATCATCAACGCCAATTCGTTTAAAATCGGTGTAGCCAAAAGCGACTGAGGAGAATAAATTCAGTGTGATCAACAGACTAAGTAATATCTGGGTCCAAGGTAGACCCAATAGATGAAAATTCAGCATGACCTCCGCATGTCTTACAAATGTCGGTCATTTTTACACCGACCATGCCATAACAAAATAATACTTCGCCCCAATCGATTCACCTTAGCACAGCAAAGGTCGCTTTACAGGTTTGCAGAATTAATTTCGTCCTTTGGCTTTCGCCAACGGTTGCAATCCCCTAAAATCGCCCCATCTTAGCGAGTAATAATTTAATTTTGCTGACCTTTCGGAGTTTTTATGTCAAATCCACAACACAGCCGGTTAATGATTCTGGGCTCTGGCCCAGCCGGTTATACGGCTGCCGTGTATGCAGCGCGTGCTAATTTAAACCCAGTCTTGATCACGGGCATGCAACAAGGCGGTCAGCTGACAACAACCACTGAAGTAGAAAACTGGCCAGGCGATCCCCACGGTTTGACCGGCCCTGCGCTGATGGAGCGGATGCGTGAACACGCTGAAACCTTTAATACTCAAATTATCTTTGACCATATTCATACGGTAGATTTAAAACAGCGCCCATTTACCCTCACCGGAGACAACGCTGTCTATACCTGTGATGCGTTGATCATCGCCACCGGCGCGTCAGCAAAATACTTAGGTCTTGAGTCTGAGCAAAAATTCAGTGGCCGCGGTGTTTCAGCATGCGCGACATGTGATGGTTTTTTCTATCGCAATCAGAAAGTTGCAGTTGTTGGTGGTGGCAATACTGCCGTTGAAGAAGCGTTATATCTATCAAAT
>JBBKWN010000136.1:0-18295 GCA_037968955.1 Rheinheimera sp. | reverse complement strand
ACTTTAAACGACGCGCCGGCGCTGACGTCTGTGCTGAACTGCAATTGCCATGTCGGTGCTTTCCCTGTGGCTGGGAGTGTTTGTAGCTGCCAGTTGACGAGCGAAATGGCTTTTGCACTGAGCTGCGGCAGTTCAAGTTTTCCAAGCTGTAGCTGGCCAGTATGGTTTGGCATCAGGTTCGGTTGCAGTACTTTGGCCAAATCAGGCAGCAGTGCGGTGGTTTGCGCTGCATTAAGCAGATAAGGTTTTTGGCTTTGAGCGGCTGCAGCTGCCGCTGCGGCACCTAGCAGCGCAGCCTTGGCGGAATTGAGTGACATGCCCTGGGTATTAAACAATGTTGCATTGAGTGCTGTGGCTGACTTTGCGCTCCCCGCGCTATTTTGGCCATGTTTGTCAGTGGTATCTTGTTCGTCAGGTGTGTTTTGTAGCGTCACACTAATTTTAATTTGACCTTGGGTAAGCTGGACGGTCAGTTGCGCTATTTTTGGCGGTTGGGCTGGCCAGTCACTGGCACCGGCTAACCAGCTGCTTGGAATTTGCAGCTGCTGTTGATTGGGAAAGGTCAGTAGCAGTTGTTGCTGTTGACGTTGCAGCGCCACCATTACCGTGAATGGTTGTTGCGGTTGAGCGCCAAGAAGCTGCAATAACTGCGAAGGTTGCAACGGAATTTGCACTGCAGCTCGTTGGCTTTGTAGCTCAAGTTGGCCTTGGGCTGCTGGTTGGAACTGAATTTGTAGCGGCAGTGGTGTATTTAGCGCTGGCAACTGCGCATGGGCTGGCGATTGTGTTTGAGTGGCCAATTGTCCCTGCAGTGTCACTTGAGTGGCAAGCTGCTGATTTGCGGGGCGAGCTTGCCCTTGTGGCGAGCTTTGCAGTAATAACGCCGTTTGCTGCGGCGTTAACTGAATTTGAACCGGACCTTGTGGTGTGACTACATGCAGCTGACCCGCACCATCATTCCCAATATGTAATAACGCCTGATACAGCGTGTCAGGCGTGAGTTTCAGACTTTGCTGGCTGGCTGGCAGCCTATTGCCAATCTGTAACAATGCATCAAGATTGATCTGGTTCATTATTTCCGTCTGTTGCGATGACTATCAAGGTATAGCGCATTCGTATTCTACTGCCAATATGCTAACATGCGCGCTGTTTTTTCGAAGAGTAGCGCCGACCCCGTGTTAACTGCCAGCAATCTTTGTTGTGTTCGCCAGGACCGCATTTTGTTCGAAGCTGTCAATCTGCAGGTGACGGCAGGGCAGCTATTACAAATTGGTGGTAAAAATGGCGCCGGTAAAAGCAGTTTACTGCGCCTGCTCGCTGGGCTATCCCGTCCGGATGAAGGTGCCATCCTTTGGCAAAACCAGCCTATCGCCCACAGCGATTTCCCGCAAAAGTTATGCTTTATTGGCCATTTAAGTGGTATTCAACCGCAGTTAACCGCGTTGGAACATCTTGAATTCTGGCAAGCTGCTTTTGATTTAGCACCCCATAATGGTTTTGCTGTGTTAGCAAGTTTGGGGTTGGCGGGCCTTGAAGATATTCCCTGTCAATTATTATCGGCTGGCCAGCAGCGGCGCGTGTCGTTAGCAAGATTGTGGCTGACGCGCCGGCCGTTATGGATTTTGGATGAGCCATTTACCGCGTTAGACCAATCAGCCATTTTGTTGTTACAGCAAAAGTTCACGCAACATCTCAGTGTTGGTGGCGCCATTATATTGACGACACATCAACCGTTGACACAACATTTTCCCGCGTCACAGCTATTGGAGTTAACCTACCGATGGTGATGTTTAAAGCCGCATTTGTGCGGGAATGGCGCTTGTTGGCGCGGCAAAAGGCCGATTGGCTGAACCCGTTGATGTTTTTCGTGATTGTTTTAACGTTATTTCCGTTGGGCATTGGTGCCAAACCAAATCTACTGGCAGAAATTGCGCCTGGAATTATCTGGATTGCAGCGCTGCTCAGTGTGCTGTTAGGCGCCGAACGGTTGTTTAAAGATGATTTTCGTCAAGGTGTGCTGGAGCAATTAGTTGCGGCGGAGCAACCGATGTTGGTTTATGTGCTAGCAAAAATTGTCAGTAGCTGGTGCAGTACGGCGTTGCCGCTGCTGGTGATATCGCCGCTCATTGCACTCTTGTTAGGGCTGGACACCACCGCTTGGCTAGCGGTGTTGTTGACCCTGTTATTAGGCACGCCGCTGTTGAATCTGCTGGCCGCGCTTGGCGCAGCTTTAACTCTTTCTGCCGACAAAGGCGGCATTTTGCTGGCATTACTGATTTTACCTTTGTATATTCCGCTGCTAATTTTTGCCAGTGCTGCCGTTGACAATGCCAGTCTCGGATTGGACTATTCGGGGCAGTTGGCCGTATTAAGCGCGATGTTGTGTCTGGCGCTGGCCTTGGTACCGTTGGCGGTACTTAAAGCATTAAAACTAAACGTGGGGTGATATGTTTAAGTGGCTTGATCCATATGCAAAACCAGAAACCTTGTACCGGCTTTGTGGATTGTGGTTTCCTTGGTTAATGGCGGCGGCAGTGACCAGCTTATTGCTTGGTGTGGTTTGGGGGCTTGCCTTTACGCCGGCCGACTATCAGCAGGGCGATAGTTACCGAATTATTCATATTCATGTACCCGCTGCCATTTGGTCGATGGGAGCTTACAGCAGCATGGCCATTGCGGCATTAATTGCGCTGGTGTGGCAAGTCAAAGCGGCACAGTGGGCGGTGGGGGCGATTGCGCCGATTGGCGCCGTTTTTACCGTGATCGCACTTTTTACCGGCGCCGCTTGGGGCAAACCGATGTGGGGCACCTGGTGGGTATGGGATGCCAGACTGACGTCCGAGCTTATCTTATTATTTTTATATTTAGGCGTGATTGCCTTGTCTGGTGCTTTTGCCGATCGCCAAACCGGTGCCAAGGCGTCTGCTTTATTAGCCATTGTCGGGGTAGTGAATTTGCCAATCATTCACTTTTCGGTCGAGTGGTGGAACACCTTGCATCAAGGCGCCAGCATCACCAAATTTGCCAAACCTTCCATTGACGCCAGTATGTTATGGCCGTTACTCATTTCTATTGTTGCTTTTGGTCTGTGGCTGGCGGCTTTGACCTGCCTAAGGCTAAAAACGGCTATTTTACAAAACGAACAACATCGTCCATGGGTGCGACAACTGGTGTTGTCCTCCATCAAATCGTCAACGGGTAAACAAGGGTAAGCAAATGCCAGAGTTATATTTTTCTTCCTGGACGGCATTTTTTGCGATGGGTGGTTATGGGCTATTTGTCTGGCTGTCTTTTGGTGTCACATTGATGTTGCTTGGCCTGCTGTGGGGGCTCAGCCAAACCGGACATCGACAGATGCTACGGCAGCTTGCAGCGCGACAAGCACGGGAATTACGAGTACAACAGCAGTTACAACAGGAGCAGTCATGAATCCAAGACGTAAACAGCGGCTAATGGCTGTCAGCGCCATTTTGTTGTTATTAAGTGGTGCCGTTGGCGCGATGTTGTATGCATTGCAGGAAAACGTGGATTTATTCTATACCCCAACTCAATTGCTGGAAGGTTTTGGCAAGGACAAAATTAAGCCGGTGCCGGGGCAGCGATTACGCATTGGTGGCATGGTGGTGGTAGGCTCAGTCAAACGAGACGAAAGTACGTTAAAAGTGAGTTTTGATTTGGTCGATACCGGCCCCGTTGTCACCGTGCATTATGAAGGCATTTTGCCGGACTTATTCCGCGAAGGGCAGGGGATTGTGGCACAGGGCACGCTGCTCGATGCCACCAACATTGAAGCGACCGAAGTGTTAGCCAAACACGATGAAGAATATATGCCGCCTGAGGTGGCTGAAGCGATGAAAGGCATTAAACATGTGCCGCCCGGCAAAAACTATCCAGCCAGCGCCTACCCTGCGGCGAAAACGCCGGTAAAAACGACACCGGTTGAGGTCAAACCATGATCCCAGAAATAGGTCAGTTGGCGCTGACGTTTGCGCTGGGGTTGTCGTTGTTACTGGCCATTGTGCCTTTGTACGGTAGTTTTGTTGCCAATCAACGGGCGTTATTGCTGGCGAAACCATTGTCCGTTGGGATGTTTTTGGCGAGCGCGCTGGCGATGGCTTGTTTGGTCAATGCCTTTTTAAATGATGATTTTACGGTGATTAACGTCGCCAGTAATTCCAGCACGCTGTTGCCGTGGTATTTTAAAATGACCGCCAGCTTTGGCTCGCATGAAGGCTCGATGCTGTTGTGGGTGACCATGCTGACGTTCTGGAGCGCATTGGTCGCATTATTTTCAAAATCGTTACCGTTATTGATGCAAGGGCGCATTCTTGGCGTGCTGGGCATTATTTGCCTGGGGTTTATTGCTTTTTCGTTGTTTATGTCCAATCCGTTTGCCAGCAGTTTACCGTTCTATCCGATTGAAGGTCGCGATTTAAATCCGTTGTTGCAAGATTTTGGCATGATCGTGCATCCGCCGTTGCTGTATCTGGGTTATGTTGGTTTTGCGGTGTCGTTTGCTTTTGCAATTGCCGCGCTCATTGGCGGTAAATTTGACAGCACTTGGGCGCGTTGGGCCAGACCCTGGACTTTAGCGGCCTGGATGTTTTTGACGATGGGCATCATGCTCGGTAGCTGGTGGGCGTATAACGAACTCGGCTGGGGCGGCTGGTGGTTTTGGGATCCGGTGGAAAACGCCTCCTTTATGCCGTGGTTGGTTGGCACGGCGTTGTTGCATTCACTGGCGGTGACCGAAAAACGGGGCACTTTTAAATCATGGACCGTATTGTTGGCGATTGCGGCCTTTTCATTAAGCCTGATGGGCGCATTTTTAGTCCGCTCCGGTGTATTGGTCTCAGTCCATTCATTTGCCACCGATCCGAGCCGAGGTCTGTATTTATTAGCATTTTTACTATTGGTGGTGGGCGGATCGTTATTTTTATATGCGCTGCGGATGAATGCCGTACGCTCACAAGCCCGGTATCAGCTATTTAGCCGTGAAGTGCTGTTATGGGGCAACAATGTGTTTTTGCTCACGGCAACACTGGTGGTGTTTTTAGGCACTATGTACCCATTGTTCCATAAAGAGTTGGGGCTGGGATCAATTTCAATTGGCGAGCCATTTTTTAATCAGATGTTTTATTATCTGGCCATTCCGTTCAGTTTGCTGTTGGGGCTTGGCCCTTGGGTGCGCTGGAAGCAACAAACCTTACCGCCGCTGCTCAAACCATTGACACTAATCGCGCTGGCGGCATTAACATTAAGCCTCGGATATCTGACGTTAACACAACAATTGGCGGCGAATTTAGCACTCATGGGTTTATTACTGGGTGCCTGGGTTGGCATGTCGGCCATTGGCGAAGTGTGGCAGCGGATGCAGCAGTTAGGGGGTGTTAGCGCCGGCTTTGGTCGTTTGCAGGCCAGTCATTGGGGCATGACTATCGCCCATATTGGGTTTGCGGTGTTAGTGGTAGGTGTGGCAATGACCAAAACCCTTAGCATTGAAACCGATGTGCGAATGAAAATTGGCGATACCGCTTCGCTGGGTGGCTACGACTTTAAATTAGTCGATGTGTATGCGCTCAACGGCGCCAACTATGGTGGCCAAGCTGCCGAGCTTACGGTCTCTGAACATGGCCAAGCGGTTACGCAGTTGCATGCCGAAAAACGTTTTTACCCGATCCAAAAAACCGTGATGACCGAAGCTGCGGTCCACGCAAAACTCAGCCGAGATTTATTTGTCGCACTTGGTGAAGAAATGGCCGGCCCGTCTTGGTCAATCCGAATTTATGTGAAACCTTTTGTGCGTTGGGTATGGCTGGGTGGTTTATTGATGGCGCTTGGTGGACTTATTGCGTTGCTCGATAAACGTTATCGTCGGAATACCGGCGCTAGTTCGGAGCCGGCAAATGCGTAAGCTAATGTTTTTTTTACCATTTTTAATTTTTATTGGCATCAGTGTGTTTTTGTTAAGTGGTTTGTTTTCCGATCCAAGACAACATGATTCGGCGCTGATGGAACGTCAAATGCCGAAGTTTCAACTGCCAGATCTGATGCAGCCCAACAAAATTTGGACCGATCCTGAGCTAAAGGGGCAACCGTACTTTTTAAATGTCTGGGGTACCTGGTGCCCAACTTGCAATGCTGAATTGGCGTTTTTAACTGAACTACGCCAGCAAGGTGTCCGCATTATTGGCCTGTACTATGTGCAGCCGCTGGATAGCGCTTTTGGGGAAACTTTTCATTTAAAAGCGCTGCAACAAGATGTGCAGAAAAAATTGGCGGAGCAAGGCGATCCTTATCAATTTAATATGCTCGATCAACAGCGTACGCTTATTTTTGACCTTGGGGTCAGTGGTGCGCCGGAAACATTTCTGGTCGATGCCGATGGCGTGATCCGCGCGCATCACATGGGTGATATCAATCCACAAAATTGGCCTGCGCTCGCTGCGGCTTATCAGCAACTGGAAAGGAAATAACATGCGTCTAGTCAGTTTGCTGCTGTGTTTCTTGGTTAGTTTGCCGCTTTGGGCGACGCAAGAGATCTTACCTTTTTCCGATCCAGCACAGCAGGCATTGTTTCGCGAATTAACGCATGAACTGCGCTGTCCAAAATGTCAGAATCAGAATATCGCCGATTCGCACGCGGTGGTGGCAGTCGATATGCGACAAAAAACTTATGAGCTGGTGCAACAAGGGCAAAATAAATCCCAAGTGATTGAATTTATGAAACTTCGTTATGGTGATTTTGTACATTATCAACCACCGATGCAGTGGAGCACCATCTGGTTATGGTTATTACCAGCGTTATTATTGATCAGCATGTTGGCTTTTGTACTGCAAAAAAATCGGCAGCAGCCCGCCCCTGCAAAGCCGATAGATCCATCGGCGTTGGACGCGGAGCTACAAGCCATGATTGATGAAGTCGCTGCGAAGCCGCGCATTGGCGCGGAGGATACAAAAGCATGATTTTAAATTTAATTTTTGCAGCACTGGTGTTCGTATTGTTGACGAGCGCGCTAATTTTTTGGCCACAACGGCAAAAACCTGGCAGCTCACAAAGTCAAACCGAGCTGTTTCGTGAACGGTTACAGTTATTGGTGCAAGCACGTGATTATGGTGAGCTGGCGGCGGAGGATTTCAGCACGGCTGCGAGCGAGCTGAAAAGTCAGTTTTTAGTGCAGGAGCAACAGCGAATGACTGCACCCGAGAAGCGGCACTATAAGCTGGAGTTTTTGATGCTTATCGTGTTGCTACTGGTGGTGGCCATCAGCTATAGCCAAAATGGACATTATCGGCAACTGGCGGAGTGGGAAACTGCGCAGCACAGTCTACCAGCCTACGGTGAGCGAGCATTATTAAACAAAGGCGAGCCGTTGTCGGAAAAAGAAGTCGCGTTATTTGGCTTGGCGCTTCGGACCAAATTGGCGAACGAAGGGGATGATGCCGTGGCGTGGTTTGTGCTCGGCCGCATCTGGTTTTCGCAAGGATTGGTCGATGAAGCCATCGAGTCCTTTGAACGTGCGCTTCGTTTGACACCAGATCGCAGTAATTTGTTATTAAGTTACGCTCAGGCGCTATTAGTGACTGAAAGTGCTGAGAACCTGCAAAAAGCGGCCCGTAGTTTAGGCCGAGTTTTGGAGTTAGATCCAGCAAATCAGGACGCACTGTCGATGCTGGCATTGGTCGCGCAAGAGCGTGGTGACTACGCTGAAGCCAAGGCCGCCTGGGAGGTGGTTCTTGGGCAAATACCGGCGGATGACCCAAGACGAAACATGATTGAGCAGCAGCTTGCGCAGTTGCCGACAGCTGCCAATGCCAAGCCGGCAACAGATATCGCCAGCAGCAATGCTGTAACCCAAACCGATCTGCCAGCGTCCGGTCGCCGTATCAGCATTGAATTGACCATCCCTGCAGCATTGGCGGCAAAGTTTGCCAACGCGACTTTGTTTGTGGTTGCCAAAGCGGCAACAGGGTCACCAATGCCGCTGGCGGTACAGAAATTGCCAGTGGTCGAGGGTAAACAACAGATTGAATTGACGTCAGCGATGGTGATGCAAGTCGGCTGGGGCCTGGAAAATGTCGATCAGGTTATAGTTTCAGCGCGTTTAAGCCAGTCCGGCACAGTTACAAAAACCGCGGGTGATCCGGAAGTGCTTTCGCCGGTGTTAGATCTGACGAAAAGTCCGGTCAAGCTCAGTTTAACCATGGAGTAAATGGATGATTTCAATTATTAAAGTGTCAATGGCAACAGTGCTGCTATCGCTTGCTGCTTGTAGCAGCGTGCCCCAAAAAAACGCCGCACAGGAGACGCAATCACAAAATTCGCCGCCAGCCGTGGACAGGTATCAGGATGAACGTGACCCTTTTGAGTCGCTTAACCGCTCGATGTGGACCCTGAATTACGACTATCTTGATGCATATTTATTGCGCCCGGCGACGGTCGGTTATATGACGGTGGTGCCCAAGCCGCTGCGTACCGGTTTGTCGAATGTCGTGAACAACCTTAGTGAGCCAGCGAACTTTATAAACGGTTTGCTGCAAGGCAAGCCAAAACATTCTGCCATCAGTGCTGGTCGTTTCCTTCTTAACAGCACTGTCGGTTTAGTCGGTTTAATTGATGTCGCCACGCCAATGGGGCTTGGTGTCAAAGAAGAGGATTTTGGCCAATCACTGGGTGTGTGGGGGGTAGGACAAGGCCCATTTTTGATGATCCCAGCACGAGGGCCAACCACCATCCGGGGCTTAACCGGCGATGTGGTGGATAATCTGTATTTTCCAATGTCAGTGTTAAATACTCCGCAGACCATCGCCAAGTTTACCATCGGAGCGCTGTCTGGCCGGGAAGCGTTAATGGCACAAGAAAAACTGCTTAATGATTCACTCGATCCGTATGCATTTGTCAAAGATGCCTATTTCCAGCGTCAGGAGTATCAGTTGTATGACGGTAATCCACCGCAGCAGGAAGTGGACGAAGCAGCGCTTGAAGAATTTCTAGAGTAAATCCAAGTGGTTAATATCTGCCCAGATTTGGGTTGATTAATCAGCAAAAAGGGGCATCCATCTAGGCTGCCCCTTTTCATTTGCTGGAGGGTGCGGTATAAACTAGTGTCAAAAAAATACCCTCAACTCATACATAATTATTAGAAACAGGAAATCACTATGCAGCCTATTACACACAGCGCTTTCCCGCTGCTGGCTCTGTTGTGCCTGATATCAAGCAAAGGAGTGATTCGATGAATCAGAACACGACAACCGCCACGGCGCCACACCCGGATTTTGGGACTTTATGGGGCCATCCCAAACCGTTATGGATGCTTTTTATGGCCGAATTCTGGGAGCGTTTTGCGTTCTACGGTATTCGCTGGGCATTAACTTTGTATATCGTGGCCCAGTTTTTTAACGGTGATGCCGGTGGCGAAGGTTATGCAAGTCGCACTTACGGTGCGTTTTTAGCTTTGGTCTATGCAACGGCTATCTTCGGCGGTTATGTTGCCGATCGCATCATCGGTTATCAAAAATCTATTTTGCTGGGTGCCATCGTGATGTCGCTCGGTCTCTTTATGATTATGCTGCCCAACCAACAGCTATTCTTACTTGGTTTGTCGATAGTGATCGTCGGTAATGGTCTGTTTAAACCGAATATTTCATCGTTAGTCGGCAAGCTTTATGCGCAAAATGATGATCGACGCGACCGTGGTTTTACCATTTTTTACATGGGTATCAATTTAGGTGGTTTTTTAGCACCGTTAGCGACCGGCTATCTGGCTTCAGAAATTTTTGGTACGCCGCAACATCAAAACTACAAATTCGTTTTTGGTGCTGCCGGCGTCGGTATGCTGATCAGCACTGTTTGGTTCTTTATTGGCCGTTCACAACTGAAAGGCACAGGTTTACTACCAGAAGATCCACCAGCTGGCAATAATATGCTGAAAACCATTATTGGTATTTTGGTTGCTATCCCAGCGGTCTATGCGTTAATGGCGTTTGTCGGCGCACAGGCGCTCGCTTGGTTGCTGGGCCTGTTGTTTATTGCGGTGGCAGCTTACTTGTTGATTGAAGCCAATAAAACCGGCCGTGTACAGCGGGAGCGGGTGATTGCGCTGTTGGTATTGTTTGGCTTTAATGTCACATTCTGGATGTTCTTTGAACAAGCCGGTAGCTCATTTAACTTCTTGGCGCAGAATCTGGTTAATCGCGATATGTTTGGCGATGGCAGTTTCATTTTTCCAACCGGTTGGTTCCAGAGCATCAACTCACTGGCCATTCTGGCATTTGCACCCGTGCTAAGTTTTATTTGGTATTTAACTGCCAGCAAGAAAAAAGAGCCAAGTATTCCATTTAAATTTGGTCTGGGTTTGCTTGGTAATGCCCTAGGTTTCTTAGTGCTGATGTATGCGCTGACGAGCCTCGTTAGTGGTGATGGTTTAATCCCACTGTGGCCGTTGGTGGCTTGTTATGTGTTGCAATCGATTGGTGAATTATGTTTGTCACCAATAGGCTTATCGATGGTAACCAAGCTCGCTCCAGTGCGAGTGGTTGGTTTGGCGATGGGCGGGTGGTTCTTGTCGGTCGCTACCGGAAATAACTTGTCAGGTTTGCTGGCCGGAGAAATTTCTGGTGAAACCGGCATGACGGTCGAGTCGGCGCTTGCCGGATTTAGTTTCAGCTTCTATTTGCTGCTCGGTGCCGGGATTGTGCTGCTTCTCATTTCGCCCCTGATCAATAAACTGATGCATGGCGTGAAATAACGCTTGGGTTAGTCCCAACAGTAAAAAAGCCGGCTGTATAAAGCCGGCTTTTTTATATCGAGGGAGCAGGACAACGTCATTTTTATAACATAATATTTATGCTGAGTCGGTGCTCATCAGCTGCTTACGCGCCTGCGACAGCAAGGGGCCGACCAAGACAAAGGTTAGGGGTCTGGTCAGTAGTGGGTAAACCAACACCAGTAGCAGCGCCAAAAGAAGCGCCTCTACCACCGATGACGCACGGGCAATGGCCATAAACGGCGGGATCAGAACCAGCAGTTTGAGCAGGTTCAGCAATAACTTTTTCGGTACTGGTAGTAAATCGCTAGCGCGTCGGATCACCGCCATTCGCTGCCGAAAATTCAGGCCTCGAAGCTCGGGTAATGACTGACTATTCCAATACAACATGCTGTTTCTCACTTCCAATTGGTTGCTATGGCAACAGTTACGTGCCCAATAAAAAGCCCGATCTCAAACAGGTTGATTTCAGGCTCTGGCTTGTCAAATCACCGGCCGTTAGCAACCGTTGCCATCGACCCGTTTTTGTTCGTGCAGCAATAAGCTTACTTCAGTTTTTGTTGCAGCTCGGTCAATACCGTATCCAAATTCAACACTGATTTTTCACCAGTGCGGCGGTTTTTGTATTCAACATTACGCTCATCTAAATTACGCTCGCCAATAATGATTTGGTGCGGTACACCCACCAACTCCATATCGGCGAACATCACCCCTGGGCGCTCTTTACGATCGTCAAACAACACTTCAAAACCAGCAGCAATAAGCTCTTTGTACAGCTGTTCAGCCGCTTCTTGAATACGAACCGATTTATGCATATTCATTGGTACAATAGCGACCTGAAACGGCGCAATGGCGTCTGGCCAGCTAATGCCGTATTGGTCGTGGTTTTGTTCGATGGCCGCTGCCACAATCCGCGATACACCCACACCATAACAACCCATGGTCATGATTTGGTGTTTACCTTCTTCGTTGAGTACACCCGCTTTCATCGCGGCGGCATATTTTTCGCCAAGCTGGAAAATATGACCTACTTCAATGCCACGTTTAATGACTAACTTGCCTTTGCCGCATGGGCTTGGATCGCCTTCAACCACGTTGCGTAAATCGGCAGTTTGATAGTTTTGAATATCCCGCTCAAAATTGACACCACTCAAATGGTAGCCATCTTTATTGGCGCCCGTGACAAAATTGGCCAGTACGGCAGCAGAATGATCGACCAAAACCGGGATTGTTAAACCCATAGCACCAATGGAACCGGCGCTTGCACCTATCGCCGCAATAATTTCCGCGTCACTGGCAAAAGTTAGTGGCGACGCCACCAACGGATGTTTTTCGGCTTTAATTTCATTAAGCTCATGATCGCCACGCAATACCAACGCCACTAAGCCTTGGGCCGCTTTGTCATCGGTTTTGGCGGCGTGTACCAGTAAAGTTTTAATGATGTGTGTCGCGTCGACATTTAACAACGCCGAGACTTCGGCAATGGTTTTGGCATTTGGTGTGGCCACTTCGCTCACTGCTGCTGTTGCCGCAGGGCGGGCAATGGCCGGTGGCAGTGCATCGGCTTTTTCAATGTTAGCGGCGTAGTCGCTTTCATCAGAGAACACAATGGCATCTTCACCTGAGGCTGCAAGCACATGAAATTCGTGGGAAACGGCGCCACCAATGGCACCGGTATCGGCTAATACCGGACGGAAGTCCAAGCCTAACCGAGTGAAAATGTTGCTGTAAGCCTGATACATCGCTTGATAAGTTTGCTCTAAACTTGTCTGACTTAAGTGAAAGGAATAAGCATCTTTCATCAGAAATTCGCGCGCCCGCATCACGCCAAAGCGTGGCCGGCGTTCATCCCGGAATTTGGTTTGAATTTGATATAAATTAATCGGTAATTGTTTGTAGCTGCTGATTTCTTTACGAACCAGATCGGTAATCACTTCCTCATGGGTTGGACCGAGCACAAAATCGCGTTGATGACGGTCTTTAAACCGCAGTAGCTCGGCGTCCATTTGCTCCCAACGGCCGGATTCCTGCCACAACTCGGCCGGTTGCACCATCGGCATTAGCACTTCTAGCGCACCCGCTTTATTCATTTCATCACGGACAATGCCTTCGACTTTACGCAGCACCCGCAGCCCGGTGGGAAGCCAGGTATACATGCCTGATGCTTCACGACGGATCATGCCGGCGCGTAACATCAACTGATGACTGATAATTTCGGCATCGGCCGGCGTTTCTTTGAGGGTAGAGACTAAATACTGACTGGTGCGCATAACCTTTCCACTGTAAGTAATGTAAGCGTGAATTGAGTGTAATTTTGTTGGGCAATGGCCCTATTCTAACAAGGCCTTTACTCGGGCAGAAGTTTAATCTGATGTTTAATCAGCTCAGACGTGACAGTTTGTTGACCCGTCATGCCGCCCACACTGTAAATATCACCGTTTATGCTGACTAAACTGCGTAAGTCCATTACCGCTGTAGTGGGTTCTGCTTTGAGCCATTTTTGTTGGGTCAAGGCGTAAACATATACGGCGGAACTTGGCTCTGATGGGCTGCCGTTATAACCGATACCGTTAAAGTTGTATGGATTTTCGCTACCACCAATAAATGCGATCATCGGCTCATTATTTAGTGTTACGGCAATGGCGGATTGGCGATAACGCGCTGGTTGACCGTGATGGGCAATGGGTTGCCAGCTAATTGTCTGAGCAGATTTAGTGTCGATGGTCCCTAGGTAACAACTATTTTCCATCGCGTAGCTACGTTTTGTGGCACCGTATTGCAATTTAACCCCATCACACACCAATAGCTGCTCAGCCACGGCAGCGCCGGCCAGTCCAAATACTGGCGTGCCCGGAAATGGCGTGGCTTGTGACCAACGTTGGGTAAAGTTATCAAACACCTGGACCAAATTAACATTGCCATCGTTGTGCCAGCCGCTGATGAGGTAAATGTACCGGTCTTGGTAGCTGACGGCGAGGCTATCGTCGACAGGCACCGGCATGTCGGCTATTTTGGTATAAGTTTGCGTAATAGGACTAAAGCGGTAGCTGTCGGTCAGTGTGGTTTCACTACCGTTGGCAGCGACGCTGTAACCGCTGAAAATAAAGAAGTTGTTCGACATTGCAATGCCGGTAGCGGCTAAGCGACCCAATTTTCGAGCTTGGTTCGGTATCGCAGCAACCGGTTGCCACATGGCATTGCCTTCGGTCAGTTGCCACGCTTTATTGTGACTCGCGGCCGCGGTTTTTTCGGCGCCAATGCCAGCAAAGCTCACCAGATAACTTTTACCGCGAACCGAAGTTTGCAGCACCAGTTGATTGCTGACGGGCTCTGGTAAGGATGGCAAAGCCCCAGCCATTGCCGACACTGAAAATAGGGCCGGTATTATTGCAGGAATGAATGCCGGTAATAGTGCCTTCATTGCGTTAACCGTTAACCGGTTCAGATGAAGCCGCTTCGGCTGCGTTGTTCTGCTGGATCCGAATTTCTGTAACATGATTATGTTCCCCATCCACTGTCCATTTAATATTGAAGTTATACAAGTTCATGCCATAACTTTGCGTGTCTTGACGCTGCTTTTTGTAAGGCGGTCGCGGATCTTGTGTTAATACTTTTTCGATAAAAGTTTGTAGATCAGGTATGGCGTGTTGCGCAAGACAAAAGGCAATCGCCTGTTCACTCATACTGACGGTCATATGGGTATGCGGTGCTGCGTCGGCAAAACCACTGGCCGCCTGCGGCAGCGCGTCGGCATACGGCAGATAAGGCTTTATATCGAGTATCGGTGTGCCGTCGAGTAAATCGATACCGCTGAGTTTTAACACCAGTTGTTCACCGCGCCGTACGACCCCTTCCAGTTTCACCACCGATAAGCCAATCGGATTTGGTCGAAAGGTTGCTCGGGTGGCAAATACACCCTTTTTTTCGTTGCCACCAAGCCGCGGCGGGCGCACTAGCGGTGACCAGCCTTTATCTGCAGTTTCATGAAACACAAATACCAGCCATAAGTGGCTGAAACTTTCGATACCGCGCACTATCGCATCATCGGCAAAAGGCGGGCTTAGCACCAACTGACCGCGTGCTTCGGCAATAAGTCCAGGCTGGCGGGGGATTGCAAATTTTTGTTTATAGGGCGATTCAATCACACCAACGGCGGTAAATTCGTACTGATTCATCCGGTACTCAAAGTCTGGAGCGGTTAAAATTGTGAAAACAGCTGATGCCGCATTATGGCGCTGCATCTTGCAAACAACAAGCTTTTGCCGCGCTTGCTATCGGATGGATGGCCGTCTAAAGTGGAGTGCTTGTGCACTCATCGATATATTCACGGTCTGATTCAGGTTTATTATGGAACAAAAAACTTTATTAATTGAATGTCCTGACTCCAAGGGCTTAATCGCACAAATCACCAATATTTGCTACAAACATCAGCTCAATATTATTCGTAATACCGAATATGTTGACCCGGTGAGTGATCAGTTTTATATGCGGACTCAGCTGCAGGGTATTTTTAACGATCACACATTGTTACTTGATTTAGACCGAGCATTACCAGAAGGTAGCTCGCGGCAATTAGTTGGCAATGCCAATAAAAAAGTCGTAATTCTGGTTACCAAAGAAGCGCATTGCTTAGGTGATATACTGATCAAAGTATATGATGGTTCACTAAAGTTAGATATTGCAGCCATCGTTGGCAACCATCCGAATTTAGGTGAGTTGGCCGAAAAGTTTGCTATTCCGTTTCATTTTGTCAGTCATCAAGATTTAAACCGGCAGCAGCATGAAGCGTTACTGATTGAGGTTATCGCTCCATACCAAGCAGACTATTTAGTATTAGCTAAGTTTATGCGTATTTTGACCCCTGAGTTTGTGGCCAGATATCCAAATAAAATTATCAATATTCATCACAGTTTTCTACCGGCGTTTATTGGTGCAAACCCATATCATCAGGCATTTAAACGTGGCGTAAAGATCATTGGCGCGACGGCTCATTTTGTGACTGATGATTTAGATGAAGGGCCAATAATTAAACAAATGGTGACCAATGTTGATCACAATTACAGTGCAGATCATATGGCAAAAGCTGGACGGGATGTAGAGAAAAACGTGCTCAGTGCAGCGCTCGAATTAGTGACGCAAAACCGCGTATTTGTGCACGGCAATAAAACGGTCATTTTATAAGTAGCAGCCGAAGTATATGGCGCATCACCCGATTTTAATTGGGTGGGAAAGGAGGACTGATGTTACACAAAAGAGCAATTGAATTTCGTTTTCTCGCCGAGCCGACCCATGTCAATTTTGGTGGCAAAGTGCATGGCGGCATGGTGATGAAATGGATTGACCAAGCCGCTTATGCCTGCGCTGCGCGCTGGAGTGGCCTTTATTGCGTTACGGTATCGGTTGGCACCATACGATTCCGGCGGCCGATCTTGGTTGGGCATTTGGTAGAGCTTGAAGCAAAAGTGGTACATACCGGCAATTCCAGTATGCATATTTTTATTCAAGTACGCTCAGGCGACACCCAGACGCAGCAGTTACCTGAAACAAATCACTGCATTATTACGTTTGTTGCTTTGGATGAACAGGGTAACACCGCTGTGGTTCCGTCTTGGCAAGCCGAAACCGCAGAAGACCGCTTTTTAGAGCAGTATGCCATTCAAATGAAAACATTTTCGCAACAGATTGAACAGCAAATGCTAGATTTTTATCAGCAAGAAGACAAAGCGCTTTAATTCTGGCTATTTAGCTAGGCGCTGAGTTTTGCATAAACATGGACTCGTGTGATGCTGTTTTATGTGAACAACGAGGCAAATTCACGAGTCACATCAAGGTATTTTTATTATCGATGCCGGATCAATTTTGGCCCCGTCAGCCAAGAGCGCATCCTTAGTCCGGTAACTCAAGTCCGGTAACTTAAGTCCGGTAACTTAAATACGGTAACTTAAGTCCGGAAACTCATCTTTTGTACTGCTGCGAATAATACGCAGTATGGCAACTAGATAGAAGCCATGCTGCACATGTTCAACAATTGCCGAGCAGTTTACTTTGGGTTAAGTGTCGATTATTTTTCGGCGCTAAAGTCATCAGTGAGGTTAAGTGTGTAGATGTTGTCAATGCTATCGGTGCTGGAATGACTGACTCGTAAATCTTTGACCCGGCCGTTGCGTAAACTATAGACCCAACCATGGACCGTTAGTGGCTGGTCGCGCTCCCAGGCTTCTTGCACAAAACTGGTATGACAGACGTTTCGCACTTGTTCCATCACGTTTAATTCACACAAGCGGTTCAGTCGGTCTTCTTCAGCGTGGATTGACTCAATTTCATCACGATGAATAGCATATACATCTTTGATATTGCGCAGCCAGTTGTCGACAAAGCCAACGCGTTGTTTGTTCATCGCCGCATTAATGCCACCACAACCATAATGGCCACAGACAATAATATGTTTGACTTTAAGGACATCAATGGCGTACTGCAACACGGACAAACAATTGATATCTGAATGTAAGACCAAATTAGCGACATTCCGGTGGACAAAAAGCTCACCGGGTAACAAGCCAACAATGTCATTGGCCGGTACTCGGCTATCTGAACAGCCAATCCATAGGTATTCAGGTGCTTGTTGCGCGGATAATTTTTTGAAAAAGCCTGGCGCTTCTAATTCGATTCGATCCGCCCACGCTTTGTTGTTCTCAAATAGATGCTTTAATGAACGCATACTGGCTCCAGAGTGATATACCCCGCTACAATACCTTAAATTGAGCGGGAACTCAGCACCGACCACCTAAATTAAAATATCGACAAGATTACGACTATTTTCTTGATACCTGTCCACAATGAAACAATTTAATATGACAAAGGTTAGTTTATTTCAGATTGTTTTAGCGTTATGATATCGCTCATTGTGAGCTAAACAATAACTTGGAGTAGGCCATGTCTATATTACTTGATAAACGCGAATTGAAAAAAGCAGCAAAGGAATTGACTGTTTTAAAATTACAGGAAGTAATGGATGTACTCACTTCAGTGATGGAAGAGCGCGAGAATGAATCAGTTGCATTAGAAAAAGTTCGTGAATTTGCCAAAGCGCAAGGTTTTACTTTGGAACAATTGGGTTACAAACTGAATTCAGATGGTGTGACTGTCGCGTTAAGTGCTGATGAAACTTCAACCCATGACGCAAAACGTCCAGTGAAGCCAAAATTTAAAACAATTAATAAAGACAGCCAATTCTTTTATGTTGAAGGTGGCAGTTTACAGTTGTTAAAAACCCATACTATGAAAAAGGGCTTGACCGATCGCGGTATCGAAGTAGTGCCTTTTTCAAAGGTTGAGAAAAAGTACCTAAAACAAGTTGATGCGTTATTAGAAGACGCAGGTAAGCAAGCGTTAGTCAACTTTAATCAAAAAGTTGATATCTGGAATGATTGGGCGCAGCAACATGGCGAAGAGATTTTGGTGAAACGTTAATTTAAAGTCTTAACGACATCAGAATAAAAAAACCGGCAGCTGCCGGTTTTTTTATTCTG
>JBBKWN010000135.1:0-14435 GCA_037968955.1 Rheinheimera sp. | reverse complement strand
ATAATAAATTTACCAGACTGTAAATCCCAGTTTTTTGCCGCCATTAGTGGCACAAGCAACTGATGTTCTTTTATAAACTGACTCAAAAATTGTTTAGACTTGAGTAATTCAATCGCAAGGTCGGTTTTATCCACACCGCCAGCGCCAGATAAACTTACACCAGCGAGCGATGCCAACCCGCCGAGTTGGCTACCTAATCCACCAAGTCCGGATTTTTTCTCGGTGGCCGGCGCCAATGTCGTTGTTGTGCGGTAAATATTTGGCATTTGCAGCGCTAGATACGCAGATATCAAGGCGGTCATAAAAAACACACCTGCGACATAATACTTAAATTTCCACAGCTCGCTAAAAATGGCGGCAAAACCAATTTCGGAACGATTCATTTCATCAGAAGACATCTGAACATCCACTTAGTAACACTCCATCAATTTGTAAGATTGTTGACAGCAGCAAGTGCGACAACGCTCTGCGAGATAATGGCAGTGACTTTGGTCCATAACGATAAACTTGTGGTGTAGTCAGTATCTAACGGCACGACAATGGTATCACCGGCCTGCAATGATTCATTTGACACTTCAAACCAAGACGACTGATTTGGTACAAACACAGAACCATCGGCACGAATAACATACACCCGCTCATCGTCAGCGCGCTTACGGAAGCCACCGGCTAACTGCAGATAATTATTGACGCTCATCCCACTTCTAAAACGATGGCTGGATGCATGTTGAACCTCACCCACAACGGTGACAGTCGTTTGATTCGAAGGCACATATAATTCATCGCCCTCTTCTACTAACAAATCATATTCAGGATCCGCTTTGAGCACGGACGGCAAGTCGATAACCAAGCGCCCTATTGGCTTGGCTTTCTCAATTTCTGAGATCATCATAATTGCGTCTTCTGGTTTCGTCTGTGCTGAATCGCTATCTGCTGATAAATTTTTCGCCGCGATATCTGAACGCAGTTGCTGCATCAATTTATTTAGCTGCATCGTTTCCTGTTCACGGATTTGCGCACGGGTAAACAACGAGCCGTTCGCAAAAGCGTCAGCGGTTAGGCCACCAGCTCTGGCAAGCACTTGCGACAACTTTTCGCCTTGCTGAATAGTGTAAGTGCCCGGGAACTTTACCTGCCCGCTCACCGTGATCGTTCGCTCAATATTCCAGTCAGGTACGGCAAACACCGTCAGTCGGTCACGACTCGCCAGTTTTATTTCTGCGTTTCCTTTGAGGGCCTCATCTAAATTTACATTGATGTGTTGAACACGAACACCAGACTGGGTGTCTTTTTGACTGATTGAACGCGTCAGTTCAGCGCGTTCAAGGTAGGCGCTGTCGTTAAGCCCACCTGCAGCTATTAACAATTGCGAAACATGACCATTGATGGGTAAAGGGTATTCACCAGGCAGCTTCACTTCACCAAACACCGCGGCGATTTGGGTCGCAGCATTAAAACGAGCTTGTTGTTTAAGTCGTTGTAATAGCGGATATAACAACTCAGTTCGCGTCAGATGAACGGATAGCTTTAAAGCGTCCGCATCATAAAAGACGTTGTTAAGCAGGTCTTGCATTAAGAATTTTAAATACGCTTTGTGCGAGGCATTTTGTGGCTCACGTATCTTTTCAGCAACCACGCCAGGGCGATTACTCACAACTGGCGCTTTTTCCGCTACAGCAGCAAAAGCTTGTGACGATAATGCAGCAACATCAACCACAAAGGGCTGCGGCAATTTATCATCAAACACCGGTTCGACTTTGGCAAAAAGCTGTTTTTCGGTGTACTGCTTTGTGAGCTTCGTGTAAAGATACTTATCTAATTCGGGTCTGTTGAATGACTCTTCGCCATGGTGAAATACCAAAATAAGGTCACGCGCTGCAAGCTCTAAATTATCTGCGCTGTTTGGTTCAGTAATTGCGCGACCCAAATTGAACTGTATCACTTGCAGATCACCAAGCTCAGATTTCTCTCTGACAATTAAAGCGTAATCAAGGTCGACCGTCAGGTGCAAATCTGACCACAGAGAATTTAAAATGGAATTAACACGAATACCGGAAGTCCACGCATATTGACCTGGCCGCACTGCAGCACCGGCAACAGTGACCAAATGCTCAACGCGTTTTGAAGTTTTACCAATGCGTAAAACATCACCATTTCGCACTTTTGCCTGTTGGTCAATTGACTTACTCAGATCTAAATTAAGCAAACTACGCACATTTTTGTCGTTAAATCTTTCGACAACAACATTCCGTGGAAAAGCGCCTGCTTTACTACCACCTGCCATATCAACTAAATCAGCAACCGTGTCGCCAGATTTCAATTCATATAATGCCGGTCGATTGACTTCACCGCTCACTTCGGCCATCGAGTGGACCGCCGGAATAAACACCACATCGCCGTGCTGCAAATGAATATCTGCTGTTGAATCGCCCTTCAGCAACAATCGATACAAATCGAATGAAGCAACGTCTTTGCCCGCTCGCTTGACTGAAATTTCCCGCAACGATCCAATATCACTAACACCACCGGCCACAAACAACGTCTGTGTTAAAGTCGCCAATGCAGAAACCGTATAGCTGCCAGGAAATTTCGCTTCCCCGGCGAGAAAAACGTTGATAGTCCGAAGTTTGCCCATGCTTACAGCAACTTCAACACCAATATTTTGTTTGCTAATTCGATCGGCTATCAAAGATTTGGCTTTGGCAAAGGTCAGCCCAGCGATTTGAATTGGTGCATAAGAGGGAATTTGAATACTACCATCACGATTCACCGTTAATTTCTCTTCAGCGTTTTCCTTGCCAAAGATCTGCACCAACAGTTCATCGTCGGCACCCAACAGATAAGAGTCTGGGACTGGAATATTACCGACCGGTGCAAAAGTACTAATACTTGAGTCAAACAGGCTTAAACCGTAACGAACCGGTAGCGTCGGATCACGTTCCTCTTTTTTTTCATTTTCATCGTCAAGTTTATTCGCAGGTTCTAGTTGATCTGGTAAATCTTGCTCTGGCGTCGTATCGAGCTTGTCATTGCTAGACTTGTCATTCAGCTGATTAAGATCAAAGCCGTATTGTTTTGCGATTTTCATTTGTTCTGATTTTGGCAATTTCTTTAACTGCGCAATCATGGCCGGAGATGGTGTAGCTGCATATGACGGCGTCGAAAAACCAAGCACAACCAAAACAACTATCAACTTTTTTACTAAATCCAACACGCTTTTACTCCAAAATCTTTAGTCATTTTCCGAAAAGTGACAGCGAAATCTTTGACAGTGCTCTACTACAGAACATCTTTGCTGTTCCGGTCATTTCAGAAAGGATCGCCATTCTACACGCCTTAGCGAGAGATAGGCGAGCCTTTTCCATGTTACCTTTTGTTATCGAATAAAGATTAATCAACAACTAACACACACAAAAATTACACATTGCCGCATTGATATACATCTGCGCCATGCCTCGGCCTGAAGCTTCGAAACGTTTATTAAAACTTTTTCACGCTATCGCCACGACCGATTGCGTAATACACAAAACCTAATTCTTTTAGCCGTGACGGTTCAAACAGATTTCGACCATCAATGATGACCGGACGTTTTAACTGTTGTTTTAACAGATCAAAATCAGGCGAGCGGAAAGTTTTCCATTCGGTACAAATCACCAGCGCATCGGCATTCTGTAATGCAGCTTCTTTAGTCCCGACCAGCTTTAAATCGGCGCGTGAGCCATAAATACGCTGCGTCTCTTCCATCGCTTCGGGATCAAAAGCCTGCACTGTCACACCAGCATCCCATAAGCTTTCCATCAGTACTCGACTCGATGCTTCACGCATATCATCGGTATTTGGTTTAAAGCTTAAACCCCAGATGGCAATTGTTTTGCCTTTTAAATCACCTGCAAAATGCTGCTGGATAAAACTAAATAACTTGTGTTTTTGCAACTCGTTCACTGCTTCCACAGATTTGAGTAACGGGGTGTTATAGCCGATTTGCTCAGCAGTTTTAATCAGCGCCTGGACATCTTTCGGGAAACAAGAACCACCGTAACCACAGCCAGGATAGATAAAATGATAACCAATGCGTGGATCAGAACCGATGCCATGACGGACTTGTTCAATATCAGCACCAAGCAGTTCAGCTAAATTCGACATTTCATTCATAAAGCTAATTTTCGTAGCCAGCATACAATTGGCGGCGTATTTCGTCAGCTCAGCACTACGAATATCCATCACGATTATTTTGTCGTGATTACGATTAAATGGCATGTAAAGTTCACGCAGCAGCTTTTCCGCCCAAGGATTATCTGTCCCCAAAATAATCCGATCCGGTCGCTGACAATCTGCAACAGCAGCGCCTTCTTTTAAAAACTCTGGGTTGGAGACCACAGCAAATTCAATATCTTGCTTGCGCTGTGCCAGTGTAGCTTCAATAACGGCCTTTACTTTATCGCCTGTACCCACCGGCACTGTCGACTTATTAATCACCACTTTAGCTGCCGTCATATATTCGGCAATAGTACTGGCGACTTTTAACACGTACTGTAAATCGGCAGAACCGTCTTCATCAGGGGGCGTACCTACCGCAATAAACTGCAATTCACCAAAAGCCACCCCCGCTGCACCGTCAGTGGTGAAGTGCAAAAGACCTTGGGCGACCCCTTGTTGCACGAGCGTTGATAACCCGGGTTCATAAATCGGGATAATACCCGCTTGTAAATCAGCGACTCGCTTGGGATTCACATCAACACAACAGACTTGGTGCCCAGCTTCAGCGAGTACGGCAGCTTGTACTAACCCAACATAACCAATCCCAAAAACAGTAACTTTCATGTACTTTCCTGTGTATGAAGGCCTGCGCCTATCAATTAATTGTGGCTAATATACCAAGGCATTGCGATGTCCAGACCCGTGCTTAGCGTATGGCTTGGTACATATCCAAGTAACTGCCCAGCTTTGCTGACATCCGCTTGAGAATGACGGACATCACCAGCGCGAAATTCTCGGTACGCAGGTGCGGTGTGGTAATTGACACCATTTCGACCGAGTGTTTGCTGAATAGAACGAAATAGATCATTGAGCGTTGTACGATCGCCAACGGCTACATTAAAGACCTCGCTTTGACCTAACGCCGCGGTCGCTGCCAGAATATTTGCCTGCACCGCATTGGCCACAAAACAAAAATCGCGGCTCGTCTCACCATCGCCATTAATCGCAACTTCTTCGCCGGCAATCATCGCAGCCGTCCATTTTGGGATCACTGCAGCATAAGCACCATTTGGATCTTGACGCGGTCCGAACACATTAAAATAACGAAGACCGGTACTATGAAAACCATAACAACGCGAAAACACATCAGCATAAAGCTCATTTACATACTTAGTCACGGCATAGGGCGATAGTGGCTTGCCAATATGTGCTTCAACTTTAGGTAATGCCGGGTGATCGCCATATGTCGAGCTTGACGCAGCATACACAAAGCCTTTCACGCCAGCCTCTTTTGCCGCTTGCAACATATTTAAAAAACCGCTGATATTGGTCGCGTTCGTGGTAATCGGATCATTAATCGAACGAGGTACCGAACCTAAAGCCGCTTGATGTAGCACAAAATCAACCCCCAGCACTGCTTGCTGACAAGTTGCCAGATCGCGAATATCGCCTTCAAGCAATTTGAAACGTTGCCATTGCTCAACACTCACTGCACTTTGCACTTCAGTCAAATTGTGCCGATGACCGGTGGCAAAGTTGTCGAGTCCGACCACAGTCTGATCGAGTTTGAGTAATGTTTCTAACAAATTCGAACCGATAAAGCCGGCACAACCTGTGACTAGCCAAGTTTTTGGTGACGCTTGCAATAGCTGCTGCTGTTGTTGATATTTCATCTATTTCTTCCTGAAAACCAAAAACACCGGAAAAGCCGGTGCGGACTCGAAAAATTCAAATTTTAACGCGAAAAATACTGTTTGATCGCGTCAGTAATCCGCAGACAAGCCTCACCATCGCCATATGGATTGTGCGCAAAACTCATGCTCTGATAATAATGGCTATCGGTCATTAATTTACTCACTTCATCCACAATCACAGCTTCATCAGTGCCAACGAGCTTGACCGTACCTGCAGCAACAGCTTCAGGCCGCTCGGTGGTATCCCGCATCACTAACACGGGTTTGCCAAGGGATGGTGCCTCTTCTTGGATACCACCAGAATCAGTCAGCACTAAATAACTACGACTCATCAGATACACAAACGGCAGGTAGTCTTGAGGTTCAATCAAATGCACGTTAGAGGAGTGACTCAACAACCGAAATACCGGCTCACGTACATTTGGGTTCAAATGCACTGGATACACAACATCGGCGTCAGGAAAGCGTTCAGCGATGGTTTTAAGCGCCGCGCAGATATTCTCAAAGCCTGAGCCAAAACTTTCTCGCCGATGCCCCGTCACTAAAATTAACCGCCGCCCGTCAATACCATATGGAAAACGGCTGGCAAAATCTGCCGATAGCGCTTTATCTGCCTCTATTTTAGCGACAACTTGATGCAGGGCATCAATCACGGTATTCCCGGTAACAAATACTTTTGTTGGATCAACGTTTTCTGCCAGCAGATTTTGCTCTGAAGTTGCAGTTGGCGCGAAATGCAACGTGGTGATAGCACCAGTTAAACGACGATTTGCCTCTTCCGGCCATGGGCTATAGATATTGCCGGTGCGAAGGCCTGCTTCGACGTGACCGACCGCTATTTTTTCGTAATAACAGGCCAATGCGGCAGCAAAAGTGGTACTGGTATCACCATGCACCAGCACGATATCAGGCTGGAAATCTCGTAATACGGGTTTGATGTTTAGTAAAATACTGGTAGATACATCATATAAATCCTGCCCAGCTTTCATAATGGCCAAGTCATACTCAGGGGTAATGTGAAATAACTTGAGTACTTGATCCAACATTTCACGATGCTGGCCTGTCACACAAACCCTACTTTCTATCGCGGGGTCTTGTTTTAGTAAATTGACCAAAGGGGCCATTTTAATTGCTTCAGGACGCGTTCCGAACACACACAGCACTTTTAACATAAGCAGATTCCATAGCTTAGCTTGCAACAGGCTGCAGCTTATCAAACCTCAGTAAAAAGTAACAGCATTGCAGAAGCAGTACGAAGAACATGAGCGAAGTGAGTGATTCAAAGCGCGTGCTAATCTGACCATCGGCAAAAAAAAATTGGCAGTCTGTTGAATTTAGAGCTTAACCATTTTGCTGACGATGTAAATTAATTAACAGTTCGGCTTCAGCGCGCGGTAACTCACATTCGCGCATAACCTCTTCCAACCCAGCACCCAGCTGCACCATTTTTACCGCACGGCTATAAAGTCTTGAATCAGGATCAAATAATTGGATTTTTTGTTGGTGTTCAGTGACCTGCTCGAGCTCAGTGGCAAGTGCCTGTTGATGGCGTTCTATGGTTTGAAGTGCTTGTTCTATTTGAATAATACGTTGGCCAATACCAATGACCCCGCTACGCAATTCTTCTATCTCTGCACTTTGATTGGGTTGCTGTAAACTCACTGCAGCAATACGTTCCGCCAACTGCCGTATTTGTTGTTGTTGTAACTTATGGTGCCACACAACAAAAAGTACCAGCAGTATTGCTACTGCTGGTACTACGAACATGGCTAACCATTCAAACATGAGAGGCACGGAATACAACCGATTAAATATTGGTAATGTCGTCCCATTCTTCATCACTGAGCAGTTTGTTCAAATCAACCAGGATCAATAGTTCGCCATCACGATTTGATACCCCTTGAATAAACTTGGCACTTTCGTCGGTACCGACATTTGGCGCAGTATCAATTTCCGAACCACGTAAGTAAACCACTTCGGCGACACTGTCGACCAGAATACCGATGACTTGCTTATCTGCTTCGATAATGACAATACGGCTGTTTTCTGTCACGTCGGTCGGCGGCAAACCAAAACGAGCCCGAGTATCGATAACAGTGACCACATTACCACGCAGGTTGATAATGCCCATCACGTATAACGGTGCGCCCGGTACCGGTGCAATGTCGGTATAGCGCAAAACTTCCTGCACCTGCATGACATTAATACCGTAAGTTTCTTCCTGCAGCTTAAAAGTGACCCATTGTAAAACCAGATCATTTTGCTCTTTAGTTTTCACTGATTGCGCCAATAAATTACTCATGTGTTGCTCCTCTACCTCAAACCTTGGTCCGTACTCAGTCAGAACTGCCAGCGCCCTGCGCCAACAACGCAATCATTGCATCCACATCTAACAAAGCACACATATGCTGTTTTATCAATCCGGCTAACCAGGGTCTTTTCCCTTCGGTGGCCCGCCATTTCACTTCATCTTGTTCTAACGCTACAGTGTTGACCAACGATTCACACGCCAAGCCCCACGAACTCTTTCCTAACATAATAACATATTGATAGTTTAGCGTTTCCGCCAGATGCGGATCATATTTCTCTGGCATAACCCACATCGCCGTATTGACGACATTTATTTTTTGCTCTCGGTATAGCATGACGCCTTTATACCAAGCTGGCTTACCTGGTAAGGTATTTATGGTGGTTATTTTATGGATACCACCCAACTCTTTTAACGGCAACGCCACTTTTAAACCGGCGACTGAAAAAAACAACGCCTGAAAACGGCCAGAGCGATAGCCCTTCACCGGAGTTGCCACCGGAACTTTTGGCGGCGGTGTCGTAATAACAGGGGCCGTCATAACTGGCGATACTACTTTGGCCACCACAGGTGGACTAGTGACTGCTGGTTTTTCCACAACCCGTGCAAGCACAGTTTTTGTGGTAGCAGGCTCAACGCTTGTCTTCACAGATGTAACCGTCTGGACAACAACAGCCGGCTTGTCCGGTTGAACAGTCGCTAACAGCTGATTTAATTGCTGCTTTTTAACCTGCGCCACGACACTGACTTCAGGGTCCTGTTCTTCCGTCAGCAATGCATTTAAATAATGACGCATCACTTTCTGGCTGGCGACTAGTTCACTCATTGCCAGACTCCGGGTTCAACTGCAATAAATAAGTCAACAAGGTGTTGTAGGCGAATACGCCTCGTGATTTGGGTGCAAATACCGGCGGTGGCATTTGAGCGAGACTCGCATCTCGCATTTTGGTATCGATCGGGATCACCGCCGACCAGACTAAATCTTGGTATTTACTTTTCAGTTCTTTATAGGCTTCCAGCGACGCTTTGGTTCTTTTGTCATACATCGTTGGCACAATCGTAAACTGATAGCCTGGCTGTGTCGCACTTTGCATTAATTGCATGGTGGCCAGCATTCTATCTAGACCTTTTAATGCTAGAAACTCGGTTTGTACTGGAATTAATATCCGATCACAGGCCGCCATCGCATTCACCATCAGTACGCCGATCACGGGTGGGCAATCTATTAAGACATAATCATACTCGTCACTAATTTTTGCCAGCGCCTTTTTCAGAATCAACCCCATTCCACCTTTGTCGCCAAGGGAGCGGTCTAAGGTTGCCAAGGCCATTGAGGATGGCAAAATATCTAGATTATTCATGCCGCTTGGGCATAACGACTGCATAATTTCTTCTTTGCTGATACTTTTCCCACGAATAAAAATATCGTAGACGCTATTTTCTAGCTCTTCCGCATCAATACCAAAGTAATACGTCAGCGAAGCATGTGGATCGGTATCAATTAACAATACACGATGCCCACGCCCGGCTAACAGAGCGCCCAATGTTACTGTAGTGGTCGTTTTACCAACGCCACCTTTTTGATTTGCAATAGTCCAAACGACCAATTAATTATTCCCGTTATTTTTTTTCGTAGAATCAACTACAGCATCAGCCGCAGAGGTGATCTTAATTCCGCCGTGCGGCAGCCGAATAACTTTTATCGTACCGTCATCGGCCTGAGCAGGAGCCTTCAAAACATCAACGGCCTGCTGCATGCTCGATACTTCCGATACTGAATTTGTGGCATTTGCCGGCCGAGCTGCAAACTTTGAAATAGCGATCACTACCTTCCTATTTTCCGATCTTCCTGCAGCCGTACTGTTATCAGCAAAAGGGGCAAATTGGCCATATCCTTCAGCTGCTAGCCGTTCAGGTCTCACGCCAAGTTGTTGTAATTCTCGCAGTATTGCCGTCGCCCTTGCCATCGATAATTCCCAATTCGAAGCATAAATTTCATTATTCATCGGCTGATTATCGGTGTAACCACGCACTCGAACGACATTACTAGTCTGATTAAGGATAGTCACAATTTCAGCGAGTAACACTGAAGCAGAGGAAGTTTGTATGCCACTACCACTTGGAAACAGCAATCCACTGTTTAATTGAATAGTCAGCCAATCTTCGTCATTTTCAACTTTTGCGACCCCTTCTTCAATCAGGTTAGCCAGCGACTGAGTTAATTGCTCTTGCAAAGACACCAACGGATTGCCATATTCTGGCTGCTGGAGGATCGGTTGTTCAGTAGCGTCAGCCACGATTTCCGGACCTGTTGGAGTCTCTAGAGAAGAACCAAATTTCTGATAGTCGCTGCGCGGCTGATTGTCGGTTAAAACATCTTTGCCTTTAACACCGGTTGCAGGTTTTACGGGTTGTTCAAACACTTGTGACAAGGTACTAGAGATGGTTTTGAATTTCTCTTCCTTGGCGATCGCCAACGAATATAAGACGACAAACAATGCAAACATTAACGTCACGTAATCGGCATAAGATACTAACCAGCGATCCAGCGGATCTTTGTCTTGATGCTCTTGATAACGAACTCTGCTGCGATACATCAGCTCACCCGACCCGATAAGCCGCTAGTTTACGTTCAATGACCCGTGGGTTTTCACCGTTCGCAATCGAAACCACGCCTTCAACAATCAATTCCTGATACAACGTTCGTTGGATAACAATACTTTTTAGCTTATTAGCAATTGGAATAAACACCAGATTCGCAAAACCAACACCATAAACTGTCGCGACAAATGCGGTTGCAATACCATGGCCAAGCAATTCAGGCTTATCAATATTTTGCATTGCTTGTATTAAGCCAAGCACCGCGCCAATAATACCAATCGTTGGGCTATAACCACCCATTGCTTCATAGATTCTGGCTGATCGCAATAAACGCTCACGTTCTAACGTCAACTCGGCATCAAGTGCATCCTGCAAAATTGCGGGCTCTACACCATCAACAAGCAAATTGAGAGCATTATGTAAAAAGGGATCGGTTTCCTGCAGCGCTTCGGCTTCGAGGGACAAAAAACCATTGGTGCGTGCTGCAGTACCCCAGTTGATTAATCGTTCAACTGTTGCATTAAGTGGTACATATTGCGCTTGAAACACCCAAGATAACATTTTGACACCAACCGTAAATTGCGGCAACGGCGTCTGAAATATTACGGCACCCAGGGTACCTCCCAGTACGATAACAAGCGCTGGCAAATCAAACAATGTTGATAACGTACCACCATGTAAAGTATAACCGCTCGCAACTGCCGCCAATCCGAGAATTAAACCAGCAACAGACAGCTTATCCATGCGTGACTTCCGCAATCATGCGGCTAGCCACATCTGCTAGATTGACTTCGACATCGGTCAACCCCGCACTTGTGACGGCTTGTGGCATGCCATACACTACACAACTCGCTTCGTCTTGTGACCAGATTTTCGAACCGAACTGTTTGAGCAACCGACAACCATCACGGCCGTCTGAACCCATCCCGGTTAAAACGATGGCTAGAACTTTATCGTTGAATACTTTTGCGGCAGTACCAAAGGTTATATCAACACTTGGCTTAAAAGTAATTCGTGGTGAATCATCATCTTTGATCCGTAACTTCGCCATTGAATCAGAGCCTTCCACCAACATCTGTTTACCACCTGGAGCCAGATATGCAACACCAGGACGTAAAATATCACCATCAGCCGCTTCTTTGACTTCAATTTTCGCCAGCGAATTTAGTCGACTGGCAAAAGCGCCGGTAAAAGCAGCAGGCATATGCTGGACGAGCAGGATAGGTAACGGGAAATTAGCAGGTAGCGCGGTAATAATGGTTTGTAGCGCAACGGGGCCACCGGTAGAAGTACCAATAGCAACCAGTTTATATTGCTTACCAGAAGATTTAAAATGCGCAGCACCAGCACTTTCTGAAGCTTCGGCACGTTCGGTACTACGTAATAATTCCGCTCGCGCCAACGGGGTTCTAGCTAATGCTGAAGGCGCTGGACGTGACGGTGCTGGGGCGACCACAGATGCCGGTTTGGAAAATAGCCGGCGACGTGCTACTGCTTTAACGCGTTGTCGCAGTACTTCAATGGCTTCGCCTTTGTCTCTAGCAATGTCTTCGAACTTCTTCGGTAAAAAGTCGACCGCACCAGCGTCCAGCGCATCTAAAGTAGCCTTGGCGCCAGCGTGGGTTAACGACGAAAACATCAGGATTGGAACTCGCTGATTTTTAAGAATTTCTCGTACCGCTTGAATGCCATCCATCACGGGCATTTCTACATCCATGGTAATGACATCAGGCTTTAATTCAGCCGCCTTCTCAACCGCCTCTCTGCCGTTGTTGGCGGTTCCTACCACCAACAACTCAGCGTCAGCAGCAAGAATTTCCGTCAGTCTACGGCGAAAAAAACTTGAATCATCTACCACTAACACCCTGATCGACATAGATGACTCTCTTATGAAGTTAGATTGTTAAACCGATCAAACTTAATTTTCGACTTCTTTGCATAATGCTTAAGTAAGTTTGGCACATCAAGAATCAAGGCAATCCCGCCATCCGAGGTGATTGTCGCTCCGGCCATGCCAGGTGTTCCTTGCAACAAGGCATCCAGTGGTTTGATCACCACTTCTTCCTGACCAACCAACGCTTCCACAACAAAACCGACCTGCTGCGTACCAATCTGTACTATAACGACATGACCTTGCTCCCGCCGAATTTTCCGGTCAGAACCACGCACCAGCCAATGCTCAAGATAAAACAACGGAATTGCTTTGTTACGAACGACTATGGTTAATTGACCATCGACGGTATTTGTTTTTGAAAGATCAAGATGGAAAATCTCGCTCACCGTCGCTAGCGGTAAAGCAAAGGGTTGTTTACCGACGACGACCATTAAGGTCGGCAAAATTGCAAGTGTTAACGGCACTTTAATTTCTAGTAACGTACCGTGTCCCAGTTTAGAACTAATATGTACGGTACCGTTTAGCTGGTTGATTTTGGTTTTCACCACATCCATACCAACACCACGGCCAGAAATATCAGAAATTTGCTCTTTAGTCGAAAAGCCTGGCGCAAATATCAAGTTGAATGCTTCGGTGTCAGACATTCTAGCTGCAGCATCAGGATCTAACACACCACGTTTGATGGCGATGGCTTTTAACTTCTCTGGGTCCATCCCAGCACCATCATCTTGAATGGTCAACAGAATGTGATCACCTGCTTGCTGCGCAGCAAGCTTTACCAAACCGGTTCTTGATTTACCACTCGCAGCGCGTACGTCCGGCATTTCAATTCCGTGGTCGACCGAGTTTCTCACCAAATGGACCAATGGGTCAGCTAATGCTTCCACCAAATTTTTGTCCAAATCAGTATCTTCGCCTTCCAAAACAAGATTGATATCTTTATGTAACGAACGAGCTAAATCACGTACCACCCGAGGAAAACGACCAAATACTTTCTTAATTGGCTGCATTCGGGTTTTCATCACGGCGCCCTGCAAGTCTGCAGTGACCACGTCAAGATTGGAAATGGCTTTGCTCATTTCTTCGTTTTGCGCCACGCTGGATAAACTGAGCAAACGGTTGCGAACTAATACCAGCTCACCCACCATGTTCATAATTTGATCAAGGCGTTTGGTGTCTACCCTAACAGTGGTATCGGCTTGGGCAGCATTACTTGCGCCTTTACCATCTTCAGCATCACGTTCTTTAACTGGCGCGGCGATGGGCGCTGGAGTTGGCGCTGCAACTTTAGGAGTTTCAGCCGGCTTCGCGGGTTCAGCTTTTGGTACCCCAGCAACAGTCGGAGCTGATGCGGCAGGCTTCGCAGCAGCTTTCGCAACTTCAGCTGGTCCTACCGGGGCTTTGCCTTTGCCATGTAATTCATCAAGTAACGATTCAAACTCATCGTCACTGATATCACCAGCCGCCTTAGCAGTTGGTTTTGCTACTACGGGCGCCGCGGTAGTTTTCGCCGGTGCTGCAACTGGTTCATCACCAGGAACAAACGAACCTTTACCGTGGAGCTGATCAAGAATCGCTTCAAATTCATCGTCAGTAATATCTTCTGTGCCACCGTGTACAACTGGAGCTGCAACAGCTTTTGGTGCAGCTACAGGGGTTCTACCCGGCGCACCGGAGCCATGTAATTCATCAAGCAACTTTTCAAAATCGTCTTCATCGATGTCATCAATGGTGCCTGAAC
>JBBKWN010000134.1:0-22127 GCA_037968955.1 Rheinheimera sp. | reverse complement strand
GGGCATGCTTGGGGTGGTGATGTTTTCAGGCGGTATTCCAGCCACTCGTTTGGCGGTTGCGGAACTACCGGTGATGTTTGTCGGCTCCGGCAGGGCGCTGGTTGCTGCGGTACTCAGTGCGATATTGTTGATCGTGTTGCGCCAGCGTGTTCCGGCCAAACAACATTGGCCGGCGTTAGCGGTGGTGGCATTTGGAGCGGTGTTTGCGTACCCGATTTTTTCTGCGATCGCACTGCAAACTATCGATGCCAGTCATGGCACCTTGGTCAGTAGCATTATGCCGCTGTTCACCGCCGGATTTGGCGCTTGGCTCAGTCAGCAATGGCCACGGCCGGGCTTTTGGTTATGTGCGTTGCTCGGAACAAGCACAGTGTTGGTTTATGCTGCGAGCATGGCGAGTGGCTCAATTACAGCAGGACTCGCCAGTGGTGACTGGTGGTTAGTACTAGCCTGTTTTTGCTGCGGCTTAAGTTATGCGCAAGGCGGTTTGCTGGCACGGCAGATTGGCAGTTGGCAGGTCATTAGCTGGGCATTGGTGTTTTCAACGCCATTATTGCTGCCAATATGTTGGTATTTTCAACCTGAGCGTTACGATGTAAGCCTCGGTAGCTGGTTAGGTTTTGGCTATCTGGCGGTATTTAGTATGTTTCTGGGCTTTTTCGCTTGGTATAAAGGGCTCGCGCTCGGTGGTGTGGCACAAGTAAGCCAATTACAATTATTAACACCGTTTCTAGCCTTTAGTTTTGCATCGTTGTGGCTGGACGAAACTATTAGTATCACCCAATGGCTGATGGCAGGCGGGGTGGTATTAACTATCGCCTTGGGTCGGAAGCTTGCATGACAGTTTAGTGACATCTGGTTAAATCATCGGGTTAAACGCGGTATTACTTTGTAATCGGGCACTAAAAAGCGTATAGTGGCGCGCCTTTTTAAGGGCGTATCCCGGACTGCCAGCTGTTTTGTCAGTCATGCCATCCGGGCCATCATTTTTCCGCCGCAGACGTTGTCTGCGGCAATTCAGCCAGGCGATGAACACGTGATATCAACCGCAAACATTACAATGCAATTTGGCGCTAAGCCGCTGTTTGAAAACATCTCTATTAAATTTGGTTCTGGCAATCGTTATGGCCTGATCGGTGCCAACGGTTGTGGTAAATCCACTTTTATGAAGATTTTAAGCCGCGAACTAGATCCGAGCGGCGGTATTGTGATGGTTGAGCCGAATATGCGCGTGGCGAAACTGCATCAAGATCAGTTTGCTTTTGAGCAATACACCGTTATTGATACCGTGATTATGGGCCATGCCGAATTATGGCGTGTCAAAGCCGAACGTGACCGGATCTATTCAAGCGCAGAAATGAGCGAAGAAGACGGGATGTTGGTCGCTGATTTAGAAGTTGCTTTTGGTGAGATGGACGGTTACACCGCTGAATCTCGTGCCGGTGAATTGTTAATTGTTGTTGGCATTCCGGTGGAACAGCATGCGGGCCTGATGTCATCCGTCGCGCCAGGTTGGAAGCTACGGGTATTACTGGCTCAGGTGCTGTTCGCCAACCCTGAAATTATGTTACTTGATGAACCCACCAACAACTTGGATATCCACACCATTCATTGGTTAGAAGATGTGTTGTCTGAGCGCAACTGCACCATGATCATCATCTCGCATGACCGCCACTTTTTAAACTCAGTCTGTACCCACATGGCCGACTTGGATTACGGCGAATTGCGCGTGTACCCAGGTACCTATGATGACTATATGTTTGCCGCTACACAGGCCCGTGAACGGTTGTTAACCGATAACGCCAAGAAAAAAGCGCAAATTGTTGAGCTACAGGCTTTCGTAAGCCGTTTCTCGGCCAACGCCTCTAAAGCGCGTCAGGCCACGTCTCGTGCAAAACAAATTGAAAAAATTCAATTAGATGAAGTAAAAGCATCCAGCCGGGTAAATCCGTTTATCCGTTTCGAACAGCAAAAACAGCTTTACCGGATGGCATTAGAAGTTGAAGGTTTGAACAAAAGCTTTGGCGATTTACATTTACTGAAAAATTTAAGCCTGAATATCGAAGTTGGTGAAAAGGTTGCAATTTTAGGTACTAACGGTATCGGTAAAACGACCTTATTAAAGTGTCTGGTGAATGAATTAAAAGCCGAATCAGGTGTGGTTAAGTGGTCGGAAAACTGCAATATCGGTTATTACGCGCAGGATCATGAATATGAATTCGCGGAAGACATGACGGTATTTGACTGGATGGCGCAGTACAAACAGCCATCAGACGATGAACAGGCCGTTCGTGGTATTTTGGGTCGTTTATTGTTCTCGCAAGATGACATTAAGAAAAAAGTAAAAGTGTTATCAGGTGGTGAAAAAGGCCGGATGTTATTTGGCAAACTGATGTTACAACGTCCCAATATTCTGGTGCTTGATGAGCCAACCAACCACTTGGATATGGAATCGATTGAATCATTGAACATGGCCCTGGAAATGTATAAAGGGACATTGATATTCGTCAGCCATGACCGTGAATTTGTGTCATCACTGGCCACCCGGATCATTGAAATTACCGATAAAGACACTCGCAACTTTGTCGGAACTTATGACGATTATCTGGCGCAGACTTTAGCACAAGGTTAATGCTGATCAGAAGCTTTGATTAAATAGCTGTCATTTGTAATAACGCCAGTCACCGACCATGACTGGCGTTGTTGTTTTTAGCGTCTGCAGAACGTCGCTATTGCAACTGGCGATAACCAAGCGAAGGCGAACACGCCGTAGATGATCAAGTACTGATAGCTTATGCCTCATCGAAGGCACAGTTAATCATTGAGATTTGAGTTGCGACTAGCATGCTGGATCCGATCAATCACAATGACGGCGGCTAACAATTGCGTTGTTAAGCTTTGCTCGAAAATCTGTACACCGTAGGTATCTGACCAGCTGAACCAAGTTTTGGATACGGATGCCAGTAGCCTACCTTGTTGGCTAATTTGGTATTCGTGCTGCCATAAATTGCCATTGATTTCGAGCTCGCCTGCCGGGCCCTTAATCGAATAACGACTGGTCCAAAAAGGCCAAAAACACTTACGGATCAACCACTCACTGCCGTCGGCGCACAGCAGTTTGCAAGCGGGTAACAAGGTCAGATATTTACGTTGAATTTTTAACAGTTCAATACCTTTTTGATCAAACAGCGTTTGGGTGCTGGAAATACTAAAAAACTTTCCCTTGGCAGTGATCACCACCGTACCTGTTTCATCCTCAATTTCGAAGCTGTCGGTCAGACTGAATATTTTTTGTTTGATCAAGTATTTCATTCATGCTCCAGATATCGAAAAAGCCAATGCCTATACGACTCCTCGAATCTATCGTAAAAAGAATCGCACTGCCAGCGGTTGATTTGTTCAAGCAACGTCACCACAACTTGGTATAGGTAGTTATATTCGCTATATTTTGATGGCGTCGACAACACATAATCGAGAGGTAATTTGATGAAAATTAACATTGGTATTGAAGACAACGATCGCAAACAAATCGTCGCTGGTTTGTCGGTTCTATTGGCCGACAGTTACACTTTGTATCTCAAAACGCATAATTATCATTGGAATGTCACCGGCCCAATGTTCCAAGCGCTGCACACATTATTCGAAACGCAATACAATGAGTTGGCATTAGCGGTTGATCAAATTGCCGAGCGGATCCGCGCTTTGGGTGAGTTTGCCCCAGGTTCCTATAAAGAATTTGCCAAACTAACCAGCATCAAAGAAGCCGAGGGGCACCTAACGGCTGAGGAGATGATTAAAGATTTAGTCAACGGGCAAGAAGCCATCGCAAAAACCGCGCGCTCGATAGTGCCGGTGGCGGATAAAGCATCGGATGAGCCGACGTTGGATTTGTTAACACAACGGATGCAAGTTCATGAGAAAAATGGCTGGATGTTGCGCAGTCTTGTAAGTTAGATAGGCGGGGTAAGCAGCAAACAAAGTGACAGTTTCGCCGAAGAAACTGTCACTTTGTTGTTTTAAAAGCAGAAACACAAAATAATTGCATAAAAATCATCATTTTGCATCGTTCCCCCCTTTCATTCGCTATTAAGCATCGCTTAGGATGGTGCCATGGTCGGATTCTATTGGGGGAGTTATGTTATTTAACGGTGCGCTAAAAAAAGAAAATGAACAACTAAGACAACAACTTAAAGAGTCACAACAACAACTACAAGCGAACAAACAACAACATCAGCAACAAATCATTGAATTACAACAGCAACAACAATTATTGTCACTGCAATTACAAACTGAAAAACAGCTCAGCACCACTCAGCTGCAAGGCTGTGAAATGTTGACGATGATTCAAGGCACCGTCAATGATCTGGCTGGTAATCTGATTGATGAACGTACTGCGCTGGCCAAGCTTGAGGATATTTTCGGGCAAACCCAAACCGCAATTCGTACTTTGGAAACCCGAGCAATACATATAACCGAACATGCCAATCAAAGTGCAGATACCGCTAATGTGTTGGATGGTACTGCAAGTTCAATTAATCAGCTGATTTCCAGCATTCAAGAGATTTCCGATCAAACCAACTTGCTGGCACTCAATGCTGCCATCGAAGCGGCCAGAGCCGGCGAAGCAGGGCGCGGTTTTGCTGTGGTCGCTGACGAAGTACGGCAACTCGCAGGCAAGGCGAATGAAGCCAGTAAACAAATTGAAAACTTAGTCCGTAAAGTGATTGAGCAAACCAATAACATCAAAGCGATGGTGGCACAAAGCCAACAAAGCGCCGCCGATGTGTCATTGTCATCAAAACAGATTGACGCCGTGGTGACACAAGTTATTGACCGTTCTGAAGCAATGAAGAAACTCATTCGCACGACCACCACGCTGACTTATCTAAACGGCTTAAAACTGGACTACGCGAGCTTTAAAGCGCTGGTTTATCAGGCATTGTCGACCGGACAGCCAATTCCTGCGTCCGCGCCTGATAAAAAATTTAATAACTGGTGCACCAGTACTGGTTATGGCCACAAGCATTATGGTCAGTTGCAAAGTTTTAGAAGTATTGAGCAGCCCCATCGAGGTTTGCACGAAGCCGTGAAAGCTGCTTTTCAAGCGAAACAACAGCAGGATAACTCGGCATTAAACCGAGCATTAGGCCAACTTGAGCAAAGCAGTCTGCAAGTCGCTCAAGCGATTGGCAGACTGCAACAAGATGTGTTTAGCAGCTAAATTTGCTCGTTAGCTACGCGGATCGTCACTTAATTTGAGTAATTGTGCATTTTTCTGCAGTTGACTACTGAGCTGTTGCTGCTGATATGCTTGAGTCTCGAGCTCCGTCATCGCTAAGTCGGTCGCACTGGCACTTTGATTGATCTCCTCCAACGCGGCACTGAACTCGTGGCTACGTTGGACTTCAGCTTCACTCAATTGGGCAATGTCCTGACTGGTGCGGACGATGAGTAATAAGGCATCCTGGGTTTGACTTAATGCGCGTTCGGCATGCATTGCTTTCTCTAGACAATGGCGTGTCGTCAGCTGTTCTTGTTCAAGCCCTGCCGTCGTGTCTTGGACAGAGCCACTGAGACGGTCGAGCATCAATTGGATCTCCTTGGTTGCAAGCTCGGTGCCAGCTGACAGACGACGAACTTCATCAGCGACCACCGCAAATCCACGGCCATGTTCACCGGCACGCGCCGCTTCAATCGCAGCGTTTAACGCCAGAAGGTTTGTTTGTTCAGCCACTCCCCGGATGGTATCGAGCACCAGTACGATATCTTTGGCAGCAAGTTGCAGCGCTTTCATACTCTGTGTTGAATGATCAACTTGCTGACTAAGATGTCGGATATCGGCAGTCAATTGGAGGACTTGTTGCTGACCCGCAGTTGATTCGTCACTGGCCTCTGCCGCCGCGGTGGCTGTTTGCTGTAATTGTTGTTGCATTTGTAATTGGACATGCTGACGTTGTCGCGCTTCTTGTTGCAGTTGCAGCAGTGCACTTTTTTGTTGATGGGCTTCATTTTTACATTGTTGGCTGATGGCCAGTTGTGTCGCCGACTGTTGATGGTTTGTTGCACTTGCCGCGAGCAGTTGTCGTAATAATATCGATAATTTGCTAAATAACTGATTCAGACCAGTCGCCATTGCAATAACCTCCGCTTCACCCTGTTGCGGGAAGTCTAATGACAAATCGTGATGATCAGCTGCAGTTGCGAGTTGCTCAGACAGCGCAACCATTGGCGCCGCTATCGTTCTGCCAAAGTGATAGGCAATCCACCATGCACATAAACTAAGCACTAACACGATGACCATGCTGACCCAGCGAATATCGCTGATAAGGTCACTTAATGCTGCATAAGCTTCTGATTTATCTTGTTTAGTAATAAGCGCATAGGTATCGCTGCCGATGTTTACCGCTTGGTAATTTAGTAATACCGGTACGCCACGGTAATCGACCGTTTCGGTATAACCGGATAATCCGCTAAGGGCGGCAGCAACTTCCGTACTCGGCAGCTGAAGCCGGCCAGACAATCCATAGTGGTCGGCGACGGCGCCAATCTTCGGATACTGGGCATAAAATTGCCGTCTATCGGTCAATTCTGGTCTGAGGCCACTGACTAACAGCGCTTTATTATTTACAAGATAACTTTCACCGGTTTGACCCAGTCCTATATCTGCCCACTGTTGCTGGTTAGTGATCAGATTGGTGAGCGCCTGCACCGGCAATTGCAGCACTAAAACGCCAATTGGTTTATCGCTGCCAGCCAACGAGTTAAACACCGGCGCGCCGATAAACAGTACTTGCTGATCGAAAAATCCGCTAAAAGCGCTTGGGGCTGAGACGTGCCATTTTTGTTGCGGATTGGCCAGCACATGTTTGACGGTGGCAGCGAGTTCGGTATTGGCAAAAGCACCGTCTGTTAGCGACGTTGCGAATACAGGCGTTTTGGCAACGGAGTACAGCACATTTAACTTGTTGGCATCGACCAAATACAGTTCTTGCAATGGATATCTTTTAGTGACTGCCAAAAAGCTTGGATGATATTTTTTATGCTGCTGCGCATATACTGATCCGTCGGCACGATCGGTTAAGGCGCTGAATTTTTCGATGGCATGTGGATTGGTTTTTAGGTAATAGTGTTGTAGCAACAAGGTTTCGATGCTGGCAGTTTTTAACCATTGCTCGGTAGAAAGCGCTAACGATGGATTGATCTGCTGCTGATAAGCTTGATACTGCTGTTGGTACCACTGCAGCATGCCAGCACGAAGGGAATCTTCGCCTGGATTATCGACTTCATAGCGGTACGATGAAAAAGGTCGATCCATTGCATAAAGCGCATCTTGTGTTGTGCGGTTGTCGGCCAGACTGAGCAGCAAATCCCGCTGACTATCAATAAACAAGGTTAAAGCTTGTTCGCGCCCTTTGGCGACGGCGGTAAATTGTTGTTTGACGGCACTTAACAATGCCTGTTGGGCTTTATCCTGTGATAAATAAGCGGTGGTAGCCACGGCAATCACGACGCCGAACACCATTGCAGCAGCCATGGTGAGCATTAACTTTTGTGCAATCTTCATACAACCTCAAAGGACAACTGTTGAACGACCGGCGCAGCATAGGGTTTCTAGATGACAAATTTATGACGAGTAGATGTGTAGATGTCTATATTTTGATGTCGTCGTTCAATCTAATAGAGAAGTCACCTGGTTTTATGGTCGAGGCGGGTATGTCGCCGCAAAACTGGCGATAAATAACAAAACAGAATATCTTTAGCTCTTTTGGTTCTTTAATGGCTTTGATATAGTTTTGCAAAGTTATCGGCTTGAGGCCATGATGTCCCCTGTTATTAAACATTTTTTCGATTCTGATTCAAACACCTACAGCTATGTTGTGTATTGCCAGCGCACTAAAAATGCGGTGGTAATCGACCCCGTACTCAATTATGACGCTGCCGCTTGCCGCACCAGCACCCATGGAATTAGCCAAATTATTCAGTACTTGGCTCAGCAGCAGCTGACGCTATGTTGGATTTTAGAAACGCATGTGCATGCCGATCATCTATCAGCCGCCCCTTATTTACAGCAACAAGCCGGTGGTTTAATTGCGATAGGCTCACAAATCACCAATGTCCAACAACTGTTTGCTGATGTATTTCATGTTGAAGCCGAATTTTGTAGCAACGGCAGTCAATTTGACCGGTTGTTGAACGACAACGAGCAGCTGCCATTGGGCGATTTGATGATTCAGGTGCTGCATACCCCAGGGCATACGCCTGCTTGTGTGTCGTATCTGATTGATGATGCGGTGTTTGTGGGGGACACGTTATTTATGCCGGACTACGGCAGTGCCCGTTGTGATTTTCCCGGCGGCAGTGCACAAACCCTTTATCAGTCGGCACAACGGTTATTTCAGCTGCCAAAGGCAACTCGGATGTTTCTTTGCCACGATTACAAAGCTGCAGGGCGTGAACAGTTTTGTTGCGAAACAACGATAGCGGCACAAATGAGCGCCAATATTCATTTGCATCAAGGGGTTAGTCAGACCGAGTTTGTAAAAATGCGTACACAACGTGATGCTACATTGCTGATGCCAAAATTAATGTTACCTGCAGTACAAATCAATATGCGCGCCGGACAATTGCCAAAAGCGGAAGACAATGGCGTGCAATATCTAAAGTTGCCGCTTAATCAGTTTTAGTGAGTTCAGATTGAGGTTGACGCAATTGCCAAACTTTAAAACATTCGGTGGCGGGGGTTGCATTGAAATTAGTCGTCGCGACCGATATCTTTGGTCACACGGCTGAACTAGATAGTTGGTGCAAGCCGTTGTTACAGCTGACAGATTTGACGCTGGAAGTGCTGACACCCTATCCGAAAGAACTGCTCGCAGCGCGTCTTCATGGCGAGCCATCAGCGGCGGCCGATACTAGGGCGTATCAGCTGTTTCTACAGCATGGCGGCATGCAGGCTTATGTTGAAAAACTGCACCAACACCTCCAATCAACGACTGATCACTATATTGCGGTGGGTTTTAGTGCGGGCGCCGCAGCCATGTGGCAACTTGCCGCTCAGCTGCAGCCTTGTATGCAGCAGCTATTTTGTTTTTACGGCGGGCAGATCCGAAGTTGTGCCCAGTTACAACCGAAGGTCAAAACCACGCTGATTTGGGCAGAAGAGCCGCAGTTCGATGTTGGCAAAATCCACCAAGCAATGCTAGACAGAAATAACATCCGCAGCTATCTAACGCCGTATCGCCATGGTTTTATCAACCCACATTCTGCTGGGTATCAGCGCGAAGCCGCGAGTTTTTATCAACACTGGCTGCTTGATCAATTGCTTGGCAAGGAGTGAGCCAAACGTTCGTTTACCGAACTAAAATGAGTAAGATAAACAAAGGCTCGACTTCGCTATCTCGCCTTTTTTCACTTGCTAGTGCACTTGTTAGTGCACTACATTAGCGCGCTAACTAGCGTGCGTTGGTGCTTTCAAATATTTTATCTGCCGATGCGGCGACAAAACCACGGTACAAGCTACCGTCAGCCGTTGGGAAACGGCGGGCAAATTCGTAGAAACAACTTGGGACCATGGCTGTACCATCGCTAAACTCAACCAATGCTTCATCGGCCAACGTCGATGATTGCTTCAGCAGCACGTCTTGGCTGCCTTTAATTTCGCCGCCAGAAGTATTCAGCACAAAACCGGCTTTTTTTAATGCTTGATTGACTGAATCGAGCGTTTCAAAATTGCTCAAGGCGTTCACCGATACCGTGAAGTGGTTGGCGCGAAAACCCCAAACCGCCGTCCACGCCGCATATTCACTTTCGTTCAACAAAGTTTGATACGTCGCCTGATCAATCGGCCAATGCCGACCAGAATAGAGGAAGTTCTCTGCAGTCGTAACGGCCGGATCGAGCTGTGCGACTAAGCCACGAACGATCCCCTGCAATTGTGCTGAGCATTTTTCCAATAACAACTCGGAAATGAATACTTTTGGCACCCGAGCATCCGGATGTTCATAGTGCTTGGCGTATAACTTTTTTGATTCAAAATGATACTCACCACCTTCAACATAGCCAAGCGCCAAAAAATGCGCCGCCAGTTTTTCCAGGCCAATGGCAGGCAGATTAAAAGTGCGCAGGGCAATGTGGTCGTTTTGCACATCATCCTGTTGTGACGAGCCCAGTAGCGCATGAATTTTTTCTGCCGAAGGGGTCACGGTTAAGTAGTTGTCCCACAGCTTGGCAAAAAGTTGATTGACGTCGGTGTGCATGATAAATCCTATATAAAACAGCAATATGATATTAGAAATTTAAAACTATCGGCCTGACAATAATTTACAGTGTCAGCCCTGGCGGCAGCGTTGCTGGCAACGAAATTTCATCGGCTTCAACCGAAGCAACCGGGTAAGCACAATAATCGGCCGCGTAATAAGCACTAGCGCGATGATTGCCACTTTTACCGATGCCACCAAATGGGGCGGCACTGGAAGCGCCGGTAATTGGCTTATTCCAGTTAACGATGCCGGCGCGAATACGGGCAAAAAAGTACTGATAGTCGGCGTTATCATCAGCCAATAAACCGGCGGATAGACCGTAAGCAGTATTGTTGGCTTCGGTAATCGCAGCGGTGAAATCGGTGTAACGATACACTTTTAGCAAGGGTCCAAAATGCTCTTCGTCGGGCAGGGGCGCTGCGTCAGTCACGTCAATAATGCCAGGCGTAACAAAACCAGTGCCTGGCTGCAGATGTGTCAATTCTAATAATGACACACCGCCTAACGCCAGCATGTCCGCCTGTGCTTTGACCATGCCAAGCGCTGCTTTTTCGCTAATCATCGCACCATAAAACGGCTGCTCGGTAGCAAAAGGCTCGGCGACACGAATAGTACGACTGGCGGCAATTAACTTTGCCAAAATGGCATCACCATTCGCCGATTTTTCAAGGAATAACCGACGGGCGCAAGTACAGCGCTGACCGCTACTTAAAAACGCTGATTGAATAATATCGTGCACTGCAGCGTTGATATTACTAACGTTTTTTACAATTAGTGGGTTATTGCCCCCCATTTCCAACGCCAAAATTTTGCCCGGTTGCCCCGCAAATTGTTGATGTAAAAAATGACCAGTATTGGAGCTGCCGGTAAAAAATAAGCCATCAATCTCACGATGACTGGCCAGCGCTTTACCGGTGGCAACTTCGCCCTGTAGTAAGCTAATTACGCCGGCTGGAATGCCGGCTTGCTGCCAAAGTTTTACCGTAAATTCTGCCACTTTTGGGGTCAATTCCGACGGCTTAAACAGCACCGCGTTGCCGGCAAGAATGGCTGGGACTATATGCCCATTTGGCAGATGGCCAGGGAAGTTATAGGGGCCAAATACCGCGACCACGCCGTGCGGTTTGTGGCGAATGTAAGCTTTGGCGCCCGGTATGGCATTTTCAACCGTGCCGGTGCGCTCGTTGTACGCTTTGATCGAAATGGCTATTTTCCCAGTCATGGCGCCCACTTCGGTGCGGCTTTCCCATAATGCTTTGCCCGTTTCTTCAGCAATTAGCTGCGCCATAGCTTCTGCATGTTCTGTTAATTGCTCAGCAAAAGCTTGTACCACATTAATTCGTTCCGACAGTGGCCACTGCGACCACTCAATAAAGGCAAGGCGGGCCGCTTGAATCGCCGTGTCGACCTGCTCGGCATCGGCGCTTTGGCCTTGCCATATGATTTCACCATTGGCTGGATTTACCGAACTAAACAGTGCACCAGCACCGGTTTGCCATTGGCCTTGAATAAATTGGACTTGCTGCGTCATTTGGCACCTCTGTCTAAATTTAAATAACGAACTAAATCACCGCTGGTAACTTTTAATGCGGCGGCGGTCTCTGGGCTGATAAGCAAGGCATTCCGTTCGCTATCAAAACGGCAATCATTGGTAAAGGTGGCGCGAAAATTAATCGTCTCACAGTTACATACCGCAAGCTGATTGGCACCTTGGCGCAGGCTCGCGTCGGATTCGATAGCGACTTTGACGCGGTGGCTTTGCCGTACCGATTTAACTTGCTTTAGCTGTGCTTCGACGGTGGGACCCGCATCGAACAAATCAACATAACCGCGATGAATAAAACCTTCATTTTCTAACAGCTTCAACGCCGGTTTGGTGTTCTCATGCACTTCGCCAATCACCTGCTGAGCGGACGGAGGTAACAAACTGACGTAAATTGGATGACGGGGCATCAAATCTGCGATGAACCCTTTGTTACCGACGCCAATCATATGGTCAGCCGTTGGAAAATCGATATTGAAAAAATAGGTTTGTAGCCATTGCCAAAACGGTGGCAGAGCATTGTCGTCCGCCACCCCACGCATTTCGGCGATGACTAGTTTGGCAAAACGTTTGGGTTGCTCTGCCATAAATAAAAAGCGGACTTTTGATAAAAACCGGCCGTTCAGACCACAACGATATGCTTCCCGTAAAAACAAAGTACAAATTTCTGACACGCCAGTGTAGTCGTTACACATCGTCAACACTTCAACCGGGTTAAACACGTTCAGCTCGTTGGAATGATGCACCACCGTACTTTGGTGAAAGTGATACAGCGGCGTGGTTAAACCGACCGACGCTTCGATACCTGAAGTGCCGAGAATTTCGCCACTTTCGGTGTCTTCCAGCACAAATAAATAGCCTTGATTGCCTGGTTTATCGGTATTGACGGCAAAGCTATGCTCAGAATGGGCAATTTTTTGTTTTAGTTTCTGCTCATTTACCGGCAGCGATGTAAAACCAGCGCCTGATTCAGTCGCAATTTGCATCAGTGCTGGGTAGTCCGATTGTTGGATCGGGCGGATTAATAACATCTTAAGTCTTCCATCAATGAGTTCAAACAATCACTCGGTTTGTGATGTACCCGACAAACCTGTGATTAACGGTATAGAATATTTGCAGGCTGCCGCTTTTTGGGCTGATTATGCAACCAAAAAGCCCAGCCTGATATGGTTATTCGCCGGTGTTTTTAGCGGCTAATGTCTTTTGCACGACAGCAGCTATTGCTGCTTCAAAACGCTGTAAACCGCTTTGAATATCGGCGTGCGGAATAATCAACGAGGGGGCGAACCGCACCACGTTGTAACCAGCCATCAAAATTAATAACCCTTGTTCGGCAGCCGCCAACATAAATTCACGTGATTTACCGGCATAATCGGCATTTAAAGCGGCGCCGATGAGTAAACCTTTACCGCGGATCTCACTGAAGACCTGGTATTTGGCATTAATTGCATGTAAACCGTCTTTAAACAGCTGCTCACGCTCTTTCACGCCGTTGAGTACTTCAGGTGTGTTCACGGTATCAAAAGCGGCCAACGCGACGGCGCATGCCAGTGGATTACCACCATAAGTACTGCCATGCGTGCCAATGACCAGATGTTTGGCGATTTCAGTGGTCGTCAGCATCGCGCCAATTGGAAAACCACCGCCCAAGGCTTTGGCTGTAGTTAACACATCGGGAACAACACCCAAGCCCATATAGGCATATAACTCGCCGGTACGACCGACACCTGATTGCACTTCATCAAACACCAGCAGGGCGTTGTACTGGTTACATAACTTTCGGACGCCTTGCATAAATTCAATGGTCGGGCTGATGATGCCACCTTCGCCTTGGATTGGCTCTAAGACCACGGCGCAAGTTTTATCGGAAATAAGTGCCTTTAAGCTGTCTAAATCGTTGTATTGCGCGTGATCAATGTCGGCTGGTTTTGGTCCAAAACCATCAGAATACGCCGGTTGGCCGCCAACGGTCACGGTGAATAAGGTACGGCCGTGGAAACCTTGGTTAAAGGCAATGATTTGTGTTTTTTCGGCACCAAAATTATTCAAAGCAACCCGGCGGACCAGTTTGAATGCCGCTTCGTTGGCTTCAGCGCCTGAGTTAGCAAAATAAACTTTTTCAGCAAAAGTGTTGTCGACCAGCCGCTTTGCGAGCATCAAAGCAGGTTCGTTGGTCATGGTATTTGATAAATGCCAAAGTTTGTTGCCTTGTTCGGTCAATGCTTTGACCAGCGCGGGGTGGCAATGGCCTAAGCAATTGACGGCGATACCGCCGGCGAAGTCGATAAATTCGCGGCCTTGCTGATCCCATAATTTAGAACCTTCACCGCGAACGGGAATAATTGGCGACGGCGCATAGTTCGGAACCATCACTTCATCGAATAAACTTCTGCTAATTTGCATGTATGACCTCTGAATTTTGTTTGTTTTACCGCCAACGCGGTTTTTAGGCTTTTCTCTATTATATTGGGCAATGAACACAAAATGCAGTAGCATTATTGGCAATATATGCTTTTGTTTTAGCAAAATAACCTAGGTATCAAGCAAAATGCTAACTAAAGAAGAAGAGCGGTTACTTTCTATTCTGCGCGGTAATGCCCGCACCAGTGTGTCAGATTTAGCGAGAATGTTAAATTTGTCACGATCAACCGTACAAAACCGCATTGACCGGCTCGAGCAAACAGGGGTCATCAAAGGTTATGTTGTTGAGTATGGGGAGACGTTTGTCAGCACTTTGGTTTCAGCACATGTGTCAATTAAAGTCAGACAAAAGCTCACCACCAAAACCAATGTCGAATTAAAACAAATCCCACAAATTAGCGAGCTGTTTGCAATTAGTGGCGAATATGATCTGATCGCGGTCGTACAGGCACAAAGCACTGAACAACTGAGCCATTTACTGGATGATATTGGTAACTTGGACGGGGTAGAGCGCACGAATTCGGCGGTAATTTTAGAAACCAAATTTAAGCGCTAGCCGTATGCAGATCACAAGCTGCGGTTGTGCGCAAAGCTAAATGACGTAATAAAACCACGAACAGGCTAATTTGTTGCGTAATTGTGGCTAGTCCAACCAGTTGGATGAAATTTTACTACTTGAGGCAAACACAGGTAAAATCCACTCACTTTTGTGCCATTTGGCCGATTTTTCAGGAATTTTATGCGTCAGTCAGAGCAAAATACCCCTTTGTACACCCATTACGCCGGACCAGCATTGTTGGAAACACCCTTATTGAACAAAGGCAGCGCATTTACGCGCGAAGAGCGGGCGGCCTTTAACCTCACCGGTTTGTTACCACCACGTTATGAAACGATTGAAGAACAGGCCGCTCGCGCCTTTATGCAGTATTCATCGTTTGAAGAACCCATCAATAAGCATATTTATTTACGGGTGGTGCAAGATAACAACGAAACGTTATTTCACCGCTTACTACAAAACCATTTAGAAGAAATGTTACCTATTATCTATACGCCAACGGTCGGAGATGCTTGTGAGCGTTTTTCCGATATCTACCGCAGTGCTCGTGGTTTGTTTATTTCCTACGGCGACCGAGACCAGCTGGACGATGTGCTGCGCAGTGCCACTAAGAAAAAAGTGAAAGTAATCGTCGTTACCGATGGTGAGCGGGTGCTGGGTCTTGGCGACCAAGGCATTGGCGGCATGGGCATTTCAATTGGCAAACTGTCGTTGTACACCGCTTGTGGCGGTATTAGCCCCGCTTACACTTTGCCGGTATGCCTTGATGTCGGGACCAATAACGAAAAGCTGCTGAACGATCCTTATTACATGGGCAACCGCCATCGCCGGATCACGGGTGATGATTATTACGAGTTTGTTGACCAATTTATGAAAGCTGTTAAACGTCGCTGGCCAGAAGCGATGGTGCAATTTGAAGATTTCGCCCAGCCAAATGCGATGCCGTTGTTAAAACGTTATCGTGACCAAATTTGTTGTTTTAATGATGATATTCAAGGCACTGCCGCCGTCACTGTTGGTACGCTTTTAGCTGCTTGTCGCAGCAAAGGCCAGCAGCTATCGCAGCAAAAAGTGGTGTTTGTCGGTGCAGGATCTGCTGGTTGTGGTATTGCCGAGCAAGTGATCAGCCAAATGGTGTCGGAAGGCTTAACCGATGCTCAGGCGCGCGCTCAGGTATTTATGGTCGACCGCTTTGGGTTATTGACCGAAGGTATGAGTGACTTACGTGACTTCCAGCAAGTCCTAGTGCAAAACAAAGCCGTTATTGGCGATTGGTCATTTAGTGGCGATTATGCTTCGTTACGTGATGTGATGAATTGCGCCAAGCCTGATATTTTAATTGGTGTTTCTGGTGTTGCCGGGCTTTTTACCGAAGCCGTGATCAAAGCGATGAAGAAAAATTGTGCGCTGCCGATCATCATGCCGCTGAGTAACCCAATCAAACAAATTGAAGCGCGGCCGGAAAAAATCATTGAATGGACCGACGGGCAGGTCATCATCGCCACCGGCAGTCCATTTAAACCAATTGAATATAAAGGAAAAACCTATCCAGTTGCGCAGTGCAACAACAGCTATATTTTCCCAGGTATTGGTTTGGGTGTGTTGGCAGTAAAAGCGCAGCGTATCAGCGACGATATGCTGCGAATTGCCAGCGAAACGTTAGCGGCTGCCTCGCCACTAGCCAATACCGGTGTCGGGGGCATTTTACCGCCGCTGACACAACTATCCGAGCTCTCAAAGAAAATTGCCTTTGAAGTGGCGAAGGTTGCCATGCGCCAAGGTCTGGCGCTGGAGCTCGACGATGCCACCTTGTTGCGTAAAATTGACGCTAATTTCTGGAAACCAGAATATCGGCAATATAAGCGCGTAAGCGGTTAACTGATTGCTGCAAGCTTGGTCATTGCCATGAATTGAGCACAGCGGGTTTAACAATCAACCCGCTGTGCTCACAAGATTACTCAAGCGTCCTGCACCTGTGGTTTGTTTTTGAACGGGCAACACAACTATTTCGCCACTGCTGCCGACTATGCATCTGAACAAATTAATTCAGGAGCATCGCGCCATGTCTATTCAAGCTAAACCACAAACAAAAACAACACTCGTTTTATCGCTACTGCTACTGGCAACCTTGGGTTGTATCAGCTCACAAGCCGCTACACCAAGCGCCGCGCCAGTCGTAAACAGCTATAAACTACAGATCTTAAAAAATTGCCAGCTGGTAAAAGAGCGAGCATTAACCGCCGAAGAAATTGCCTTGTACCACCAGCTCAAGCAAGCAGAAATAAATATGGCCGCCTTACAAGCGCCCCTTACTGACATGGAACAACTCCTGGCTACGCATAGCAAGACGTTGGAAACCATGTCCGGGCAAATTGAACAACAAGCTTATCAACAGGGCGAGCCAGATCCGTTGCTACTAGAAACTCAGGCTGAACTTAGTCAGCAAATGAGCGCGATTGTCGACAGTTTTGCACCTGACATCGAAGCGGTATCTGTTCAGGGGAAGCGGATTGGCGTGATTGCCGATCAATTTACCTCGCTGTTAAAAACGGATATGGCGCCGACAAGTTATGATCAAATGCGCATTGCGATACCAGGTGACACCACGCCGAATGACTGTCAGCACGGCATATTCTTTCAAAAATCGTCGACAATGTAACACGGCGCCGAGGAGGGCGCGCAACCGCCAAAAATGGGTCAGAGTCGTCACCTCTGACCTAACAAGTTACTTCGCGAGCACTGCTTTAGGCTTACGACGATGACCAACGAGCAGCAACAAACCACCCAGCACCAATGCCAAAGGCGAAGCTGTCGGTACGGATGCCGGCGTATCAACAACATTAAAGCTGCCAGCCAGCGCATCGGGTTGAAACAAGTCGCCACTGAAGGTTAATAAACCAAAGTAGGTGGCATCAAAAGACAGATTAAATTGCCCAGCGCTCTGTGCGGTAAACTCAACGCTAGCAAGTGTAAAGCTGCCGAGTTGCTTTGCCGCCAGTATGGTTTGATCCGCCGCCCAGTCGGCATAATCTTCTAATGCTAAGCGACCATTTACCACGTTATGTTCAGCGTATTGATAAGAGCCAAAGCCGTCATCAAACGCATGACCATGCCCCCAATTGACTAACGTCAACTTTGATTGCTGATACTGCAATGCCAGAAAAAAACCACTGATCAGGCGATTGCTGTCGCTAAGTTTTAAAAAAGCCGTTATTTTTTCACCGACTTGATATTGTTGTTTGTCGGTTTCGATAGTGATAAGCGCCGCTTGTGCCTGGTAGGTGCCGAACAGCGTTGCAGTCACGAGCAGTAAAGGTAGAATGATTTCTTTTGTTATTTTCATAATATAAATTCCTGAATTATTGTTGTTGTATCGACGAGTAGGTCATTGAATACATGCGCGAGGCGGCGGTTAAATTAGCCACCTCAGGGTTTCCTTTAGCTGAATTACTGCGCGATAGCGCAGCGCGCCAAATCGCACAGTTTCATCATCGCCGGCACATCAAGCTGATTGACGAGGGTATCTTGATTAAAATCGAGCGCACTGGTTAAGCCAGTTTTACTACGCAGACGTTGATTGAAGATATCGATATCACGCTTATCGACGGCACTATTCTGATCTAAATCAGCAGCCCTATATTGCACGGCACAGGTGCCATTACCGGCGACCAAACAATCAAGCCATTGCTCAAAGTTGCTATCAAAACGGGTATTCCAGCTCGCCAGAACATCCTGATATGGTACAAATTCTGGCAACGGTGTTTCTACGGCGTTATTCAACTGGCCGCATGTCCACACCCAATAACCTGAAGCCCAGGCGCTATCGTCGTATAACCAAGTCCAATTGTTGGCAATCGCGACCGGTTTCGCCTGCCAACCCCACGCAAAACTGCAAGGTGCAGTAGAGATCTGATATTTGGCGGCACGTAATGTCGGTAACAGCGGTTGATTGATTTTATCTCGTTGGCGCTCAAACATATAACGGACAGCCAAATAGCCCCAATGGTAAGTGCGGGCTGTGTTGCTATTGCTGTAAGTCGTTTGAAATAATTGGCTTAAGTCATAAGTTTTAGCGGCCGCAGCCACCAGTGCGTTTGGATTGGTATCAGGTTGTGACAAGTACTCTGCCAAACCTTCGCCCCACCACACAAGATTGTCTGGTTGGTCGCTAAAACTACCCCATTGATTAAAACGCCCATCCAGATAGTGAATGTATTCATGTTGCAGGTTCCAAACCACAAATGATGGCGCAAGCCAAGTCGCCTGATATGCAATAAAACGTGCCTGACTATCTGGATCAGAAGGGGTTCCTTCTAAGTACATACCGCCGTTGTTGGTATTAATGTCAAAAAAGTCGCCGGCAAAATTCTGATAATCGGTCGACGATTTAAAAATAACCACTTCAAGATCGGTGTTGTTATCATTTGCTACCGGTTGCGGCGTGGCAAAAATCTGATGAAAATCAGTCTCTTTACTACTAAGCGAAGAGCAGATTTGATTTAGGTTTTGCGTTGAAATAGGCGCTTGGAAACGCACTTTTAGCGTATCACTACAGACGTGATGTCCTGATAAAATTGCACTTTCAAGGTCAAAACTACAAACAGAGCCATATAAATCACAGTTTGCGCTGTCATAATTTTTGACCATACTTTGCGCATTCACCCAGCCTTGTGAGCCAATGCCGCCGAAGCTGTATGTGCTAAGGATATGTTGCAGTGCGGGCCGCACGGTAGCAGCAACCGCACCCCCCATCTTCAGAAGTCGGCCGAGTTCACTAACCGCATCATTCCATTGGTATTCGCGGGTATGACCCACTAGCCATAGGCCGTCCGTTAACACAAAATCCCGCAACCGGGTGATAATTTCAGGCTGTTCACTAAGTAGCTGCTGCAGTTCGGCACTTTCTGCGTTCACGGCATTAAAATAATGCGTGAGCAATTGTGTCATGCCGCGTTCCTCGTAACTAACACCCCAATTGTTGGTGCGGCTAACGGTGTTGGCATAACCCAAAATCGCCTGGCTTATCCGTGGCAAATAACGCAGTGCCTGAGATTTTGAACTATTGACGAGAATGAGCATTTCATAACGCAACATATAATTGCGCGAGGAATTACCACTAAAAGTGACAAAATGATTACCGGCGAAATAACTATCAAACGCCTCGGTTAATCGCGTTCGATATTGCGTTTGATACACTCGGTTTGAGCCAGCGGAAGTTTCAGCCCAGTGCATGGCTCGCAAATAGGTCACTAACTTTTCGATAACAGCGGCGCCGCTGGCATCGGAACCGTCAAAACTTTGCAATCGATCGTTAATGGCATTCACGATGGTCAAAATTTTCGCATCAGAAAAGTGTTCAGTTCCAACAAAACTTGCATTATAAAGAGCGTATAAACAACTACTTAACTGTGCGTTACTCACCGCATCTACAAGAGAAGCACCTTCCAAGCCAAGTAGTTGGGTAGGGGAGGTGCAAATGGCCGCGCTGAGCACATTCTGTGTTTGATGCAGCGGCGATATCGCTTGAGCTTGTTGATATTGCAAGCTGGCATCCAGCGTCCATTTACTATCAAGTTCAATTCCGTGCTGGCGCGCATCAATATTGGCTTGCACTTTCTCAAACTCGATCGGCGATAATGTCCGTGGCGGACGAACTGCTTCGCGTAACTTCGTCGGCTGGTCACTGCTCTGGAGATACTGGTTCGCATGAACTTGCAATTTAGTAAAGTCGTCAGTCAGCTGCCCAGGGTGTGAGATGTTCACATCTTGCATGGCATTGACAGAACCGCTGCTAAGTATAAGTAGCAGCAGTGATTTTTTAAAAATCATTGGGTACATTCCTTTTTAATGTTTTGAATTAATGTCGTTCGCTGTTAATGGTCAAAACGGAAGAGCGTACCTGCGCAGGTATACCTAAAGTAGCATAAGAAATATTGTATACAATATAATCATTGGTTTATTTTTGTCTTATTAACCATTTTTTAATTACAATTACATCTAGTCAAGAGCGTAGCGGCGGAGATTTTTTGCTACTCGCGTCTCAAATTGTTGGCTATCGTCAACAGCTATGATGCTGTTCGGCGCTGGTTATTACTGATCATGCTGGGTTAAAGTGGTGAAATTCAGTTGGTAAATAGGGGAGATGTTTGTGCTGTATGTGGTGATGTTGGGTGGCAGACATTTAAAAGCAAAAATAGAAGTGCATGACGTGGTATTTGCCTGTGGTGATACGTTGGCACATATTTATCCACAACTTCGCCAGCAATGGTTTGGCGAACCAGCCGGTTTGCATATCGACTCGTGGCTAATGGTGGATGGCGTTGCTGGTTATCAGGTACGATTTACCGATGTTGCGCCTGGCATTGATGAGCCAAGACTTTTTTTCATTAATCTCGGTGGGTATTTGCAAGGCCAGTTTGGCGAAGAACACCAATATCTATTGGTTGTTGCCGCGGACAAAACGAGCGCCAAACAGCAAGGAAAAGCCATGATCAATCGATGCTGGCAAAAACCGCATACTGATAATTTACTCGACGTCGATGATTGCATTCCCATTGATCAAGTGGACGGTCGATACATTAAACTGATTGCTGGTGCACATGACAGTATTCATCTGCAAAGTGACTATATTATTTTAAGTTAACACATTTGCAGTTGGCAGCTTCTGCTTAATCAACTCAAGCCGGAGCCTGCTAACAAATTGGCGACGACACCACTCGAAAATGCAGCTTTACAGTTACTAATCAGGTGCTAAGCGCGGATTTATGTTTCTGGGTAACAAAAATAGTTAGTAACGTTAGGTAAGTTGTGATGATTATGACCTTCATCCTCAATCATATATACACAGACAGGGGCAGAATAACCAAGTGAAGCGAGCGCTTCCGCCTAAGTCCAATTTAACATAATATACATTATGGGATATTTCTGAACCGTTGGTTAGGGGATTGCCCTGAACCTTGTGAAAGCATAAGAATTGTCAAAATCCCCACGGTACTAACTGCTTTCACCATCGTCTTTGCTATCCGGTTCCATACCGATTTAGCTTTATCTGTTTTAGCTGTCTCTTCAGCCAAGTGCACCAGCACCCAATCTAAATTTAAACTGCATTGCTCTGCAATCCAGATTGCTTGCTCTTCCGTGAGATGTCTTTTACCTGACCTGATATCAGAAAGTGATCCTTTCGATATTTTTGGAATCACTTCTACAGCTTCAGCGTCTTTTTCAAATCCTTTGAACTTTTTTAGCTCTTCTATCAACAACTTACTAAAGTTCATTAAATAGCCTCTTGCTCGAACACAATTTTGTGAACTAATATACACTTCAAGTTCACAAACTTATGAACTACCTA
>JBBKWN010000133.1:0-5304 GCA_037968955.1 Rheinheimera sp. | reverse complement strand
GAATGAGGTTTGGGTGCGAATAGTGGTTCCGCCACGCAAGCCTGAGCCCAGTTTTGAAGAAGCGGCAGACGTGTTTTCTAACTTGCTAGAAATATCTAAAGATAAAACAACTGGCATGGTCAAGTTGTCGTTCGAGCATTTGTCACCGAGCCTCGTGCAGCATTGGTTACAACAACTAGTTGTTGCGGTGAATCACAAGATTCGTCAACGCGATATGCTAGAAGCACAAAGTAGTTTGAATTACCTGTCGCAACAATTGTTGGACACTAAAGTCGCCGAAATCAGGACGTCATTGGCGCAGTTGATTGAGGAACAGACAAAAACATTGATGTTGGCGAATATCCGCGAAGACTATGTACTTAAAGTTGTCGACCCTGCTTATTTACCTGAAGAGAAAGTAAAGCCGCGTCGGTCTCTTGTAGTCCTCATGTCGATGTTTGGTGTAGGTTTATTGTTGATGATAGTTGGTTATATCCGTTTAATACTTGCTGGCCGAGCTGATTGAAAAGGAAATCGTAATGAACAATATCGAACAAGTAAAAATAGCCATTATTGGGCTTGGTTATGTTGGATTACCGCTAGCTGTTGAATTTGGCAAAAAATTCTCGACAGTCGGCTTTGATATCAATCAAGCGCGGATCACTGAATTGCAGTCCGGTCAGGATCATACCCTCGAAGTCAGTTCTGACGAGCTTGCGCAAGCGAACATGCTGACGTTTAGCGCAGATCTAGATGCTTTAAGGGGCGCGAATTTTTACATCGTGACAGTCCCGACTCCGATTGATCAGCATCGGCAACCAGATTTAACCCCACTGATAAAAGCTTCAGAGACTTTGGGTAAAGTCATTTGTGCCGGTGATGTGGTTGTTTTTGAATCAACCGTATACCCAGGCGCGACGGAAGAAGACTGTATTCCGGTGATAGAGCGTATTTCAGGTTTGCGATTTAATCAGGATTTTTTCGCGGGTTATAGCCCTGAACGTATTAACCCTGGCGATAAAGAACACCGTGTCACGACGATTAAAAAAGTAACATCGGGTTCGACGCCTGAGATTGCTGAGTTCGTTGACCTGGTATATCGGAGCATTATCACTGCGGGTACTTATAAGGCATCTAGCATCAAGGTTGCTGAAGCTGCCAAGGTGATTGAAAACACGCAGCGCGACTTGAATATCGCTTTGATCAATGAGCTGGCCGTGATTTTTAATCGGATGGGGATTGATACCGAAGAAGTTTTATTAGCAGCAGGTACCAAGTGGAACTTCTTGCCGTTTCGCCCAGGACTGGTAGGCGGGCACTGTATTGGCGTTGATCCCTATTATCTAACGCACAAAGCGCAAGCTCTGGGATATCATCCTGAAGTTATTCTGGCGGGGCGGCGAATTAATGATGGCATGGCTAAATATGTTGTTTCGCAATTAGTAAAACAAATGATTAAGCAACAAATCTCAGTGTCGGGCGCAAAAGTACTGGTATTAGGACTGACCTTTAAAGAGAACTGTCCTGATATTCGCAATACCAAAGTTGTTGATATTTTATCTGAGCTAAAAGAGTACGGTATGCAACCCGATGTATTTGATCCTTGGGTCGATGCGGCGCAAGCCGAGCATGAGTACGGTTTGACACTGGTGAAGCAGCCTCAGCCTGCTGCATATGACGCGGTGATTCTTGCTGTGGCACATCAGCAATTTAGGCAACTTTCGGCCAGCGGTATCCGAGCTTTTGGTAAAACTGTCCATGTGCTTTACGATTTGAAATATTTACTCAGCGTTGAACAAAGCGACTTGCGCTTGTAAATTATTGCTGTCTTGAAGAGAACAAACTTGAATATTCTCGTTACGGGCGGGGCTGGTTTTATCGGCTCTGCCTTAATCCGATATCTGATTAAGCATACTGATGTTACGGTTCTAAATTTAGATAAACTAACCTATGCCGGCAATCTAGCTGCATTGACTGAGGTCGAATGCAGCCCAAGGTATCGATTTGTCCAAGTTGATATCGTAAATACCGCAAGCATAGTTAACTTGATTCGGGAATTTCAGCCTGATGCGGTGATGCATCTAGCGGCTGAGAGCCATGTTGACCGATCGATTGGTTGCTCAGCTGACTTTATCCAAACCAATATAGTTGGTACTTATAATTTGCTGGAAGCTTGTCGGCAATATTGGCAGGGATTAAGCCCAGAGTTGCGTCAGACGTTTCGTTTTCATCATGTTTCAACCGATGAAGTGTATGGCGATTTGCTAGGTTCCAGTGCGTTGTTTACTGAACATACCCCCTACGCACCAAGTAGCCCTTATTCGGCCTCTAAAGCGGCAAGCGACCATCTTGTCCGCGCTTGGCATCGTACCTATGGGTTACCTATTGTGATCACGAATTGCTCAAATAATTATGGGCCTTATCAGTTCCCGGAAAAGCTTATTCCACTGACGATCATCAATGCAATTGCTGGAAAAGTTTTGCCTGTTTATGGCGATGGTAAACAAATTCGCGACTGGCTTTATGTTGACGATCATGTCCGTGCTTTATACACAGTGGTTGTTTCTGGTGTTGTCGGAGATACCTATAACATCGGTGGACACAATGAAATGCGTAATATTGACGTGGTCGAGTCCATCTGCAAGCTGCTGGAAGAAATGGCCCCCAATAAGCCGCAGGGGGTCAGTCATTATCGGGATTTGATTCGCTATGTGCGCGATCGACCGGGTCATGATAGTCGTTACGCGGTCGACGCAGGGAAAATCGCGAAGGAACTTGGTTGGGTACCGAGTGATAGTTTTGAGACCGGATTGCGAAAAACAGTACAGTGGTATTTGCAGAACTCTGATTGGTGGCTAAAAGTGCTAGAACGAACCTATGTGCTTGCGCATTAACTAGAGGCTATTTAATTTTGTCAATTCAAATAAAAGTCCTCTTAAATACCGCTAGTCAGGTCTATATGGCTGTACTTTCGGTGGTGACGTTGCCATTTTATATTTCACTCATGGGTAAACCTTCTTATGGTCTGATCGCCTTTTTCTTGCAGCTGCAAACGGTGATCAGTCTACTTGATGTAGGTATTTCCGCCACAGTGTCGAGAAATATGACGTTATTTAAAGCGTCGATGTTGGCGCGGATTGATTTTTTGAATAGTAGCCGCAGTGTAGAATGTATTTTTTATGTTATTGGATTCGCTGTTGTTGGCTGCGGGTTATTGATGTCCGAATGGATGACACATTCTTGGCTAGAAATAGAAGATTTTGAACCGATAACTGCTCTTCATGCAGTCCAAATGATTGTTATCGTTGTTGCGCTTCGTTGGCTGCAGACGTTTTATCGGGCGATAATTTTTGGAGCAGAGCGCATTGAGTGGGTGTCATGGTTTAATATTTTGTTTTCTACGGTTCGTATCGCTGGCGTGATCCCATTTTTGTATATGGGTAATGGCGATGTGGTCGATTTTTTCATGTTTCAAATTGTTTTTAATTTCGTGGAGTTGTCGATCCTGTATTGGATGGCCAATCGTTTAATTGGGTACCATGCCGGTGAACGATTTGGCATGATTCACATAAGTTCGGTGATGTTGGCGATAAAAAGTTCGGCGGTGATTGGTATTACGTCATTGTTGTGGGCCGTTATCGTGCAAGCTGACAAGTTTATCGCCTCCGGGGTTACCAGCCTGACGGTATACGCTGCGTATAGTATTGTCGTGACCGTTGCTTCAGTGATGGTGTTGGTTTCTGCACCACTCATCTATGCAATTGGCCCGATGATGGCAAGACTGATAGCACAACAACATACCGATGCCGTTGATTTATTTAGAAACGCTTCGTTGTTTATTGCGGTGCTGCTAAGTGCGACCTACGCTGTGGTCATATTTTGGGGAGCGGAATTACTTTATGCCTGGACCGGGGATATGGAGTTAGTCCGTCTCGCCAATCCGCTTCTACCAGCTTATATTACTGGGACTTTTTTCTTTGCCCTGAATTACCTATCCTACTGTATTTGCTACGCTTCGGGTGATTTCCGCCATCGAATGAAATTCTCCGTTTTGGCAGTTATTGGCTATTTGCCGATGTTGTCTGTAGCTTGTCACTTCTTTAACGAAGGTGGCTTGGTTTATAGCTGGTTGGTAATAAATGTACTGTTCTTTTTCTTAGCACAACCGATGCTCTATCGTCAGCTACAACCTGGACTTTTTCTGCGGTCACTGGCGGCAGATCTGATACCGCCGTTTGTCGGATGCTGCAGTATTTTTTTTATGACGTATATTTTCGATTTGTCTCAGTACGGCCGGTGGCAAGTATTGGTTTTTGCTGGTGTGATGTTCATCATTTCACTGAGCTTAGGGGTGGTTGCTTCAAGAGCGAGATTATTTATCAAACCGCTGGTTGCAAAGTTATTTGGGAAGATAGTTCATGGCTATTAAAATCTCTATCATCATGCCGATGTTCAATCGTGCAACAACAGTTTGTCGCGCATTGGATTCATTGCTTGCCCAAAATTATCAGGGGTTCGAAGTCATTATTATTGACGATGGTTCCAGTGACTCATCTGTTGAAAAAGTGCGACCTTATCTTAAAGACAAACGATTTCGTTTATTTGAACTAGCCAGTAATTGTGGTGCCAATCGCGCTCGTAATCTTGGTTTTGATAACATCAGCCCAGACAGCGCCTGGGTTACTTTTCTTGATAGCGATGATGAATTTGTCGTCGATGCGCTTGAAAGCATGCTTTCAGTCATTTCCAATTATCCAGCTGTCCATGATTACTGCTTTTCTGTACGATATTCAGATGGCCGCTCAGCAAGCTATTTGTCTTCAGACAATCAGTTATTAAATTATAGTGAATTATTCAATCCAAAATTCAAGCCGACAGGCGAATGGGTACATGTAATCGATGCTCAACTAGTTAGAGATAAAACATTTAGGTATGAGGAGTCAGTACGTAATGGATTTGAAGCCATCGCGTATCTCAAACTTGCACAACGTTATTCAGTTCTATACTCGTTAAAAGTTGTTAGGTTGTACCATCTTGATGTTGAGGGACTGACGAGAATTACCAATAAAAATATTTTAAAATCGTACGACGAGATCAATGGGTATTCAATGTACCTGAAAGAGTTTCGAGAATCGCTTTTGCTCTTTAATAAGGGCGAATATGCATTAGTTTCATCAGTTCTTGGAAAAACATTTCTTGAAGTGGGTGATTTTGGAAACTGTCTAAAAAATACGCTAGAAGCTTTTCGATGTAATCCGTTAGAACTTCGGGTCTATAGGAATATTTTCCTAGTATTGAAGTTTTTTATTACTGCTCCATTCAAAC
>JBBKWN010000132.1:0-2603 GCA_037968955.1 Rheinheimera sp. | reverse complement strand
GTATTGAAGAGCACAACAATTACGCCGTTGATTTTATTGAAGCAACCCGTGAAATCAAACGCTTGTGCCCTTACGCGAAAATCTCCGGCGGTGTATCTAACGTTTCATTTTCATTTCGCGGCAATGATCCAGTGCGCGAAGCCATTCACTCAGTATTTTTGTATCATGCGATACAAGCGGGTATGGATATGGGCATCGTCAACGCCGGACAACTAGCGGTTTATGACGATATTCCCGAGTTGTTGCGCGAAAGGGTGGAGGACGTGGTGCTTAATCGCCGCGACGACGCTACCGAACGACTGCTGGAAATTGCAGCGCAGTTCAAAGGCGATGGCACCGTGGTGGTAAAAGAAGATGAAGCTTGGCGCAGCTGGCCGGTTGGCAAACGGTTGGAGCACGCTTTGGTAAAAGGCATTACCGATTTTATCGATATCGATACCGAAGAAGCACGCCGGCAGGTCGAGCGGCCACTGCATGTGATTGAAGGTCCGCTGATGGACGGCATGAACGTCGTTGGTGATTTGTTCGGTGAAGGTAAAATGTTTTTACCACAAGTCGTGAAGTCGGCGCGAGTAATGAAAAAAGCGGTGGCTTATTTACAGCCTTATATAGAGTTAGAAAAAGCTGGTTCCGGTGCTCGAGCGCAAGGCAAGGTGCTGATGGCAACGGTCAAAGGTGATGTACATGACATCGGCAAGAACATTGTTGGTGTGGTACTGCAATGCAACAACTATGAAGTGATTGATTTAGGCGTGATGGTGCCTTGTGCCACTTTGCTACAAAAAGCCAAAGAACTTGATGTCGATATTATCGGTTTATCTGGTTTGATCACGCCATCGCTGGACGAAATGGTACATGTCGCCAAAGAAATGACTCGGCTTGGTTTTACCATTCCACTATTAATAGGCGGCGCGACCACTTCAAAAGCACATACCGCCATTAAAATTGCTCCCAATTATCAGCATGGTGTTGTCTATGTACCAAATGCATCACGTAGTGTGTCGGTGGTGCAGTCTTTGATTAGTGCAACGTTAAAACCAGATTATCTAGCACGAGTTAACGATGAATACCGTCGTGCTGCCGAGCAACATCAAAGGGCGCGTCCAGGTGAGAAGATGTTAACGCTGACCGAAGCGCGCGACAATAAATTCAAACTTGATTTGACTAAAGTCGCACCAGCGCCCAATAAACCGGGTATTCATATTTGGCAGGATGTTGACTTGCAAAGACTGCGGGATTTCATTGACTGGACACCGTTCTTTTTGACTTGGCAATTGTCCGGTAAATTCCCATCGATTTTAAATCACCCTGAAGTTGGCATTGAAGCGCGCAAGGTATTTCAGGACGCTAATGAGATGCTAGACTTGATGATTGGCTCGCGTAAAGTCACGGGGCGCGCCATTTTTGGTTTGTTTCCTGCTAATAGTGACGGCGATGACATCATTGTATATGCCGATGAAAGCCGCACGGTAGAAAAACACCGCTTATATAACCTACGTCAGCAATTGCAACTACGCAACAATGCCCCCAATTGTTGTTTAGGTGATTTTGTCGCGCCGGTAGCTTCTGGTGTTGCTGACTATATAGGTGCATTTGCGGTGAGTACCGGTTTTGGCGCTGATGAATTTGCAGCAGAATTCGCCGCAGCGCATGATGATTACAGCAGTATCATGGTCAAAGCCTTGGCGGATCGTCTAGCAGAAGCGTTAGCTGAATATCTGCATCAACAAGTACGCAAAGATTATTGGGGTTATGCTGCCGACGAGACACTCGATAACGAAGCGCTAATCCGGGAAGCCTATCAGGGTATTCGTCCGGCGCCTGGTTACCCAGCGTGCCCGGAGCATACTGAAAAAGGTACTTTGTTTGAAATGCTAAATGTCACCGCAGAGATTGACCTTGAGTTGACTGAGAGTTACGCGATGTGGCCAGGTGCGGCAGTCTCAGGTTGGTATTTCGGGCATCCGGAGAGTAAGTACTTTGCCGTCAGTAAAATTGATGACGACCAATTATTAGATTACGCAGCTCGCAAGAACTTTAGTAAAGAACAAGCGCAAATGTGGCTTGCCCCTAACTTACGCTAACTTTTACTTCTATATAGAAGTCACTAAGAAAAGGATTTCTTAGTTTAAAACCGACTTTATTCTCTATATCGGCTTAGGATTGTTGTTAAATTAATCGATATTATCCCTGTTTTGGTTAAAGTGCTGAATTAACCGGCAGTCGAGCATGAATCTACAAATTCCCGCTTGCGCCATTTAAAAAACGCCCTATAATGCGCCCCATGCCGACGGGGTGGTGCGAAAGCAGCAAACCGGGTGAGTTTGAAAGAAGTTGAAAAAGTCGATAAAAAGACGCTTGACACGAACTTAAAACTGACTAAAATGGCCGACTCGCAGCGACGAGGGGTTGAGAAGCCCGAAAGTCGATGTGAAGTGAAAATCCTCAGGGATTTGAAGTGTAAGTCAGGTTGAGCAGCAGAGCTCATTCAATAGTGAATTCTGCTGCTTGACTTAAATTCTGGGAAGTGTAAAATACGCCTCCCGCTTCGAAGTCGAAGCACGCTCTTTAACAATTAGCAATCAATCATCTGTGTGGGCACT
>JBBKWN010000131.1:0-20951 GCA_037968955.1 Rheinheimera sp. | reverse complement strand
TGATGAACCTGATGAAATTACTTCGCCAAATCAAGCAACAAGCTGTTTAAGCGAGTAACAAAACTGGCTGGATTTTTCAAACTTCCACGCTCAGCCAGCAATGCCTGTTCAAAAATCACCTCAGCCCATTGTTTAAAGCGGGCTTCATCCTGGACATCGGCAATATGTTTCACCAGTTGATGATCTGGGTTTAATTCAAAAATTGGTTTAACTTCAGGTACTTTCTGGCCAACAGATTCCATTAACTTCATCATCTGCGTGCTCATATCGAACTCGTCGGTAACGATACAAGCTGGGCTGTCAGTCAAGCGATGGCTAACTTTCACATCTTTCACTTGATCACCCAGTGCAACTTTAAAACGCGCGGCAACGGTCGCAAACTGTGCTGCCGTTTCTTGTTGCGCTTGTTTGGTTGCGTCGTCATCAAGCTTGCTTAAGTCCAAACCACCTTTGGCAACAGAACGCAATTTTTTGCCTTCGAAGTCGGTCAGATGTTGCATTAACCACTCGTCAATACGATCAGATAATAATAAGACTTCAATGCCTTTTTTACGCAAAACTTCCAGATGCGGACTGTGTTTGACGGCCTCGAAGCTATCACCAACCAAATAATATATTTCGTCTTGTGATTCTTTCATGCGGCTCACATACGCTTCCAGCCCGACGTTTTGCACGTCACTATCGTTTTCGGTGGATGCAAAGCGTAATAATTTAGCAATTTGGTCTTTATTGGCAAAATCTTCAGCTGGGCCTTCTTTAATCACCTGACCAAACTCATTCCAGAAGGTCTGGTAATCGGCTTGATCTTCAGCTTTGGCCATTTTTTCCAGCATTTTAAGCACACGTGAAGTACAACCTTTACGCAAACTTTGGGTCACTTTCGTGTCTTGCAGAATTTCACGAGACACATTTAATGGCAAATCGCTTGAATCCAACACACCTTTGATAAAACGCAGGTAACTTGGCATAAACTGCTCAGCGTCATCCATGATAAACACACGTTGCACATACAGCTTCAAGCCATGGCGTGCTTCGCGGTTCCATAAATCAAATGGCGCTTTTTGTGGCACATACAGCAGGCTGGTATAGTTGCTGTTACCTTCAACTTTGTTGTGGCTCCAACTTAGTGGCTCAGTCCAGTCGTGCGAAATGTGCTTGTAGAATTCCTGATATTCAGTTTCTGACACTTCCGATTTATCGCGCATCCAAAGGGCAGTTGCTTTGTTCACCACCTTCCAGTGGCCTTCAGTTGCTGCAACTTTTTCGCCGTCTTCACCTTCACTTTCCGCGGTACCCTCTTCCCACATTTGTACCGGAATAGAGATGTGGTCAGAATATTTAGTAACGATGCCTTCGACTTTCCATTTGCCGAGGAATTCGGTTTCGGCGTCACGAAGGTGCAGAATAATTTCGGTGCCACGACTTTCTTTAGTGATCGGCGCTAAGCTGTATTCACCTTCGCCCGAAGACTCCCACTCCACCGCGCTATCCGCTGCAGCGCCGGCTTTGCGGGTACGCACTGTTACTTTGTCAGCGACGATAAATGCCGAATAAAAACCAACACCGAACTGACCAATGAGCTGTGAGTCTTTGCTGGCTTCGCCGGATAATTGCGAGAAAAATTCTTTGGTGCCAGATTTGGCAATCGTGCCTAAGTGACTAATTACTTCATCGCGGGTCATCCCAATGCCGTTGTCGCTGATGGTGATAGTTTTTGCCGCTTCATCGAGACTGATCCGAACGCGTAAATCGCCATCGTTGTCATACAAGCTACTATCGGATAATGCTAAAAATCGTAGTTTGTCTGCTGCATCTGAAGCATTTGAAACTAATTCGCGTAAGAAGATCTCTTTGTTGGAATACAAAGAATGGATCATTAACTGCAGCAATTGTTTTACTTCGGCTTGAAAGCCATGCGTTTGTTTTTGTGTTGTTTCAGTCATTTACCGCTCCTGTTATCAATATTGCCGCCAAACCGGACAGATCACTAGCCGTGGGCGTTGCAGGTTATTCACCTGGAAATTAAAAACCAAATTTAGTTTTGGACTGACAGCTATATGGGGGATTAAAACAGAAGTTTCAAGGGGAAAAAACGGAAGGGTTCCGCTCAACCAGCGGTAAAGCAGCAGCGATTAGCGCTATTAACAGCTGCTTAAAACGGTTTACGACCACTAAAAGCATATGACAACGTGCTGCCATCAACATATTCCAGCTCACCACCAACCGGCATCCCCTGCGCCAAACGCGACACCTGTATTTGATATTTTTTGCACAGTTCCGCAATGTAAAAGGCAGTTGCATCACCTTCAATGGTCGGATTTGTGGCAAGAATGACTTCCTGCACCTGTCCTTGCGCCAATTGTTTAGCCAGCTGATCAAGCCCAAGCTCGGTCGGTCCAATACCATCTAACGGTGACAATTGGCCACGCAGCACAAAATAGCGACCGGCAAATAAGCCTGTTTGTTCAATGGCATATAAATCTGCAGCGCTGGCTACGATACACATCACCGCACTATGCCCACGCACCGGATGGGTACAAATTTTGCACAACTGGCCTTCACAAAAGGTGCGACATTGCTGGCAATGTCCCACTTTTTGCATCGCCTGTTGTAGCACCTGCGCCAACTGCATACCGCCTTCACGGTTACGCTCCAACAACTGGTAAGCCATCCGCTGCGCAGACTTTGGCCCAACCGATGGCAACAGCCGTAAAGCGTCAATTAACTGCTGCACTAAAGGTGTATGCTTACCCATGTTGGTTCTTCCCGTGATTGCTCGCCGTATTAAAACGGCATTTTAAAACCAGGTGGCAATTGCATGCCACCGGCGACACCAGACATTTTTTCTTTGCTGGTTTCTTCAACCCGTCGCACGGCATCATTGATAGCTGCGGCGATCAGATCTTCAAGCATTTCTTTGTCATCTTGCATCAGGCTATCGTCGATGCTGACCCGACGTACGTTATGGTTACCCAGCATCGTCACCTTGACCATGCCGGCACCGGCTTCACCTGTCACTTCTAATTTGGCGATTTCATCTTGCGCGCGTTGCATTTTTTCCTGCATCTGCTGCGCTTGTTTCATGATGTTACCCATGCCACCTTTAAACATATCTTTGTTCTCTCTTTGCTTTGGGCCTGGATCACCACTGCATGTCAGGCTGACATTGCCCGGCAGATCTGATCTGGCATTCCTAAAATACGTCTGGCTTTGTGCTAGTTGACGTGGCTCTGATTAAATTTTTAACCGGTATTATTTATTCAATTATCCGAAAACTCTACCATGGTTTGCTGCCGAAAATGTTCAACCGGCTTGTTGCTTCGCCATTATCAATCATGTTCGACAACACTTGGTGCTGGCGGACACGATAATCAGATCGCCAGTAAAATACAAGGAAACCAGTTGCTGTACAGCGCAGTCGGCGAATTAACCAGCAGGCAAACGTCTGTCAAACTAATTGACCAATAAGCTATCGGCAACCCACTGCGCGCCAAAATGTTGTTGCAGCGCCAACACCAGCGGATCAGCTGCCAGTACCGCAGCAACGTAGATAGTTCTGGCCTCATCAATACGCTGCTGAATGGCGACTGGGCACGTTGGCACCTGCTCACAAAATTCAATGTCGAGTGTCAGCTCCTGCTCATACGAAGCTGACAATACCGTGGTCAACGTCTGACGGTTACGCTCATTATCCAAATGTCGCTGGCTTTGCATCACTCGCAAACATAATTGTTGGTTTTGTAGCTCGGCACTGGCATGTAATAAAAATAGCCGCATCAGGCCACCGATGGCCAGGTGGTCAATGCGCGACGCCCATGGGTCAATTTGACTGGCCGTTTTTACGGCAAAGTTATCCGCGTCGATCACGCCGTCGAAGGTCAGCGGTTGGTTATTCGGCTCTGCGACCACGACGGGTTGCACAGTTTCGGCAGAAAAGTCGGTGTTGCCGTCATTCTGCAGCTGCAAACTATCTAGCAGCGCATGACGAATAGGCTGCGCAGCGCCGTTTGCATCACCTTGCGAGCGGCCTAATAATGTGTCGGACGTTTGCTCGTCGATATCAGAGCCAGCTTGCTCATCAGTGTGATATTGCTGATACGCCCAATTGCCTGCGGCGCTGTCGGCAACCGGATCCAGTTCTTCATCATTGTCGTCGACATTCTGACACGAAGCCACTTGCGATACTGCAGCAGCTTGCCATGCATCGTCTGCCTCTTCATCTTGCAAAGCGAACGCGATGGGCTTGTTAGTAATGTCCGTTGCACCATCGTCTGGCATAGCGGTGCTAGCCGGTGGTTCTGTCTTTGGAGCTGGGTTTGAAGCTGGCGTTGAAGCTGGCGTGGCAGTAGCCTTCGCGACGACGGGTTGCAGCATCACTGGCGCCGGCTGGCGCTCAGGCTTTTTTTCGTCAGTGGCTCCGTTCGCGGCCGCTTGACTACGCCGAGCAATAATACTCGCGGTGATCGGATCAATCACCAGCGTCGAAGGATCGCTCAGCAAAGCGGCAGGCTCAGTGGCAGCTGGCGCAACCTGCGACGCGGCAACATCGGTGTGCTCACCAGCAACGGCAGACTCGGCAGTGGAGTTTATTGCCGAAGCATTGCTCGCAATGGCTGGTAAACCGGCTGCAGATAATGCCGCAGCGCGCCCCGTATGCGCAGTATTGTCGGCAAGCTCGAAACCCTGAGTGGCCGGAACAAAAGCAATGGCCCGCAACAACGCCATTTCAATACCCGTGCGTGGGTCTGGTGCATAAGGTAAATCCTTTTTACCAGACAACAATAGCTGGTAATACAATTGGATAGCTTCAGCACTTTGTGATTTTGCGACAGCACGGACAAAAGCGGATTCAGTTAACGCCAGCTCGGCAGCACTTAATTGAAATTGGCAGAGCGCGGCAAGATGCAACAAAGCCAACATATCATCCAGCACTGAGTGCACTTGGCTGTGCTGCGCCATTAACTGAAATAAATGCTGTTGCATCAAAGGTAAATCGCGGTTGAGCACATCTTGGAGCAATAACTCAGCCCAAGATTGCTCGAGATACCCCAACATTTCCCGCACTGGCCCCAATTCAATATGGCCGTTGGTTTGAGCAATCGCTTGATCGGTCAAACTCAGTGAATCACGAAGACTGCCTTTCGCCGCTCGGGCTAATAAAGCCAACGCTTCATCGTCAGCAGCAATCTTTTCTTCACCTAAGATATAGGCCAAATGTTGTTTAATTTGGCTTTGACTGAGGGCTTTTAAACTGAACTGCAAGCAGCGTGATAACACAGTGATCGGTAATTTTTGTGGATCAGTGGTCGCCAGCAAAAACTTCACATGTGGCGGTGGCTCTTCCAACGTTTTAAGCAATGCATTAAAGCTGTGTTTGGACAGCATATGCACTTCATCAATCAGGTAAACCTTATAACGACCACGGCTCGGTGCATATTGCACATTGTCGAGTAAATCGCGGGTATCTTCAACTTTGGTGCGCGAGGCGGCATCAATTTCTAGTAAATCAACAAAGTAGCCTTTATCGATTTCAACACAAGCGCTGCATACACCACAAGGCGTCGCGGTGACGCCCTGTTCACAGTTTAAGCTTTTGGCAAAGATGCGGGCGATGGTGGTTTTACCCACGCCACGGGTGCCGGTAAACAGATAAGCATGGTGCAAACGGTTCTGAGTCAGTGCGTTGGTCAAGGCCGCTTTGACATGGTCCTGCCCTACCAGCTGGCCAAAATTCTGTGGCCGCCATTTGCGCGCTAACACCTGATAACTCATCTGCTTTCCTTGATTACCCACCAGCTGGACTGATCATCACCAGCGGCACCGTCGAAGCTTAGTGGCCGGCAAAATCAATCAGGCTATAGACATTTAACTGTAACGCTGCCAGCCGTTGATCACCACCTAAATCTGGCAGATTCACCACAAATGCCGCATCGCTGACATTGCCGCCTAAGCGACGTACCAACTTTGTTGTTGCGTCAATAGTACCACCAGTCGCTAACAAGTCGTCAACTAACAATACTTTATCGCCAGGCACTATCGCATCAAGGTGAATTTCTAGCGTATCTTGGCCATATTCAAGCTGATAACTTTCTGCAATCCGCTCACGCGGCAACTTACCGGGTTTACGTACCGGTACAAATGCCACACCAAGGGCATAAGCCAACGGCGCGCCAAAAATAAAACCCCGCGATTCCGTGCCGACGATTTTGGTAAAACCTTGCTCTGCATAACGCTGTTTGAAGTTATCAATCACCGCAGCAAAAGCCACTGGATCCTGCATCAGGCTCGTTACATCACGGAATAAAATGCCCGGTTTTGGGTAATCTGGTACTGATTTAATCACCTGCTCAAGCATGGCGGTGAACGCAGTTGTTTGACTCATAGTTGGGGTCACTCTTGCTAAAAATAAACATCTATGGAACAGGATTGGTAGGCTCTGGTCGTTACTGAAAAAAAAACCGCCAACCGGCGGTTCTGTTGACCAGAGTTTGGCTTAACCCAGTACTTGTATCCAGCGCAAAATCGGCACTAGGCACAACAAGCCTACGAACACGACCAGGAATAACAAAAACTGAACCAGGTTAAAAGATTCTTTAAAATTTTCATCAGCCATCAGGGAGTTCCCGCTGTTCATCAGAGTTAAAAATAAGGTCGAGTATGGTAATGAATTTTACGCCGCTTGGAAAGCTCGGATCACGCCTTTCTTCGCCAATTGCTGCAGCAAGGTTGCGGCACCGTCGTGGATGCTGCTGTTCGTTAACTGCGGCGCCAGTGTCTGTAAACTCGCAGTTAACTCGGTCACACATTGACCGGGTGCTTCAATCAGTAACTGCAGCAAACTGGCGCTCAGTCGATTTAACGCCATAAATTTTACATCTTCCTCTTCGTTACGGTATACCAGCAAAAAACAAGGCTCCGAAGCAGGTTTAGTCGGTTGGAATTCACAGCTGATTTGACTGACCGGAAACTGATAACTCAGCAATAGCGCCAGCTCATCCACCACCAGCGGTTGACTGTTTTTAACCTCTGCAAGTGGTGAAAGTTGCGAAGTGCGATGTGCGGTCGCCAGATACAGCTCTATCCATTCGTAATGTGCCAACTCAAGCAGAAAAGGGGGATCTTCCAACAGCAACGGTTGTTGTTGCTGCCAACTCAAATAGCTTTCAGCAATATCCAAAAAATAGGGGCTGTGCATTGTACTGCTTTGAAAAAATAGCCGTAATTTTTTTTGCCATTGATCTTCGCTATATAACGTTTTTAGCACTGGAAAAGCACTACTGACAAAATTTACGACGTTATTAAAAAATAGTTCCTGATAGACCGCCATCCGCTCTTTGGCAACGCCTTGGGGTAGCGGTTGTGCCGGATCTCTTATCGCAGCGGAAAATTGCCGTTGCAGCTGTTGAAAATCATCCATGTTCAAGTACCGCTGTTGTTGGCAGCTGTGACTGTAAGCTTGCCGCTTGCTGCTGCAAAGTGCTGATTTGTATTAACTCTTGTTGCAATATGGCGAGCTGTGGCAGATTAAAATCTCGCTCCAGCAACGTGGGAAATTGACCATGTTGCTGATAAGCAAACTCTAATAACTGCCACACAGGATCGATAACTGCAGCACCATGAGTGTCAATAAGTAAAGTGTCAGCGGCCTGATAATGGCCGGCGATGTGACCATAAACCACACGCTGCGTCGGCATCGCCGCAATAAATGCTTTGGCATCGTACCCATGATTGACCGAATTAACGTAAACATTGTTCACGTCAAGTAACAGACCACAATCGGCTTGCTGCAGGACCTCGAGGGTAAAATCCAATTCCGACATTTCTTGCCCAGGCGCCGCATAATACGACACATTTTCGATCACCAACTGCTGCCCCAGAAAATCCTGTACTTGTTGGATCCGTTGCGCGACGTAACGTGCAGCTTCGCTGGTGAACGGTATTGGCATTAAATCGTATAAATGCCCGCCTGCAGAACAATAGCTTAAATGTTCACTGTAAAGTGTGATGTGGTGGGTGTGAAGGAACTTTTTCACTGCCGCCAGAAAATCAAAATCTAACGGATCAGGGCTACCCAGCGATAATGACAAGCCGTGGCAAATAAACGGGTATTGCTCGGTTAAAGCGTGAAACTTATCACCGAGCTTACCACCAAAGGGCAACCAGTTTTCTGGGGCGACCTCAAAAAAATCAATAACTTGCGGCTTATGCTGTAAAATCGGGTCCAAAATTTCCCGGCGCAGCCCAAGGCCAACCCCATCAGCGGCTAACATATTAGTTCATGCCACCACAGTTACCTTCACCGCATTTGCCTTCGCCACATTTACCTTCTTTCGCTTTGTCGGCAGCAGCTTTGGCTTTATCAGCACCACACTTCGCTTCTTTAGCTTTGTCGCCTGCTTTTGTTTTGTCAGCACCACAAGACGCTTCCATCGCAGCCAACTGATAACCAGCAGCCAGTTCAGTTGCTTGAAAGCCGCTGGCGCTGGCAACGCCTACAGTTGCCATTGACCCTAAAACAAAAGCCCCGACAGCAGAGACCATTTTACGATTGACAGTAGTCATGATTCATTCCTTAAAGTTTAATTAAAACTATTGTGCCGGATGATAACCAAGCCCGGTCCAGTATAAAGACCCGCCCCCAGCCAATTAAATTTCAGCAGATCTGAAATTTACCAAAATAATTTGTACATCAGTCCTGATGTTATAGCACAGAGGACAATGCGAACAATGACCAGAACCTTTGATCTGCATCACGGCACGCCGCGCTTAAGCTTCGCATAATAGCAACTTACGCCTGACCGCTTTTACAGCACAGCTATTTGAGGTTTGCGATGTCACAATCCACTACGTTGCTTTTACGAGAAAAAATGCTTGATGAAATTCAGCAAAAACGTCTACTTATTTCTCAATACTTACAACAACATCCGCAGCCAGAGCATAGCGCCGTACAACTCCAGTTAGAGCTGCGCCCCATCAGCTATTGGCCTGAACTGCTGCAACCGTTGATGACGCCAGAGTTAAAACAAATAACCACTCGGCTAGAAGCGCTGCAAGCCTCGATCAGTTTAATTGATATGGGGCTTTATGGTTTGTGCTCTGATTGTGAATGTCGCATTGAACATCAATTGCAAAAAATAGATCCAACGCGCCAGCGCTGCCGCAGCTGCGAGCAACTCTATCGTGAAAAAAATACCACATCGCCCTGAACATCTTATTCAAGCACGGCCAAACTGTCTTCAACATGACACTTAGCTAGCCTCGGCCGCTGCTTTAATGGTAATTTTAACGGCCAAACCCTGTATTTCGTCAATCGAGTTCAGTGATGTCGTATCAAAAACAACTACAACTGGCCATTTCCGCCATGCAAGCAGGCCAGCTGCCTGCCGCAGCTCAAGCCGCAAACATTGTGCTGCAACTGCAGCCAGAGCAGCCAGACGCGCTACATATTTTGGCGTTAGTCGCACGGCAACAACAGAATCATGCCATTGCACTGCAACTGTTTGTGCGCAGTTTGGCAGCGAATGCCAAGCAACCTGTGGTATGGGCCAATTACGCGAATTTATTAGCATTTATGCAGCAGTTGGATCAGGCTGAACAGGCCTATCAGCAGGCGCTGAAGCTGGCGCCTAATTTTGCTGATGCTTGGTCAAACGCAGCCAAACTGGCCCTGCAACGACATCATCTGCCACTGGCGCAAAGTCGGATTGCCCAAGCGCAGAAACTTGCCCCTACCACCGTTAAATTCATGCTGCAACAAGCGGAAATTCACACTGCCGCGGGTTTATTAGCGCAGGCGATGCAGGTGTATGAACAAGCACTGGCGCTTGATCCGCACAATTTTCATGGCTGGTACAACAAAGGGTCCCTCCTGCGGCAGCTTAATCAACCCGCTGCGGCACTACAGTGTTTTGACCGTATTGCTGACCAAGGTAAAAGTAGCCCTGAGTATCATTTTAATCGGGCTTGTGCTGCCGCCGAGCATGGCGATTTTGGCCAAGCCGAACAATATTGGCACGCCGCGATTGAACTCAAGCCCGATTATATTGAAGCGCACTTGTCGCTGAACAATTACTATTGGGAACACCAACTATCGTCAAAATTTTTGCAATCCTTTGCGCAGAGTTTGCAGCGTCAACCGAATTCTGTTCCCTTGATTTACCAGTATGCAGGGCGGTTGATCCAATCTGGCCAACAAGCACAAGCAGAACAAGTGTTACGCGATGGCTTACAGCGAGTCGGTCAACACCCTGAATTACTGCATGCGCTTGGCGTCCAGTTAAGCAAGCAAGGTGATTTAAACCAGGCGCAACAACTCACACGCCAAGCACTGCAACAGCAGCCAAACCACAGCCGCTTCCGGATCGATTTAGCGAACTATTTAATGCGGGAGGGTGATTATCAGCAAGCGCTGAACGAACTCGCGCAGGCGCAGCGGCTGGAACCTGACAATCAAGAAATTTGGGCGTACCAGGGCACTTGCTGGCGGCTGACTGACGATCCAAAGTCCGCTTGGTTGAACAACTACACGCAGTTGGTGCGTGAAATTCAACTGGGTACACCGGCGGGTTATGATAATCAACAGCACTTTTTAACCGAATTAAATTTAGCAATCACCGCGCTGCATGTCAGCCGGCAACAGCCGCTGGATCAAAGTGTCCGGGGTGGTACGCAAACCATTGGCAGTTTATTGGCAGAGCCAGCGCCGGTGATCCAAGCTTACCGGCAGTTATTGCAAGGCCATATCAAGCAGTATCTAACATCATTACCTACCGACAATAGCCACCCATTGCTTCGGCGTAACCAGCAGCAGTTTAGTATTGTCGGGAGCTGGTCCGTGCGCTTACAGCAAGCTGGGTTTCATACCAACCATGTCCATCCGTTAGGTTGGTTGTCGGCTTGTACTTATTTGGACATTCCCGCAGCAATACAGCCATCCGATCCAGACAAGGCGGGTTGGTTAAAACTAGGTGAAACCTCGCTAGACTTAGGGGCGCGCGAACAAGTGGCCAAGGCTATCTGCCCCACGCCAGGCCTGCTGGTGCTGTTTCCTAGTTATATCTGGCATGGTACTTACCCATTTAGTGGCGAAGGCCATCGCTTGACGGCACCTTGTGATATTTCGCCGCGACAGTAATGCATGGCATAGTAAGGCATGTTGCCATGTGCTGCTGAGGTGTTTTGCTAGACTACGCTGGCCTGCCGGCTAGCCATTTCAATTCGGTCTGGATGGTCGCAGCGGGTTCATCGTTTTTGTTGCGACTTATGTTTTTGTTGCAACTTATGTAACACAATAAAAAAAACCAAACGCAAGCGTTTGGTTTTTTTGTTGGGCCTGAGAGATTCAGGCCCGCACCACGAAGTTACTTAGAACTTCACGGTTACGCTTGCGTGCAAGTAACGACCTAAGGTGTCGTAGAAACCAGCAACAGCGTTGGCGTTGCTAGACAGCGTTAAACCAACCATTGGTGGCTCTTTGTCTAGTACGTTGTTGACACCGGCTAACACGCTGACGTTGTCTGACAAGTCAAACGCACCGACTAAGTCAAAGTAGCTTTGTGCAGAAATGCCGTTTGCAACCAATGTGTCAACTTTCACCTTGCTGGTGTAATCAACTTCACCGAAATAACGCCATTTCGCCGTTGCAGTCCACCAGTCACCTGTGGTGTAGCTTACAGATGCAGTGTGACGCCATTTTGGCTGAGCAAAACAGTCAGTGCTGACGTTACCAGAACACTCGTAGTTAGCACTGTTATCGCCTGGCAGTGGCGTGTAGAATTTTTTCATACTACGGCTACCGATCATCTTAGCTGTTAACTTGCCACCATATACTTCGGTTTCATAGTTTGTGCTGATGTCGATACCACGCCAATGACGGCTAGCTAAGTTGATGTTGGTTGCCTGAACATAACCAGACTCACCAATCCACAAGGTGCCACCGTTACCGCGTTTTACGTTGTCACAGAACACAGCTAAACCAGTTGTAGCACACTGCTGCAGCGTTAAAGATGCAGCTACGTTACCGATAACTTCGTCTAACTCGATGTTCCAGTAGTCAACCGAGAAGTTAAAACCTTCAAACGGGTTCGCTACAATACCAAATGACATGGTATCGGCGATTTCTGGCGTTAACTCTGGGTTACCACCGGTAAACTGGTTGTATTGACCGGCTGGGCTTGCAGCAATTAAACCGTATTGCGCGGCAGATACACCAGTATTCGCACATTGCGCTGCGCTTGCACTTGGTTTAGCGCCAGCACATGGATCTACACCACCCCACAGGCCGATAGATTGCTGAGAGAATAATTCATCAACGTTTGGCGCACGAACTGCACGGTTGTAGCTGGCACGAACTTTCCAGTCGTCAATCGGCGTCCAGTCCAGTTCAATTTTATAAGTAGGCTCGCCACCTGAAGTTGAATAATCTGAATAACGACCACCTAAACCAAGGGTAACGTCTTTAGCAATTGCCGCATCTTCCAGTAATGGAATGCTTAATTCACCAAACACTTCACGCACTGTGTAACCACCGTTCAGGCTAGGGGTTGGACCACCTTGACCTAACAGTAAACCTTGCGCGAACACTTCATCTGAAGTACGGCCAAAACGTTCCTGACGGTGTTCTAAACCTAATACCGCAGCAACCGACATGGAGTGTGTTGGTAAATTAAAGCCCAAATCACCGGTGACAAAACCGTTTAATACTGTTTGTGAAGTTACACCACGTAAAATCGCAGTACCTTTTAACTCGTCAGCCGCTTCAGCAGTCACAGCGCCGCGCTGGAATACTGCGTAAGGCACTGAACTGAAGGTTGTATTAGGTACGCCATCAATAGCAACCGCACCAAGAGCTGGACCGATACGTGGACCGAAGAAGTCATTTAAATAAGCAACACTTGAAGAGGTTACGCCGTGCAGGAAAGACGCATCATAGCTCCAAGAGTCGTTGATGATACCTTCGATACCCGTGACGATCCGGAACGATGTGAACTCAAGGTCAGATGCACGAGCACCACCTTCAGTGTTACGTTTACCAATCAACATGTTCACTTGTTTAGTATCAGCACCATACAGCGTACGGAACTGGCTACGTTGTGCGTCAGTGAACAGCGGGTTGCTGATATTCATGGTGTATTCTTCAGCGAAGAAAGTACCTGATTCCGCAATCTGCGCCACAGTACGGTCATTCATGAAACTAGTTTCTAAATATGGACGTGCATATTCGTTAATTTCATAGTTGGCAAAAGCACCGAACGTATAACGCTCATCCGGACGCATAAAGTGGTTAACAGGCGCGTAGTTGTAACGGTTAGCACCGGCTTCATCCACAAATTTGTTACTTGCGTCTAAAGTCCAGAATTTACTGTAATCAATACCAGCGCCACCATCAGACTCAGCACGGCCAAGGTAGAAATTAGGAACTGGAGCAGTACCTGAACCACCACAAGCTGTACCTGGATCGTTTAATGCGCAAGAAGAGTAATCGCGAGAACCTTGACGCATTTCAGTGACATCACGCCAAGTTGCGTACGCAGTGATATGACCTTTAGAACCTAAATCACCACCGACAGTTAAATCAATGTTTGACGTTTTGCCGTCAAAACCACTGTCGCCAGTTTCGTATTCGAATTTACGTTTATCCATCAAACCTTGGATATACTTGTTGTCGTTGTTGTGCTGGTAACCCGACACACCTGACGTAATTTCAATACCTTCGAAATCTTTTTTCATCACGAAGTTGACAACACCAGCAACCGCATCAGCACCATAAGTTGCTGAACCACCACCGGTTAAAACTTCTACCCGCTCAACTAATGAGGCAGGGATTTGGTTTACATCTGGCGCACCAGCATTGTAAACACCACCGGCCTGTAAACGGCGACCGTTTACCAGCACCAGCGTACGTTGCGTACCCATACCGCGTAAGTCAAGGGTCGCATTACCTGTTGCGCCGTTCGCTTGGAACGCTGTTTCAGACGCTTCCACTTGCGGTAAGCTGTTCATCAAGTCTTCAATACGGGTAAAACCTGATAATTTAATTTCTTCTGACGAAGTGATTTGTACCGGGCTGGCTGTTTCCATATCGGTACGTTTAATACGTGAGCCTGTGACTTCGATACGTTCGACTTTCTCTTTCGCATTTTCTTCAGCAGCAAACGCTGTACCTGAAGCCAACACAGCTGTAGAAGCCGCGCCAAATGCAAGAGCAATGCGCACAGCTTTTGCAGTTTTATGATTATTAAACATTCTTATCTCCCTGGACCACTGATATACGTGATTTTGTTGTTTGTTAGTCACCATCACAGCACTTGGCTGAATATTCCGCTGCTTCACAGAACTGGGCAACTTGATAATAAGTCGATTTTTTCATGAGGGTCAATCGCTTTTGAGTAAAACCGCATAAAAAAAACCATATGTAGTGAACTTTTTATATTTACGACTGCCACTGTTTAATATTCAGTCAAAGCCGATGTTGAGCCGTTTAAATATTAACCAATAACGCCATAATATGCTGATTAAATGTTAATAAAACGAATTTGATTCATGAAATATTAGTGCTGTCAAGAAAGCAGCCGACCCCAAATTAAATCGGATTTACCGGAATTCACGCCAAAAATCGTACACATAAATGTACGAAAAGTGTTTGTACCGATTGAACTGACCTTGCCTAAATTTAGGTTTTTTTAATATTTGCCTGATGAAGGACGGCTTTGTACAATGCATTAACTGTAAATTTATACAGAGTATTTATGCTCAGCGATGCAATTAAAGCGCAAATTAAGGCGGTCCATCAGCTTATTAAAGCTGGTTTGCCTGGCTATCAGCCACGCCCTTCGCAAAATAAGCTGGTGGCAGAAATGGCCAATATCATCGCCGGCTCCTACCACAGCTATGATCGCATTGGCTTGATTGAAGCAGGCACCGGTACCGGTAAATCATTGGCCTATATACTTGCCGCCGTGCCATTGGCATTAAGCAAGAAAAAAACCTTGGTCATTGCAACAGCTACCGTGGCATTGCAAGAGCAGCTGGTGGTCAAAGATCTGCCATTTTTTCAGACCCACAGCAAATTGCCATTTGAATTTACGCTGATTAAAGGTCGGCAACGTTATGCCTGTATTCAAAGATTAAGAGACCAGCTGCTGCAACCCGATCTGTTGCCGCAGTGGCAGGCGGGTGATCCAGTGCAATTAGCGAAACTGGTCGGCGCATGGGAGGATCGTAGTTGGCTTGGTGATCGTGATTCATTGCCACTGCAGCTGACAGATCAAGCTTGGGCGGGTATTCAGGCTGACGCTTACCACTGCCATAAACAACATCCAGCGCATCGCAATTGTCCGTTTCATTTAGCTCGCGCTGAAATCGACAATAGCCAAGTGCTGGTGGTCAATCATGCGTTATTGCTCGCCGACTTAGCGTCGGGGAATAGTATTTTGCCCAAGCCAGAAGAATGTATCTACGTTATTGATGAAGCCCATCATTTGCCGGATTGTGGTCGGGATTTTTTTGCTGCTGACACCCAGCTCAACATTGATTGCAGCTATTGGCAGCAACAAATAGACAAGCTATACCAGAGTTTACAAAGCCAATTGACGCATGCGGGTGCGCTTCGCGAGACCTTAAAGCTACTCGAATTATCACAGGACTTTTTTAACCTACTCAAACCGATGCAACAAGCCATCAATAAGCAGAGTCAATGGTTTGCCAACCCGCCGAACCACAGATTTGTTGATGCCGTGCTGCCTGAGCTGTTTCAGCGTCAAGCCGATACTTTGGCTGAACACAGCGGTAAGTTGATGTCCTGTATCGAAAAGTTGTTTCAACAACTACTGGAAGTGGCCAGTGATGGTAAGGTGCGTAGTAAAGTTTTAGTACCGCTACAACATGAATTGTCAGTGCTGGAGCAGAAATTTTCAGGTCAACATCAGCTTTGGCAGCTCTGGTCGGTACCGCAGACAAAATACGTCAGTCAAGCGCGCTGGCTTAGTCAGCACGAGCAACAAATTCGCGGCCACGCTTGTCCTTTGTCCGTCAGTTTCCAACTGGACGAGTTGTTGTTTTCACAAGCCCATGCCGTGCTGTTGTGTTCAGCAACACTGACATCATTAAATTCTTTTGATTATATCAAGCGTGAACTTGGGTTAACCGATCATCCGGGCTTACAGACGTTGCAGGTCAGTTCGCCATTTGCCTATGCAGAGCGCGGTCTCATTCATATCCCAAAACTCAATTCAGAACCTAGTTCCGATGTATTTACGGCCGAACTCATCACCGTACTTCCGAAGTTCCTCGATAAAGCCGTCGGAAATCTGGTGTTGTTTGCCAGCTATTGGCAAATGGAGCAAGTGGCCAAAGCTCTGCGGTCACAAGGTTTTACCTTGTTGGTGCAAGGCGAAGCCGGCCGCCAATCGTTGTTGGATTTACACAAAATGAAAATTGATGGGGGCAATGGCAGTATTTTATTCGGCACCCAAAGCTTTTCCGAAGGCCTCGACTTACCGGGTGCATTATTAACGAATCTTATTATCACCAAACTCCCGTTTGCGGTACCCACTTCGCCCTTCGAAGAAGCCATGGCAGAAGCCGTCACCAAACGTGGTGGCAACCCATTTTTACAACTGACGGTGCCAGCGGCGGCGAGAAAACTCGTGCAGGCCTGTGGTAGACTGCTGCGACAAGAGCAGGATCAGGGCAGAATTGTCATTCTGGACCGGCGCTTAGTCACGAAGTCGTATGGCAGTGCCATGCTTAAAGCCTTACCGCCCTTTCGGCAACAAATTGACGGATAATCATGGAACTCGCGCTTGAACCTACGCTATGGCTGGTGCTTTGTCTGGTCGCTTTTATCGCCGGATTTATTGACGCCATTGCTGGTGGGGGCGGGCTGTTGACGGTTCCGGCTTTGCTGACCGCGGGTTTACCACCCCACTTGGTACTGGGTACCAATAAACTAGCCGCCACTTTTGGCTCGTTAACTGCTTCGCTGACTTATTACCGTAAAAAATTGTTTGATCCCCAGTATTGGCGCCATGGGCTCATCGCAACAGCCGTTGGCGCTTGCCTGGGGGCTTTGGTGGTCGATCAAATCAGTAAACAAGCCTTAGAAAAAATACTGCCGGTGCTGATCCTCGTTGCCGCTATTTATAGCTTGTTTGCCAAAGTACACCCTGATGATCAGCTGATGTTGCCTACGGCAAACAAAAAAAATCGTTGGACGCAACGTTGCCAAGGCCTAACGCTGGGGTTTTATGATGGGATCGCAGGGCCTGGAACCGGTTCATTCTGGATGGTTTCAACCATGGGGCTTTATAAAATTAACCTGCTGCTGACCAGCGGTGTGGCACGTTCAATGAATTTTATCAGCAACGGTTTTGCGTTAGTCACTTTTGCCATGCTCGGCCATATCCATTATCAACTTGGGCTCGCGATGGGATTATGCCTGATGGTAGGCTCCTATCTAGGTGCCCATACTGCGATCCGCTTTGGTAGTAAATTGATCAAACCACTCTTTATTGTGATGGTGATGGCCATTGCCATGCGGCTGATTTGGCAAACTTGGTTTTCGACATGAACCACGGCCCTTTTTTATCGAACTGGCAAACACTCACCACGCAGCTGGAGCAGCAGTTATTGACTCTTGCCAGCCAAGCAAGCCAAATTGATCAACAAGCACCCGCTTGGCAGCGCCGCGACTGGTTTGACTCCAATTTATTTCAATGCCATTCGCCGCAATTGTTAGATTACGTGCAAGAAGCGATGCAACTGCTGCAACGTCTGCAGCAACCTATCCGTGGCAGTGGTGAGTTATTGCTTATCCAACAACAAAACCAACAACGCTTGGCCGAAAAGCTATCGGCACAAATGCAGGCCCTAGGACGCGCTTTTGCTTGCCTTGATGTCCGCCAGCGTGAAAAGAGTAAATGGCGCCCAGCAAAAACGGCAGTCCAACCGCCGACAACCCCGCAGCGACAACGCGCTGGCCAATTATTGGCTGAGCTGGGTGGCACGCATCAGGCGTTATATCAAAAGCTCAGTGAAACCCATGAATTTGAACGTCGCTTGCTGGATTTAATCAGCGAAGCGGCGCAGCAACAACAAGAACCAGCCCGGCAATTGGCGTTACATGCCCGTTTAGGGCGCTGTCGTAAAGCGATCAGCCAACTGGAAGCAGAAATCCAGTGGCTGGAACAAAAACGCGAGTTTTAATGCACTGGCCGCCACTTATTTATCATCCTTGTTATAGCGAGCTGCAGTTACCCGACCGGCATCGTTATCCGATAGGCAAATACCAAGCCTTATATCAAGCACTTCGAGCGGCAGGCGTCCCGATAGAACACTTTGTGACACCAGCCTTGGCAAGTTCAACCGAACTGGCGCTGGTACACACTCCTGCTTATATCAAAAGCTTAATACTCGGTACCATTGATTCCAAAGCGATGCGCCGGATTGGTTTTCCTTGGTCTGAATTTTTAATCGAGCGTAGTCTGCGCTCGGTCGGTGGTACCGTGCAAACCGCGCAACTGGCGTTACAACAGGGCCTGGCCCTTCATTTAAGTGGCGGTTACCACCATGCATTTGCTGGTGAAGGCAGTGGCTTTTGCTTGTTTAACGATTTAGCTATAGCCGCCAAGGTGCTGCAACAACAAGGCGTCGATAAAATTCTAATTTTTGACTGTGATGTACACCAAGGCGACGGCACGGCATTAATTTTCGCCAACGACCCGAGTGTTATTACCGCGTCCTTGCATGGTGAGAAAAACTTTCCATCCCGCAAACAACAATCAGATTGGGATTTAGCCTTGCCCAACCACTGTACAGATGTTGCATATCTTAGCGCAGTGCAGGAAAGTCTGGATTATTTACTGGCGCTACACCAACCAGACATCGTGTTATACGATGCGGGTGTTGATATTCATCAAGCTGATGATCTGGGCTTGCTGGCTGTCAGCACCCAAGGTGTATTGGCACGCGATCAGCTGGTGATTGAACGTTGTCGTGACTTATCTATCCCGCTGGCGGCAGTGATAGGTGGTGGCTACCAACGAGATTTAGCGGCGTTAACTGCGATCCATTTGCAGCTATTTAAGGCCGCATTTACAAGTCGGCAGCTGCCGATTCAGATCCACACATAGTTGAATCTTGCACTGCAGCGACCAATCTTGACACCCAATCAACGATTGAATGTCGTCTTAAAGCCGATCAGCACCGGCAAAATAAAATCCCAGTTGTCGCTTTAACGTGGTTGGCAGTTGCGGCAAGCTTGCTTTGGGCAACAAAAAAGTCGCCATATGAAATAAATCGGTAAAAATCCGATTTTTTTCAGTCGTTCGCTTCAAATAGTCATGCCCAGACGAGCCGCCGGTGCCAATTTTAGTTCCTAACATCCGCTGCACCATCATCGCGTGTTTATAGCGCCAAATCGTTAAGTTTTCGTCAATTTCGGTCAAACAAGTTAACACCTGAAACGGCAGATTAAACACCGGCTCTTCCTGATATAAGGTAATAAACAGCGCCGCCAGCATCGCCCGCTGACTTAAGCGGAAGCTGCCCTCTTGCTGCAGCTGAAGGTATTTATCGTGATCAAGTAAGGCGGCAAATTTGGCACGGGTTTTGTCAATTTCACCCAATTGTAATTCCCGTTCATGCTCAGCAATCTGCATAATGCCGCGTACCGTTTGTTCATCATCGTCCAGCATTTGGCGGGTGGCGCTTTGATACATCTGCCAAAAACTAAAGTCACCTAACTCTAAAAAGGGCATCCGCTCTAACCATTTCTCTACCTGTTCAAACAAACTGGGCTGTTGCTCCAGGCTTTGCAGGAACAAACGGTCTTTTTCATTGAGGCGGCTATAAAAGGAGTTTTGATCATAATCAATCCGATAACCGCTTTTTAGCCCCAGACCAATTTCCAACATTTTAAATTGCACACTTTGAAAACCTGATGCAGGCACCAGATAATCTCGAAACGACATAAAATCCTGCGGCGTCATCGTTTCCATCACGCCAATTTGCTGATTCATCAGCTGCTGAATGGTGATCACTCGTTTGAGTTTATGCACAACCCCTGTCAGCTGTTCATCTTTAACCTGGGTCGCAGCAAATACTTCCAACACCGATTTTAGCTCGTGCAGCACTTGTTTAAACCACAGCTCATACACCTGGTGCACTACGATGAACAAGGTTTCATCATGTGCTTCATTGCCATATTTGGCGCTTTCAGGCGCCTGAGCTGTCAGGATTTTATCGAGTTGTAAGTAATCGCCGTAGTAACAAGGCGTGGTATTTTTTTGCATCTGGGGATTCCGGCCAACGGCCTTAATTGCGACCGCGCATTGTAACAGCGCATCAGCCACAATGTCAGTCTGACCAGCTGTGGCATTTTTGCGGTTGAGGGTTTATGCTTAGCCGAACAAAAAAACCAGTCAGGTCAACCGGTTTGACCACTACCGACGTTGGAGCAGTTGATGAAACTACACGATGATATCCACAACTATTATGAAAAACTGATGCTTGACCACTTGATTGAACTGGGTTTAGCCGACCAAGATCCGGAATATCTCGCCGATTTATCCTGTATCGTCCTCAATCAGCTGCCTTGTAAATATATTCGTTATGAAGTGGATTTGGCGTTTTACCTGCCACAAACCGAACGTTTTGAAATGGTCACCAGAGTCAAAGCTGCGGTGGCCAAAGGCCGCGCTTTTTTAGACAACCCGGATAATCTCAAAGCGGATGATCAAACCGCACCTGCCGCTACTGCGATAGATGCTTAAGTCTGACATTACGCCTGTGCCTTTGGCACAGGCGGCAATCGAAGTCCAATTGGCCGTTGATTTAATTATGCTACTCGAACAGCAACAGCTACCACCAGCCGTCATTTTAGCGGCACTGGAGATCGTCCAAAAGGATTTTCGCCGCGCCGAAGCTCTCTCGTTGGAACCATCATTTATTAC
>JBBKWN010000130.1:0-4110 GCA_037968955.1 Rheinheimera sp. | reverse complement strand
AACCAGCGCTGGCTACTTGTTACTTGGTACTTGGTACTTGGTACTTGGTACTTGGTACTTGGTACTTGGTACTTGGTACTTGGTACTTGGTACTTGGTACTTGGTACTGGTTGCTCGTTAGTCCCAACGCCCAACATTTTGCAAACAAAAACTGCCTGCTGATTAGGCGTCGTGCTTCACACGGGTCACCAACAGCTGGTCAATTTTGTAGTTATCAATATCAACCACTTCAAATTTGTAGCCTTGGTGCAGCACAAAGTCGGTGCGTTTTGGAATTTTACGCAGCATATACATCATAAAACCGGCAATCGTTTCGTAATTTTCCTGATATGGAAATTGGTCAATCGACAGTACCCGCATCACATCATCTAGCGGTGTTAAACCTTCCACTAGCCACGAATCATCATCCCGTTTGACGATCTGCTCTTCTTCGTTATTGACCAATTCGCCCATCACAATGCTCATCACATCTTTGAGCGTAATCATGCCGACTATCAACGCATACTCATTGAGGATCACCGCAAAATCGACGCCACTGGATTTAAAATAAGCCAGCGCTTCGTATAACGACAACGTATCGGGGATAATCAGCGGGGTGCGTAAAATGCCTTCTTTACTCAATGAAATCGATTGCTCGTGCAACACCTGCATCAGAATATCGCGGGTATCGACATAACCGACCACCCTATCTAATACTTCATCACAGACAATAAACTTTGCGTGTGGATGTTCAGCAATTTTTGCTTTGATACTTTCCGGCGTTTCTTTAAGCACAAAATAAATTAAACTCTCGCGGGGTGTCATCGCCGAAGTGACAGTGCGCTGGTCCATATCAAACACGTTTTCCAGCAAGGTATGCTCCTGCTGCTGCAACACTCCGGCTTGCGCGCCTTCAGCCATCATTAAAATAATATCTTGTGGCGTAATTTGGTCTTTGCGCTGAATAGGCACGTTAAAAAGTTTAAACACTACATTGGCGAGACTATTAAACAGCCAAACCATTGGTTTTAGTACCACCAGCAGCAACAAAATGGGTCGCACCACTGCCAGAGCAACCTGTTCCGGCGCCAACATTGCCAGTCGTTTTGGCATTAAATCAGCAAACAAAATAAACAGCGCTGTTACCGCAAACACCGATAAGCCAAAACCTAACGACTGCAAGGCCGGCCCTTGATAAACCATTGAGATTAATTCAACGAAGGTTGGCGTAAAAGCCGCCTCACCGAGGATACCGCCCAAAATGGCAACTGCATTGAGGCCAATCTGGATGATGGTAAAAAAATTACCGGGATGTTCCTGCAGTGCCAACACCTGTTGGGCGCGCATGTCGCCTTCGGCCGCTAAATGGCGTAAACGTAATTTACGCGACGCCGCCAGCGCAATTTCCGACATGGAAAAGAATGCGCTGACACCAATCAACGCCAAGATAACTAAAGCATGTTCAAACACAGACATCGGTTCACTCACCAAACTTTTACCAGCTTGCACAAACGCAGGCTGACAGATATTGCAACAATAATTATGACAACGCCGACAGTATATACCCAAAGTCATGGCAGGTGCAGCGCATCGACAATCGCATGCGCGCCCTTCCGCCCCACCACAACGCCCTTTTTTCAAACATTATGCGCGTTGAAACAGCGTTATCGCTTGCTGATAAACCCAAAGCGCCAATGCCGGATCATAACGTTCTCCTTCATCGCGCATAAAAGCATGCTGAGCATTGAGCTCATGCCAACTGAAGTTTGCGCCACAGTTGCTTAGCGCCTGATAAATTTTCAACCGCCCTTCGACCGGAATATGCGGGTCTTGTTTGCCCCAAATCAGCAGCAGCTCACCCTTGATATCCGCTGCGCGCGCCAAGGTTTGCTCAGTCGGCGCTGCCGGTAAGGTATCGCTATGTAAATCAGTGGCGTATAAACAACAAGCGGCGCTGATCATCGGGTTTAACGCCGCGCGAAACGCCAAGTGCCCGCCAATACACACACCATAACTGGTGGTTTTACCGTTAAATTCGGCTAAGGTCTGTAAATAAGCAAGCAGCGCCGACGTATCGCTGTCATGTGCCGCTAACGGCTTGCGCCATTTATCCTGATTGCCTTTATCTTTACCGGCATCATCGTACCCAAGCACAGTCCCAGCGGGATTTAATTCATGGAATACTTCCGGCACCAGCACAATAAAACCTTGGCCGGCCAGGATCGCTGCGGCGCGGGCGATCGGTTGGGTAATTTGAAAAATTTCCGAATAAAACAAAATGGCAGTGAATGTCTTCCCTAACGCGACGGGCATCATTTGCAAGCATTGCATCGGGCCTGTCGCCGTGGCTAAGGTGATGGTGCGGGTTTGAATTTGCATTTCTAATTTTCCTGCTATTTCAGGCTGGCGCAACTATGAGGATGGCTAAACGGCTAAAAATAGAAAGATATCATACCTTTGCGCCGCTGGCGTCACAAGCTTGGCTTGCAGGCAAAGCTGCAAAATGCGGGAAACTGACCAGCACCGTAAGCCCTGACGGTTGGTTGCGAAGCTGCAAGACACCGCCATGCGCTTCAGCCACATCGCGGCATAAAGTTAAACCTATGCCCGAGCCATGCGCTTTGGTGGTGTAAAACGGTAACAATGCGTGCTCGAGGACTTCCGAAGATAAACCACCACCGGCATCCTGCACCTCAACTAACAAAAGTTGTGCTGATTCACGCACAGATAATCGGATCTGCGCCGGATCCGAACCCGATTCATGGGCATTTTTAAGCAAATTCAGCAGCAACTGCATCAACTGCGCTTGATCAAGCTGCCAGTCGCGTTGCGGCAGCGCACCGTCGAGCTCAAATTCGTAATGATCATGCAGTTGATTAATCAGCCGTGGCCAATTCACCGTCGCACGTTTTGGCGGTGGTAATTTGGCAAATTGAATGTAGCCTTGCAAAAACTGATTTAAATGCTGACTGCGTTCACTGATCGTCGCTAAAATTTGTCGCAACGACCCCACCGAAGGCACATCCAGCGAATTTTTATCCAGCAATTGTTGAGCGCAATACGCCAAAGACGATAACGGCGCCAAACTGTTATTTAGCTCATGGCTAATCACCCGCAGCAGCTTTTTCCAAGCATTTAATTCTTCTCGTTGAATTTCTGCGGTCATGGGTTTGAGCAAATACAAAAAATGTTGGCGCTGATTTAATAAAAACTGACTGGATGACAAATGCCAAATCGCATCACTCTGGGTCGGCTGTCGTGCTGCAAGGTGCAGTAAACCTTGTTTTGGCTGCTGCATATAAGCAGCAAAGGTTTGTTGTAGCTCGGGCCATTCGGCCAGCACGTCATCGAGCAGCCGGCCATCAAACTTCTGACCTTGCAAAAACAATTGTCGCGCCGCCGGATTGGTTAACAATACCCGGCTCTGCTCGTCGGTCAGCACCAAAGCGCTTGGGCTTGATTGCAACACGGTATCAAGCAATAACTCGCGCTGATACAAGGTCGCCCGCTGGCGACTTAACTCGTCAGACATGGCCACTAATGCGTCCGCCAGTGGTGTCAACATTCGGATATGTTGGCGATTGGCTCGGCTGTTAAAAGCTTGATCTTGCAGGTTTTCGGCATGTAAATTCAGCGCGGTAATTTCTTGGCGCAAAGCCGTGTTAACCCGCGACAATAATAAATGCAGCAAGACCGCAAGCAGCAGGAACATGGTCCATAACAAATACAAAGTACTGTGTTGATGTTGCTCGGGTAAAAGCAGCATTAGCAACACCGCCAAGGCAAGCAACGGCAGCAGCATCAGCAGTTGTATCAACCACAGCTGGCCGTTAAAACTGAAATATTGCAGCAGGTTAAGGCGTGGCAATGCCATAAAACTCCATCCGCCGGTACAACGCCTGACGGCTAATCCCCAGCTGTTTTGCCGCGCGAGCAATAACGCCAGCTTGTTGCTGCAAGGCGAGTTCAATCTGCGAGCGGTCGATATCATCAAGCAGCCGTTTTGCAGCCAGCTCGCCTGTTTGTAACCCCAAATCTTGCACTTCAATCACATCGCCTGCGGCAAGTAACAGCGCCCGCTGACAAATATTCTGTAATTCCCGCACGTTGCCAGGCCACTGGTGCTGCAAC
>JBBKWN010000129.1:0-25439 GCA_037968955.1 Rheinheimera sp. | reverse complement strand
GTCGAAGGACAGTCGCTTTGTGCGTTAGAAAACCGGCCTGAAATTTCAAGTTCGGCGCAGCTTTGCATCAACAGCAAGCAATTGAAAGAAGGTGATATTTTCCTCGCGCTACCTGGGCTGACCAGTCACGGTAATCAGTTTATCGATACCGCTTTACAACAGGGCGCCGCACTGGTGTTGACCGATCAGTTACTGCCTACACAAAGCAATTTACGGCATGATCCAAGGCTGTTGTTGTGGCCAGATGTAACTGCAGCCTTGCCGGCCGTGGTGAGTCATTTTTATCAAGACGTTGCCAAGCAATTGAAACTGGTTGGCATCACCGGTACCAACGGCAAGTCGAGCACGGCGATTTTTATCAACCAGTTGAGCCATTTGTTAGGTGAGCACGCTGCCGTGATTGGCACACTTGGGTTTGGTGAGTTTCCAAACTTAACGCCGCTGCAAAATACCACGCCACATTTGGTTGATTTACATAAAATATTTTCAGGTGTACGGGCCGCTGGTAGCCAATTAGTGGCGATGGAAGTTTCGTCACATGCGCTGATCCAACAACGGGTGGCCGGCCTGCATTTTTCGGTCGCGGTGTTCACCAATTTAAGCCATGACCATCTGGATTATCACGGCACCATGCAAGCGTATTTCGAAGCAAAAGCGCTGCTGTTTCAACCAAATTTAGCTACCGCGGCAGTGATTAACGTCTCTGACGAATACGGCCGCCAACTTGCGGCCAGTACGCCACTACAAACGCTGGCTTATGGCCGGTTAGAGGATTGCAAAGGTTTCACCCGTTATCTGGCATACGATCAGCTGCACACCGATGGCCATGGTTTTCGTTGTCAGTTGCATAGTCATTTGGGCCAGTTCCAATTACACATTCCACTGCTGGCTGAGTTCAACGTACAAAACGTATTGGCGGCGATGGGCGCTCAGTTGTTGTTGGGGCATGGCTTGGCACCAATCATTAAAGCGGTGCCAAAGTTGGTTGCCGTGCCCGGACGAATGGAGCAGTTTCAATTTCCGGATGAGGTCAGTGTCGTGATCGACTACGCGCACACGCCGGATGCTTTGCAACAAAGTTTAATGGCGCTGCGTCAGCAAAGTCGAAGCCGGCTTTGGTGTGTGTTTGGTTGTGGTGGTGATCGTGATAAAGCAAAACGACCAGTGATGGGACGTATCGCCGAACAGTACGCCGATCATGTTATCATTACCGCCGACAACCCCCGCACTGAAGCTGTGATAGATATCTGCAATGATATTGCTGCCGGAATGGTGACCGGTGACAATTGCCAAATCGAAACTGATCGTGAATCTGCCATCAAACTAGCGCTGATTGAAGCGCATGCCGGCGATATGATTTTAGTGGCAGGCAAAGGTCATGAGTCTTATCAGGTGATTGGCACCACAGTACGGGATTACGACGAACGTATATTTATCCATAGCTTATTGGCGGAGATGAGCCGATGATCAGCCTTAGTTTATCTGAAATTGCACAAAACCTGACGGCCAGCCTGCAGGGAAGTTCCGTCACCATTTCTGGTGTCAGCACCGACAGTCGGCAGATTAAAGCTGGCGATTTGTTTATTGCCTTAAAAGGTCCTAATTTCGACGCCCATCATTTTATAGCTGAGGTCGTCGCTAAAGGGGCAGTGGCCGTTGTGGTTGACCACGAAGTGGCCACCACAGTGCCGCAACTTATTGTCGCCGATACTAAGCTCGCCCTAGGCCAATTAGGCGCTTTAGTCAAAACCAAAATTGCGCCAAAAGCGGTAGCGGTGACCGGTAGTGTGGGTAAAACCACCGTCAAAGAAATGATGGCGGCGATCATGTCGCGGATTGGCAATGTATTGGCAACTGGTGGCAATTTTAACAACAAAATTGGTGTGCCACTGACGTTACTGCGACTAGAGCCTGAACATCAATATGCGGTGATGGAGCTTGGTGCCAATCATTTAGGTGAAATTGCCTATACCACATCATTAGTCAAACCCGATGTCGCGATGATTACCAATGTCGGAGCGGCTCATCTGGAAGGTTTTGGCGATTTATTCGGTGTCGCGCGCGCCAAGGGTGAAATTTACACCGGTTTGTCAGAGCATGGCCTTGCCATCGTGCCGCTGGACAGTGAATTTCACAGCTACTGGTTACAAAGGCTCAGCCATTTGAAAGTGCACACTTTTAGTATGGAACAGCAAAGCGCTGATTTCTATGCTGAAAATATTATGCTCGATAGCCATGGCTGTGCTGGGTTTAATATGCATACGCCCTATGGCCAGCGTTTTATTCAGCTGGTGCTGCCGGGTAAACATAATGTCGGCAACGCATTGGCCGCTGCCGCCGCGACTTTGGCATTAGGCGCTAGCCTGACCGATGTGCAGTTGGGATTGGCAGCGATGAAACCGGTCAAAGGCCGGATCAACGTGCATCAACCGCGAGAAAACTTGCGGATTATTGATGACACCTATAACGCCAATTCAGAATCGGTGAAAGCCGGCACCGACTTACTTGCGTCGTACACTGGCACCCGCATTTTGGTTTTGGGCGATATGGGCGAGCTCGGACCAGACGCACGTTTGTATCACGAAGAAGTGGGTATTTACGCCAAACAAGCTGGGATTAATCAGCTGTTCACGCTGGGCGTGTTATCTCAAAACGCCAGCGAGCAGTTTCATGCCCAAGGCGCGCATTTTAGTTCGCGCCAGCAGCTGGTCGCAAAATTAACGCCGTACTTAACGAGTACCGCAGAAGTATCCATTTTGGTGAAAGGCTCACGCAGCGCCAAGATGGAGTTGGTTGTACAAGACTTGCTAGAAAGATGTCAGCAGGAGAAAAGTGCATGTTAGTCTGGTTAGCCGAGTACCTTACTCAATATGTGAATGCGTTTAACGTATTTAGTTACTTAACCTTCAGATCCATTCTGGGCATTCTGACGGCGTTATTCCTGAGCCTGTATTTTGGTCCAATATTAATCCGGGCATTACAAAAGCTGCAAATTGGCCAGACGGTACGTGATGATGGTCCACAAAGCCATTTCTCTAAAAAAGGCACTCCGACCATGGGCGGATTGCTAATTTTAGGCTCCATCGCCATCAGTACCTTGTTATGGGCCGATTTATCAAACAAATACGTTTGGGTGGTGTTGTTTGTACTGGTCAGTTACGGCTGGATTGGTTTTATCGATGATTACCGCAAAGTGATTCGTAAAGATCCCAAAGGACTGATTGCGCGTTGGAAATATTTCTGGCAATCGGTGTTTGCGATTGTCACCGCCTTTTTCCTGTATGCCACCTCCGACCGGCCAGCTGAAACCAGCTTAATTGTGCCTTTTATGAAAGATGTGCTGCCGCAGTTGGGGCTATTTTTCTTGGTCACGACCTATTTTGTGATGGTTGGTTTTAGTAACGCGGTCAATTTAACCGATGGTCTGGATGGTCTGGCGATTGTGCCTACCATCATGGTGGCGATGGCTTTTGCCATTATCGCTTATGTCAGTGGTAACGTAGTTTTTGCCAGTTATCTGCATATTCCGCATTTACCGCTCGCGTCCGAGCTGGTGGTGGTCTGCGCCACTATTGTTGGGGCCGGGCTTGGCTTTTTATGGTTTAACACCTACCCAGCACAAGTGTTTATGGGTGATGTCGGCTCGTTAGCGCTGGGCGCGATTTTAGGTGTGATTGCGGTGCTAGTACGCCAAGAAATTGTGCTGATTATTATGGGTGGCATCTTTGTCATTGAAACGCTGTCGGTCATTTTGCAAGTAGGCTCTTACAAATTACGTGGTCAGCGAATTTTCCGGATGGCACCAATTCACCATCACTATGAGCTCAAAGGCTGGCCTGAGCCGCGGGTGATTGTTCGGTTCTGGATTTTGTCGATTATTTTTGTGTTGGTAGGTCTTGCGACCTTAAAACTGCGTTAATTGGGTGCGTGACATGACCAAGTTGTTTCAGGGTAAAAAAGTGGCGGTACTGGGGTTGGGCCTATCGGGTCTCGCTACGGTGCGCTTTTTGCTGAAACAAGGGATCAAGCCGACCTTGATGGATACCCGTTTGAAAGTGAGCGGCTTGGAAGCCATTCAACCAGAAAAAGTCGATGGTATCTATTTAGGCGAGCTCGATGCCAACCGCTTGGCAAAAATGGATGTGATTGTGGTCAGTCCTGGCCTCGATTTATCTCATCCGGCGATCCGGTTTGCTGCTGCCCAAGGCACGCAGCTGATTGGGGATGTCGAATTATTTGCCCTTTGTACGTCAAAGCCAACCGTTGGCATTACTGGCTCAAATGGTAAATCGACGGTCACCATGTTAGTGACTTATATGCTGCAACAAAGTGGCATTAATGCACTTGCTGCCGGCAACATCGGCTTGCCGGTGTTGGACGCGCTTGGCGAAGCTGACACCGAGGTTTATGTGCTGGAACTATCAAGTTTTCAACTTGATACCACTTATAACCTGCAATTAGTGGCCGCCTGTAATTTGAACGTGACTGAAGATCACTTAGACCGCCATGGTTCTATGGCAGCCTATGCTGCGGCCAAGCAAAAAATATTTAAGCATGCCGCACTGGCGGTGTTTAATGCGAATGACCCACTGACGACACCACAAAACACGCCCGCATCACAATTGGCGCTGAGTTTAAATGGCACTGCTGATGGCGTGGTGGAGGTGTCAGGCGAACGTTGGTTGCAAGTTGCTGGCTCGCCATTACTGCCAGTGGCAGAGATGTCGTTGGTTGGCACACATAATCAATTTAATGCGCTAGCCGCCGCCACTTTAGCGTTGGCCGCTGGCGCCAGCCGCCAAGGGATTGCTTCGGCACTTCGTACTTATCAGAATTTGCCACATCGCTGTGCTTTAGTGGCCACTCACAATGGTGTGCGTTGGGTTAATGACTCCAAAGCAACCAACATTGGCGCTACGTTGGCGGCGATTGCCGGGCTGCGCTCGGACATTGCCGGTAATCTCTTGCTGATTGCCGGTGGTGATGGCAAAGGGGCTGATTTTACGCAACTATCTGCGGTGTTACGGGCTGACGTTGATGTGCTGATTACTTTTGGCAAGGACGGCCCGGCCATCGCGGCATTGGTGCCTGGTACTCTTCAAGTGGCCGATTTAACAGCCGCGGTGAAAGCGGCGGCAAACTTGGTGGCTGCCGGAGATTTAGTGTTGTTGTCACCCGCCTGTGCCAGCCTTGATATGTTTAAAAACTATGAAGAGCGTGGTCAGTTGTTCAGTGATTTAGTGCAGAAGGTGCTTTCATGAAGCAAGTTGCTCTAAATTGGCTGAGTGATCTTGGCCATGAATTGACCGATTGGTGGCAGGCCGAAGATGGCATCAGCTATGACCGTTTTTTCTTTACGCTGGTGATCTTGCTGCTTTGTGTTGGTTTTATCATGGTAAGCAGCGCGTCGGTGCCCGTTGCTGAGCGACTGTTTGATAACCCACTGCACTTTAGTATTCGCCACGGCGTTTATATGCTGATTGGTTTGGTAATGGCCTATGGCGTGTTAAATATCCCCATTTCGTGGTGGCACAATACTAATTTGCTGTTGCTGGTGTTTGGTTTGTTGGGGTTGATTGCGGTATTGATTGTCGGGCGTAATGTCAACGGCAGTACCCGCTGGTTGTATATTGGGCCTGTCGGTATTCAAATGGCGGAGCCAGCGAAGTTATTCTTTTTTGTCTATTTATCCAGTTATTTAGTGCGCCGGCATGATGAAGTGCGAGAAAACCTAAAAGGTTTCTTAAAACCGTTGTTTATCTTGTTCGCATTTGCAGTATTGCTGCTGATGCAGCCGGATTTAGGCACTGTGATTGTGATGTTCGGCACCAGTGTGGTGCTGCTGTTTTTAGCTGGGGCAAAGCTTTGGCAATTTTTTGGGCTGATTTTTACCGGCTTGATGTCAATTGCAGTACTGATTATCTACAGCGAATACCGTTGGCGGCGAGTGACTTCGTTTCTTGACCCTTGGGCGGATCCTTTTGGCAGCGGTTATCAGTTAACGCAATCGTTAATGGCTTTTGGTCGCGGCGGTTGGTTTGGTCAAGGCTTAGGTAATTCCGTACAAAAGCTGGAATATTTACCTGAAGCACACACTGATTTTATTTTGGCTGTCATTGCTGAAGAAAGCGGCTTGTTCGGTGTTTTTGTTGTTATGTCGTTGTTATTTTTGTTGTTTGTCCGCGCATTATGGATTGGTAAACGAGCGTTGCAAAAGGGCCTCAGTTTCCATGGTTTTCTGGCCTATGCGCTCGCCATCTGGATTGGCTGTCAGACCTTCGTCAACGTTGGCGTGGCCACCGGCATGTTGCCAACCAAAGGCTTAACCTTGCCGTTTGTGAGTTCTGGCGGTAGTAGCTTGATTTTGATGCTGATTGCAGCGGCCATTGTGTTGCGGATTGATTTTGAAGTCCGCCTCAAAGGCAAGCATGCGATTAGCGGAGGTCCGCATGATTAATAACCATGGACCTACCGCATTAATTATGGCCGGCGGGACCGGCGGTCATATTTTTCCGGCGCAGGCAGTTGCCACATTGTTGCATGCACAAGGCTGGACCATTCATTGGCTCGGCACCGCCGATCGCATGGAAGCGCGGTTGGTACCTGGTTTTGGCTGGCATTTCCATGCGATTCAAGTTGGCGGTTTACGCGGTAAAAACTTCAAAGCATTGCTTGGCGCGCCGGTGATGTTATGGCGCTCAATTCGCCAAGCTCGAAAAGTACTACATCAGGTGCAACCACAATTGGTGCTTGGATTTGGTGGGTATGCTAGTGGCCCAGGCGGTTTTGCAGCTTGGTTAAAAGGCATACCACTGCTGATCCACGAACAAAATGCTATTGCTGGTACCACCAATAAACTGCTGGCAAAACTTGCAACAACGGTGATGGTGGCCTTTCCGAGCGCGTTTAGTGGCCTTCGTCAACGCTTGGTGTTAGGAAATCCGGTACGAAGTGAGCTGATCGGCCTAAAAACTGAGATTAATTTCAGTAAAGGCTTAAATATTTTGATCGTCGGTGGTAGTTTAGGCGCTAAACCACTGAATGATATTTTACCGGCGCAGCTGAAGCAGGTCGCGGCTTGTGGGCCTGTTCGGGTCAAGCATCAGACTGGTCAGGCGATGTTAACGCAAGTGCAACAAAGTTACGCCGACGCACCGGCTGACATGCAAGTGGAAGTGACTGCTTTTATTGAAAATATGGCAGAGGCTTACCGCTGGGCTGATTTAGTGATTTGTCGCGCGGGTGCGTTAACCGTCAGCGAAGTGGCTTGTGCCGGGGTCGCGGCTATTTTTGTACCTTTGCCCAGTGCAATTGATGATCACCAGACGGCCAATGCCAACTGGTTAGTACAACAAGGCGCAGCGATGCTGTGGCCACAACATGATTTGAACAATGCAAATTTAGTGTCGCTGCTGCAAAGCTGGCTGTCAGATAAAACGCCGCTTGCACACATGGCACACAAGGCACGTTCTTGTGCCATCGACGATGCGGCCGAGCAGGTCGTTGCGGTTTGTCGACACGTGATAGGGTTGAAATAATATGAATACAATTACCAGGCCCCAGGAAAAAATTGCCATGCGTCGAGTGGAGCGGATCCACTTTGTCGGTATTGGTGGGGCTGGCATGGGCGGCATCGCCGAAGTGCTGCTGAACGAAGGTTACAAAGTGTCAGGATCTGATTTAGGTCCAAATTCGGTAGTCGAACGACTCACCTCATTAGGCGCCGAAGTCTGTTTTGGCCATAGCGCTGACAATATCAAAGGCGCCAGCGTGGTGGTTGTATCTAGTGCCATTAAAGCTGAGAATCCAGAAATCGCGGCAGCGTTGGAGCAGCGTATCCCCGTGGTGCGTCGTGCCCAAATGCTGGCTGAACTGATGCGGTTTCGCCATGGCATTGCCATCGCCGGCACCCACGGCAAAACTACCACCACCAGTTTAGTGGCGTCGATTTTTGCCGAAGCCAATACCGATCCAACTTTTGTGATTGGTGGTTTACTCAATTCTGCCGGCACCAATGCACGCTTGGGTGCCGGTCGTTATTTAATTGCAGAAGCTGACGAAAGTGATGCTTCATTTTTGCACCTGCAGCCAATGGCCGCCATTATTACCAATATCGAACCTGACCATATGGAAACCTATCAGGGCGATTTTGAAAAAATGAAAAGTACCTACCTCGAGTTTTGTCATAACCTGCCATTTTATGGAGTGGTGGTGGTGTGCATTGACGATCAGGTTGTCCGCGATCTTATTCCGTTGATTGGTCGCACTGTACTTACTTACGGTTTCAGTGATGATGCGGATTACTGTATCCGTGAATTTAGCCAAATCGGTACCCAAACACGGTTCGAAATCACCGATCCTACCGGTCATAGCCGCAACGTGGAACTGAATTTGGCGGGTCGGCATAATGCGTTAAATGCGACAGCCGCTTTTGCCATCGCCAGTGATGAAGGGATTGCTGAAAGTGCTATTTTAGCTGCGTTTAGCAAGTTTGAAGGCATTGGTCGGCGGTTTGAACAATATGGCGAATTTGAGACCGGCCGCGGCAAAGTGCTGTTGGTAGATGATTATGGTCATCATCCGACTGAAGTCGCTGCGACTATCGCGGCGGCGCGAAATGCCTGGCCAGAACGGCGATTAGTGATGGCGTATCAGCCACACCGGTATACTAGAACCCGCGATTTATACGAAGATTTTGCCCAAGTACTGTCGAGCGTCGACACTTTATTGCTACTGGAAGTCTATAGCGCTGGTGAAGCGCCAATTGCCGGTGCTGATAGCCGTAGCTTATGCCGTAGCATTCGTGCCCGCGGCCAACTTGACCCGATTTACGTAGCGCAACCAGCCGATTTAGCCGCGGCACTTTCCGATGTGTTACAGGACGGTGATGTGCTATTGACGCAAGGCGCCGGCAACATTGGCGCGCTGGCGAAACAACTGGCAGCACAACAACTGCAGATTTCTTTATTAAAGGCTGGACTAAAGGCAGGGGCCAATCATGAGCAGTAATTTTGGCAAAGTCGCGGTGATGTTCGGCGGCACTTCGGCCGAACGTGAAGTGTCGTTAAAATCCGGCGCCGCGGTATTAAAAGCGTTGCAGAATCAAGGCATCGATGCCCACGCTTTTGATCCAAAACAGCAGGATTTAACGCAGCTCAAAACGCAGGGCTTTGAGCGGGTATTTATTGTGCTGCATGGTCGCGGCGGTGAAGACGGCACCATGCAAGGTGCGTTGCAACTAGCTGGCTTACCTTACACCGGCAGTGGTGTGCTGGGCTCGGCGCTGGCGATGGATAAAATTCGTTGTAAGTTCTTATTCAGCGCGCATGGCTTGCCAACAGCGCCCTTCGTAGTGGCGGTCAAAGGGGCGGCGATTGACCATGGCGCTGTCATTGCCAAGCTTAACGGCAAAGTGATGGTCAAACCTGCCAATGAAGGTTCCAGTATTGGTATGAGTGCAGCCACCACCGGCGACGAGTTAAAAGCTGCGCTGGAGCTGGCCTTTACTTACGACGATGCGGTACTGGTGGAACAATGGATCCAAGGCCGTGAATTTACCGTGTCGATGCTCGATGGTCAGGCATTGCCGGTGATTGAAATGCGTACCCCACGTGCCTTTTATGATTACGAAGCTAAGTACCAATCGAACAGCACCGAATATCTGTGTCCGGCGCCGTTAAGTGCAGAGCAAACCGCCGTGTTGCAACAAGCCGCCGCCGCCGCGTTTAAAGCGGTGGATGCCAAGGTCTGGGGTCGCGTTGACGCGATGATGGACGAAACCGGCAATTTTTATCTGCTGGAAGTCAATACCGTACCTGGCATGACCGAAAAGTCGCTGGTACCAATGGCGGCAAAAGCGGCAGGTTACAGCTTCGAGCAGTTAGTTCGTAAAGTGTTAGAGCAAAGCTGATGACGATAGTACGCAGCAAGCAAAAAACGCCTTTTACGCCGGCTTTTGTCGGTGGGGTGCTGTTTTTTCTGCTGTCGTTATGTTTAGTGATCTGGTTTGTCAGCCGTGTTGTGGTCTGGGTGCAGGATCAACAAAATGCACCAATCCGCCAAGTCAAGCTGTACGGGGATTTTGGGCATATTCAACCCAATCAACTCCACCGGACTTTGCAGCAAGAGTTTGTCGGAAATTACTTTCATGTGAATGTTGATCAGGTGCAGCAGTTCCTGCAGCAACAGCCATGGGTGTATCAGGTAGCCGTGCGCAAACAATGGCCTGGTACGCTGGTGGTGGTTGTAACAGAGCACAGCCCGGTCGCGGTCTGGAACTTGGAATATTTGCTGAATCAAAGAGGCGAGGTGTTTAAAGCGCCCATTGCACAGCTGCATGCCAAATTACCGCAACTGGCAGGCCCACAAGGCAGCGAGCAGGATGCCCTGACCATGTTCACCCGGGTACAAAGCCTGTTAACATTGCATCAGTTTGAGGCGGCGAGCTTGTCGGTTTCTGAACGTTTTGCCTGGCATCTGACACTGAGCAATGGCATCGAATTAAAATTGGGGCGTGAAGATACGCTCAAACGGGTACAGCGGTTTATCGATTTGTACCCTTCTATCAGTAAACATAAACCCGAAGCGATCGAGCAGGTCGACTTACGGTATGACACCGGTCTGGCGGTTCGTTTTGCGCCAGCTCCTGTGCAATTAAATAAGAGAAAAGCATGACCAAGTCGTTAGATCGGGAATTGATCGTTGGTTTAGATATCGGTACTTCGCAGATCAAAGCGCTGGTGGGCGAAATTACGGCGGACAATCAGCTGAGCATTGTCGGTGTGGGTACGCATATTGCCCGTGGTATGGATAAAGGCGGCGTCAATGACTTAAATTTGGTGGTGCAGGCGGTGCAACGTGCCATTGATGAAGCTGAACTAATGGCTGACTGTCGAGTATCGTCGGTGTATTTAGGTATTACCGGCAAGCACATTCGCTGCCAGAATGAAAGTGGCATGGTGCCGATCAACGATACCGAAGTGACCGCTGAAGACGTGGCCAATGTCATTCACGCGGCCAAGTCAGTGCCAATTTCTGCCGAACGTCGTTTATTACATGTATTACCGCAAGAGTTCTCAGTCGACATGCAAGAAGGCATCAAAAGCCCGATTGGGATGTCTGGTGTGCGGATGGAAGCAAAAGCGCATATCATCACCTGCGCCAACGATATGGCAAAAAATATCGAAAAATGTGTTGAACGGTGCGGGTTGCATGTAGACCAACTGATATTCAGTTCTTTAGCTTCAAGTTATGCGGTGCTGACCGAAGATGAAAAAGAGCTGGGCGTTTGTGTGGTGGATATGGGCGGTGGCACCATCGATATTTCAATTTATACCAATGGTGCATTACGCCACACCGCGGTCATTCCGGTAGCTGGTAACCAGGTGACCAGCGATATCGCCAAAATTTTCCGCACGCCGATAGGCCATGCTGAAGATATCAAAATTCAATACGCCTGTGCACTTCGTAGCATGGTCGGTAAAGAAGAAAGTATTGAAGTGCCAAGTGTTGGCGGCAGGCCTGCCCGCAGCATGTCACGTCACACGTTGGCGGAAGTTGTTGAGCCACGGTATCAGGAATTATTTGAGCTGGTGCTGGAAGAAATCCGCGCCAGTGGGCTGGAAGAGCAAATTGCGGCAGGTGTGGTGTTAACCGGTGGTACTGCCAAGATGGAAGGCGCTATTGAGTTCGCGGAAGACATTTTCCAGATGCCAGTGCGACTTGGTTTCCCCACCAAATTAAAAGGTTTAGCAGAATATGTGCAAGACCCAGCCTACGCCAGTGTGGTAGGTCTGTTATTGTACGGGAAAGATGTGCGGCAACAGCAGAAAAAAGTTGGCGCAGCACGGGAATCAGTCGGTGGCTTATTGCGAAAAATAACCAGCTGGTTTAAAGGCGAATTTTAAGAGAGAGAGTTACCCCTTAGATTATTGGCGATACGGGTAGGCGGCAATTGAGTCTGGTACAGCAGTCTGAACAGAGCATAGTGCACTATGCAATGGGCCGGGCTGAGGAGCCAGTGAATGAGCGCGACCAGCACCCTGTAACGTCAAAGATGAAGGGGGGATTAGCGTATAAAAACGGAGAGAGAGCAATGTTTGAGTTAATGGAAAACCACAGCGAAGAAGCTGTCATTAAAGTTGTTGGTGTTGGTGGTGGTGGCGGTAACGCTGTTGAATATATGGTGGCCAATAACATCGAAGGCGTCGAGTTTATCGCGGCTAATACCGATGCGCAGGCACTGCGTAATTCATCTGCCCATGTCACGCTGCAGTTAGGCGCCAATGTCACCAAAGGTTTAGGCGCGGGCGCGAATCCTGAAGTGGGTCGCCGTTCGGCTGAAGAAGACCGCGACACCATTAAAAAGACCATTATGGGTGCTGATATGGTGTTTATCGCTGCCGGTATGGGTGGTGGTACCGGTACTGGCGCAGCGCCAATTGTGGCGCAAGTTGCCCGTGAATTAGGCATTCTGACCGTCGCCGTGGTAACGAAGCCGTTCCCGTTTGAAGGCAAAAAACGTTCGAGTTACGCTGATGAAGGTATTGCTGAGCTGTCAAAGCATGTTGATTCTTTGATCACGATCCCGAACGATAAGTTATTAAAAGTATTAGGCAAAGGCACGAGTTTGTTGGATGCGTTTAAAGCAGCCAATAACGTGCTGTTAGGCGCAGTACAAGGCATTGCCGAACTCATTACTCGTCCAGGTTTGATCAACGTTGACTTCGCCGACGTACGTACAGTGATGGCAGAAATGGGTACCGCAATGATGGGTACTGGCCGTGCTTCTGGTCCAGATCGGGCAGAAGAAGCAGCAGAACAAGCTATTTCCAGCCCGCTGCTGGAAGATATCGATTTATCCGGCGCCAAGGGTATTTTGGTCAATATCACGGCTGGTTTAGATCTAACCATCGAAGAATTTGAAATTGTTGGTAATGCGGTCAAAGCATTTGCTTCAGAAAACGCCACTGTGGTCGTCGGTGCGGTGATTGATCCAGAGATGTCTGATGAATTACGCGTGACTGTGGTTGCAACCGGTATTGGCGCTGAACGCAAGCCAGACATTAGCCTGGTACATGGCCATCATCGCGCCGCTGAACCAGTGCGTGCGCAGTACAACAACCATTCAGCCAGCGTTTATGGTAATGCCGGCACTGTCTATGGCAACGCAGGTAACGCTGCACGCGAAATGCGTGATGCAATGCCAGCGATGGCCCCAGTTGAGCCTGCACCAAGCAAGCCACAAACTGAAAATAAAGCCAATATCGATATTTTTGATATTCCGGCGTTCCTGCGTAAGCAAGCGGACTAGTCTCTCGAACGAGACACCGTTTGGCACAGGGTTGTGATATCGGGGTTGCGACCCAAGCATTGGCAATGTTGTTAACATATGCTATGCTTCGCCGCCGTTTGGGTTTGTTCAAATTTTGAACAGGACGAGGAAAGATGATTAAACAACGTACTATCAGTAAGTCTGTCAGCTCTATCGGAGTTGGTCTGCACAAGGGCGAGAAGGTTACGCTTACTCTCCGACCTGCGCCTGACAACACAGGAATTGTGTTTCGTCGTGTTGACCTGACCCCAGCCGTAGATTTTAAAGTATCCCCTGAACTTGTCGGTGATACCGTGATGTGTACCTGTTTAATCAACCCAAATGGCGTGCGGTTATCGACCACCGAGCATTTAATGGCCGCAGTTGCTGGCCTAGGTATCGACAATTTAGTGGTTGAAGTTGATGCTGCCGAAATTCCAATTATGGATGGCAGTGCCAATCCATTCGTTTACCTGCTACTTGAAGCAGGCGTCAGTGAGCAAAAGCTGGCCAAAAAATTCATCAAAATTAAGAAAACAGTGCGGGTAGAAGACGGTGACAAGTGGGCTGAATTTAAGCCACATCACGGTTTTCGCATTGATTTTGCTATCGACTTTGATCACCCAGTTATTTCTGAAACCAAGCAGCGGATGAAACTTGATTTCTCGGCCGCCGGTTTTATTAAAGATATCAGCCGGGCTCGTACCTTTGGTTTCCTGCAAGACATTGAATATCTTCGTGCGAACAATCTGGCTTTAGGCGGTAGTTTCGACAATGCTGTGGTGTTGGATGAGTTTAGGGTATTAAACCAAGACGGCTTACGTTACGACGATGAGTTTATCAAGCACAAAATTCTTGATGCAATTGGCGATTTATATATGGCCGGTTACAGCATCCTTGGCGAGTTTAAGTCTTATAAAACTGGCCATGCTTTAAACAATCAACTGCTAAATGCCGTATTGGCGAATCAGGAAAACTGGGAGTTTGTGACTTTTGATAAGCCTGCCCAGCTGCCCATTTCTTATCTGGCACCACAACTTGCCTGATTAAATTGCCATTAATTATAAGGCCAGAGCCAACAAACTCTGGCCTTTTTGTTTTACTAATCAATGCTATTTCGATGTTTTCTTGCTCGCTGATGCAGCTAACCGCTTCAAGCTTGCCGCCAACGTTGGCTCAGCGCCTTCGGCCGCAGCCAGCAAATACGCGCCGGCCTGTTCAGACATTTGCCGCTGTACCGGTACCGTGGTTTGATTCTGAGCTTGTTGATAGCTCAGTTCCGAGTTTGGTGTTAAGTCGATATCCAGACCGGCCAAATCAGGCAAGATTTTTTGGCGGAAATTGTCTAGAATAGTCGCTCTTTGCATTTTAAGGCGGGTTGCCCAAGCGGCGGAACCGCACAAGATTTGCGCCCGACCCGCTTGGATACGGCTAACCTTGCAGAAATATGGCTTTTCCAGTTGCAGGATACGGATTAATTCGGTATTAAGTTGACGCACTATTTCTGTCTGCTGTGAGCCTTGCAACAAAGTGTTCTGTTGCAACAACGCAGTGACGTCGACAGGTTTGCGTGTATAGCGGGCCATAACTAACAACAATTAGAAACTGAGGTCCCATGAGTCTACCAGTTTTTTATCGCGAGCAACATCGCAGCCATCGCTTTGGGGCGACACCCCGGCAATGGGTGGTGACCGCGCTGCTGTTGTTTTGTATTGCGATGGGTTTAGGCGCTGCTGCTGGACGGTTATGGACCGATGCTAGCCTGCAGGTATTACCACTGCCAGGTGTGCAAACGGTTGATGCGACCCAAGTGGAAGCCATTCGCTTACGTGCAGAACATCAAATTGCAGCGCTGACCGCAAAAGTCGCATCGCTGCAAGCCCAAGTAAATCGTTTAAACATGGTGGGCGAGCGCTTAATTGATGCGGCAAATTTGTCATTGGATGAATTTGACCTACACGCTGCGCCAGCAATCGGTGGTCCTTCACAAACGCCAACCGAAATTAGTCTAGCCGAGCTGAATCATGTGTTGTTGCAGCTCACGGACCTTGAACATAATTTGCAGTCTGAACAAACCCGTTTTGCCTTACTTGAATCTTTGGACATGAATCACAATATTGGTAATAACAGCCAGTTATCCGGCCGTCCGGTAAAAGTCGGTTATATGTCCTCAGGGTTTGGTGTGCGTAATGATCCGTTCAGTGGCCGGCCTGCGGTACACAAAGGCGTTGATTTCGCAGGTGACGAGGGTGATCCAGTAACTGCAACTGCGGGTGGTATCGTGACATGGGCGGGCGAACGATTTGGTTATGGTTTAATGGTTGAAATTGAACATGCCGATGGTTTTCGTAGCCGTTATGCCCATGCTAAATCGGTCAATACCGAAATCGGTAGTTTGGTCAGTAAAGGCCAACAAATTGCAACCTTGGGGAATACAGGTCGTTCGACCGGACCGCATGTGCATTATGAAGTGTTAAAAGATGGTCAGCAAATAGACCCGATGTTGTTTGTGAATCGTCGGACGAAAAACTTATATGGCTCTGCCAGGACTGCGCGCCAGTCTCAACAATAAAAGTGGTACTTGGACAATGTTTGGAAAACTTTTTACCAAATTGATTGGTAGTCGCAACGATCGTTACCTGAAAAAGCTTCAGAAAACCGTTGAAAAGATCAACAACATGGAAGGTCAGTTTGCTGCACTGTCCGACGCTGAATTAAAAGCGAAAACCGCCGAATTTAAGCAACGTTTCACCGACGGTGCTACGCTCGATGATTTATTACCAGAAGCTTTTGCCACGGTGCGTGAAGCGAGTAAACGTGTGTTTGGCATGCGCCACTTTGATGTGCAATTGCTTGGCGGCATCGTGCTGCATCAGGGCAGAATCTCTGAAATGCGTACGGGTGAAGGTAAAACTTTAACTGCGACCTTACCGGCTTATCTCAATGCGCTTAGTGGCAGTTCAGTGCATGTCATTACCGTCAATGATTACTTGGCGAAACGCGATGCTGCAACCAACGAGCCGCTGTTGAGCTTTTTAGGCTTGTCCGTTGGCGTCAACGTGCCAGGTTTGCAACATGAGCAAAAGCAACAAGCCTACGCTGCCGATATTACTTACGGCACAAACAACGAATTTGGCTTTGACTACCTGCGCGATAATATGGCATTTAGTATGGCTGAGCGGGTACAACGTGATCTGGCTTTTGCCATTATCGATGAAGTGGATTCGATTTTAATTGATGAAGCCCGTACCCCATTGATTATCTCAGGTCAGGCTGAAGACAGCTCTGAGCTGTACCGCCAAATTAATACTGTGGTTCCAATGTTGGAACGGCAGGAAAAAGAAGACGAAGAAGGCGAAATGGGTGATGGCCATTTCACCATTGACGAAAAAGCCAAACAAATTTACTTAACCGAACGTGGCCAAATCCGGGTTGAGGAAATTTTACTCGAACGTGGTTTAATCTCTGAAGGTGAGTCATTATTTTCGGCCAGCAACATTACCTTGTTGCATCACACCTATGCTGCGCTGCGCGCGCACAATTTGTTCAAGAAAGACGTTGATTATGTAATCAAAGAAGATCAGGTGGTCATTGTTGATGAGCATACAGGTCGGACGATGGAAGGTCGGCGTTGGTCAGAAGGTTTGCATCAGGCGATTGAAGCCAAAGAAGGTGTGCGCATTCAAAATGAAAATCAGACGCTGGCTTCTATTACCTTCCAGAACTACTTCCGACTGTACTTAAAATTGTCGGGCATGACCGGGACTGCAGATACTGAAGCTTTTGAATTTCAACAAATTTACGGATTGGAAACTATCGTCGTGCCAACGAACAGGCCGATGGTCCGTAAAGATATGCCCGATTTGGTCTACCTGACTGCGGAAGAAAAATTTCAGGCCATTATTAAAGATATTGAAGCAACACGCGATGCTGCGCGTCCGGTGTTGGTGGGTACGGCTTCGATTGAAAGCTCTGAATATTTGTCGACGTTATTAAACAAAGCCAAAATTCAACATCAGGTATTGAACGCCAAGTTCCATGCGAACGAAGCACAAATTATTGCTGAAGCCGGTCGTCCGGGCGCGGTCACTATCGCCACGAATATGGCGGGTCGTGGTACAGATATCGTGCTCGGCGGTAACTGGCAGTCTGAAGTTGCCAAATTAACGCAGCCGACTGACGAGCAAATCGCCGACATCAAAGCACAGTGGCAACAACGTCACGACGCGGTCATTGCGTCCGGTGGTTTACATATTATTGGTACTGAACGTCATGAATCTCGCCGTATCGACAACCAGTTACGAGGCCGCTCAGGCCGCCAAGGTGACGCTGGTTCCAGTCGTTTTTATCTGGCACTAGATGACGCTTTAATGCGGATCTTCGCCTCGGATCGGATGGCCGGTATGATGCGCAAACTGGGGATGGAAAATGGTGAAGCCATAGAACATCCACTGGTAAGCCGGGCTATCGAAAATGCCCAGCGTAAAGTCGAAGCACGTAACTTTGATATTCGTAAGCAACTGCTTGAATTTGATGATGTTGCAAATGATCAACGGAAGGTCGTTTATGAGCAGCGTAATGAATTGTTGGCCACCGATGATATCACTGAAACTGTGGCCGCCATTCGCCATGATGTGGTCGCAACGCTGTTGGATCAGTATATTCCGCCACAATCGCTGGATGAAATGTGGGATATTCCAGGTTTGGAAAATCGTTTGCGTTCGGATCTCGCACTGGAGATGCCCATTGCAAAATGGCTAGCCGACGATAACAAGTTGTTTGAAGAGAAACTCAAAGAACGTATCCAGGAAGTGGTTGAAAAATCGTACCAACTCAAAGAAGAGATGGTTGGCGCGCCAGTGCTTCGTCAGTTTGAAAAAGCGGTGATGTTGCAAAGTCTTGATACACATTGGAAAGAACATTTGGCGGCAATGGATCATTTGCGTCAAGGGATTAATCTACGTGGTTATGCGCAGAAAAATCCAAAACAAGAATACAAGCGCGAAGCGTTCGAATTGTTTTCAACCATGCTTGATGAGCTGAAAATGGATGTCATTGGGGTATTAAGCCGGGTCCAAATTCGTGCCCCAGAAGATGTTGAAGCGGTTGATGAGCAGCGGCGCAAAGCTGATGCCGTGTCGATGAATTTTCAGCATGACGAAGCTGAACATATCGGTGGCGAGGTGCCGGAAGCTCCGGCAGGCCCGATGTTTCGCGATGGCGAAAAAATTGGACGCAATGACATCTGTCCATGTGGTTCAGGGAAAAAGTACAAACAGTGTCATGGTAAATTAAGCTAAGTCTTGCTGATACCAAGCGCTGAAAGAAAAAGCAGAGTTGACTCTGCTTTTTTTATGGCGATAAAAAGGTATTGCCGGTTTTTAGTAATGCCCGCTATTTGGCATGCTGTAGCGGTGTTGTAATCGCCTCGGGCACATGCAGGCTGCAGCATTTAGATGAAATTGAGTCATATAGTTCTGGTGAAAGAGCGGAGAGTCGTGATGCAAGTGCAAAAAAAACTGATCCATGTCGCCGTTGGCGTGATCCAGCGTGGTGAGCAAATTTTCATCAGTAAAAGACCTGATCAATTGCATCAAGGTGGCCGCTGGGAGTTTCCCGGTGGTAAAGTTGAGCAAGGCGAAACGGTGTTGGCGGCATTAAGTCGAGAGTTGATGGAAGAAGTTGGCTTGACAGTGCTGCAAGCGGTGCCGCTGCTGCAGCTTGAATATGCCTATCCAGAGAAAACGGTCTTATTAGATGTCTGGCTAGTACAGCAGTGTGCGGGGGCAGGTGAGGGCTTAGAAGGGCAGCAGGTTGCGTGGGTGGCGCATCACGAGCTGTCTAACTATCAATTTCCCGATGCTAATCAACCCATCTTGGATAAAGTAGCTACGTTATATCAGCGCTCAACGCGCTGATATAGGTAAAATCTGCAGTATAGAAAGTGCCAGTGATTCGTCAAAACTGGCATGGGTGTACGACGAAATTCAGCGTTTTAGTTTTTAAAAAAGTGATTTTCGTCCGCCATTAACGCATCGTCCAGCGCTAATAAATCAGCATCACCAAGACCCGCTTCGATAGGGCTTGTATCTGGAATTCGGCGGCTATCGCTAGCCCATTCCCCTAAGTCGATTAAGCGGCAGCGATCGCTACAAAAAGGTCGGAAGCTCGATTGTGGACCCCAGATAACATTGGTCTGACAGGTTGGGCATTTTACGCTGATTTCACTCATAGAAAATTTCTGATATCAAGAAATAAGGCCGGCAGTATACCGCAATTTGCGGTCGGGTTAGTGACGAGTTTACCTAACCATAACGGTTAGCAACTAGCAGCAAGCGAGCTGGAAATGAATATTTTTATCGGAAGTTGCGCGGCCTTGTGTTTCACACAATTGCATAAATCGGATAGCGTAGCGATATTTATTGCCACTAATTGTCGGATAACAACCATATTCCAACGGGTAATTAAGCCTAAGTAATTCAAATTGTTCGGTATTACTTTGGTAATAACCATTTTCAGCGTTCACGCTTTGGTATTGGCCACGTTCACGAATAAAGGTCAGCACAAAACTAATGGCGCGCTCGACCAATTGCAATTGACCAATCCAGTCCTGCGCTGATTTTTGACGCTGCTCCAAGGGTTGGGTATACCAGAAGTGTAATTGGGGTAAATCAAAATAGCAGGTGCCACCGGGAATAAAAAAACGCTGTCGCAGCGGCCCTAAAAACTTATCTTCTTTTAAGACGTTAGCGAACTTCGCGCCGCGAATGAGTTCACTTTGCAAGCGCACGGCTTGTTGCAGCATTGATTGTAGGCTGTCGTCAGAAATAGATGGGTGTCGCGACCAACCAACCAATGCACTTTCACAACGTTCGACGTCTTTAATTAAATCAGGTCGAATATCATTGCGATCTAACACTTCAATCAGGGCAAATAACGACGTAAAAAAACCAAGCTGTTGTGATTCATTGGCGAGCGCCAGTTGATGATTTACCTGCCTAAATAAATACTCGACCCGCAGATAGGTTCTGACTTTCTCATTCAGCGGATGTTCGTACAGCAGTTCAGGCATAGTTCACCAAAATAACACGATGGACCGCGTTTCGGCCCACTAGTTAACATAACCTTAAGTGTTCGATTTGGCTAGTTTTTCTGCCGCTAATGATGAATATAATCGATGTAAAGCCAAAACAGGTTCGGGTAAAGCGGTAGGGAGCTGATCATTGTTTATTATCTGGTCGGCCAGTTGTAGACGTTGTGTACGGTCACATTGCGCCGCCATGATGGCATTGATCTGTTGTTCGCTGACGCCGTCGCGCTTACTGGTGCGTATAAGTTGTGTTTTCGGTTCAATATCAACCACTAATAATTGGTCGACGTAGCGAGTTAAACCATTTTCAATTAATAACGGCGCCACTAACAATGCATAGGCGGAGGTCGCACTTTTAAGTTGTTGTAACATTTGTTGCCGGATCAGTGGGTGCAATAGTTGATCAAGCCATTGTTTATCGTCAGGGTTGCTAAAAATACGCTGACGCAGCAAAGCACGGTTTAACTGGCCATCGGCCTGTAACACTTCAGGACCAAATTGCCGCTCAATAGCGGTTAATGCGGGTTGCCCAGCGGCGACCACTTGCCGGGCGACGATATCGGCATCAATCACCGCCACGCCTAAATCGGCAAACAGATTGGCGACTGTCGTTTTGCCACTGCCGATACCGCCGGTTAAGCCGACAATAAAATCACTCACAACAGCGCTCACATGCCAAGGGTTGCAAGATAAGCGGCAGTGATTTGGTCACCCCACAACATTGCTATAAAGCCGGCAGCGGCAATATAAGGCCCAAATGGAATGGCGTTGTTTTTATCTTTACCTTGCAGGGACAGCAGCAAAGTGCCAATCACGGCACCTACCAATGACGACAACAAAATAATGAGTGGCAGTTGTTGCCAACCTAACAAAGCGCCGAATACCGCCAGTAATTTAAAATCGCCAAACCCCATCCCTTCTTTGCCGGTGAGCAGTTTAAACAGCCAATAGACAGACCATAACGATAAATAACCAAAAGCGGCACCGATAATGGCGGTTGCGGCGTCAATGTTACTGATGCCAGCCGCGGCAGCCACTAGGGCTAACCATAACAAAGGCAAAGTAAGTTGATCGGGTAATAACATTTTATCGATATCAATAAAAGTTAAGGCCACTAAGATCCAAGTCACAACCAGGTACAATAAACCGATGCCAGTCGCGCCGCTTTGCCATGCCACAGCGACCGACAATAGTGCGGTAAATAACTCCACCAATGGGTAGCGTTTGGCAATGGTTGTTTGACAATAACGACAGCGACCTTTGAGCACCAACCAGCTCAGTAATGGAATATTGTCCAGCGCACTAAGTTGATGCTGACATTGCGGACAACGCGAACGCGGCACCGCCAGATTAAAGGCTGGCTTTACTGGCTGCTCTTTTTCAGGCTCAAAGTACTCCTGATATTCTTGCTGCCAACTCTGCTCCATCATCTTGGGCAGGCGATAAATTACCACGTTGAGGAAACTGCCCACACAAAGACTGAAGATAAAGACCACTAAGCAGTACCAAAGAGGCGATGCCTGAAAAAACGCCTGTAAAATTTCGAAATTTTGCATCATTTGATAACCGAACCCAGTTGAAAAATTGGCAGGTACATCGCCACGATTAAACCACCAATGACCACACCGAGCACTGCCATAATCAGCGGTTCCAGTAAGGCAGTTAAACCATCGACCGCATCATCCACTTCTTGTTCGTAAATATTGGCTACCCGCGCCAGCATATCGTCTAAGGAGCCTGATTCTTCGCCAATGGAGACCATTTGAATAACCATTTCTGGGAAACGATTGGTGGTTTTCATGGAGCTATACATCTGGCCACCAGCCGAAACGTCAGCGCGAACTTCCATAATGGCATTTTTATAAATTTCATTGCCGGCCGCCCCCGCCGCCGATTCCAATGCTTCAATGAGTGGTACACCTGCGGCGAAGGTGGTGGACAAGGTTCGTGCATACCGGGCGACGGCCGCTTTATTGATAATCATGCCCATCACCGGCATTTTCAGCGCCATCGCATCGACGGCAGTTTTGAATTGCAGGTTATTGTTGTAGGCCTTTTTAAACAAAAATAACCCACCCATAATGGCCGCGAGAACGACCCACCAGTACATTTGCATCCAATCAGAAAGTCCGAGCACAAACAAAGTAAAGGGTGGTAATTCAGCACCAAAACCGGCAAAAATTTCGGCAAATGACGGCACCACAAAAATAAGCAAAATTGCGGTCACAATTAACGCCACCACCGTCACTGCAATTGGATAAAACATCGCTTTTTTGATTTTTGATTTTAACGCTTCTGCTTTTTCTTTATAAGTGGCGACGCGGTCAAAAATTCGGTCCAAAGCGCCGGATTGCTCACCGGATTTGACCAAATCACAATACAACTCATCAAAATATTTTGGATGTTCACGCAGTACTTCTGACAATGGAATACCGCTTTGCACTTTTAACGACACTTTTTGCATCAGATTGCGCAGCGATTTTTTCTCAGCACCAGTACTGATTAAATCAATTGACTGCACCAGTGGCACCCCGGCGGCCAGCATAGTTGCAATCTGTCGTGTCAATACTGCGACGTCCGGAGCGGTGATTTTTGCATCACCACCAAATAAACTTTTTGCTTTACGCTTGACCAGTGAGGGTGTCACGCCTTGCTGGCGCAACATCGCTTTGGCTTCGTTGATCGAATTGGCGCGCAGTTCGCCGCCAGTTTTTTTGCCGCGGCGATTGACGCCTTTCCATTCGTAAGTGTCTTGCTCTTTTATTTTTATTTGTGGAGCCATCACGCGATCCTTCAGGCAGCTGCCGCGCAAGCACAGGCTGCAGTTATATTAAACGTTGGTTACCCGGTTAATTTCGGCCAGGCTGGTTAAACCCGCCGCCGCTTTTAATAAACCAGACTGTCTAAGGTTATTGACGCCTTCAAGCTGTGCTTGTTTGGCAATTTCCAGTGAGTTTTCACCTTGCATAATTTTTTCGGCGATGATGGTTGAAATGGGCATCACTTCGTAAATGCCGACCCGGCCTTTGTAGCCACCGGTGCATGAATCACAACCAATGGGTTTGCATAAAGTCATTGTGGAGAGTTGCTCTGGCGTAAAACCTTGTTTTAATAGTTCTGCTTCAGGCAAATTTTCCGCCGCTTTACATTTGGAGCACAGCCTTCGTGCTAGTCGCTGGGCAATAATCAAGCTGACGGAGCTGGCGACGTTATAAGCGGGTACGCCCATATTCAGTAACCGGGTGAGCGTTTCAGGTGCTGAGTTGGTGTGTAAGGTGCTCATCACTAAGTGACCGGTTTGGGCGGCCTTAATCGCAATTTCGGCGGTTTCCAGATCGCGGATTTCACCGACCATGATGACGTCAGGATCTTGACGTAAAAATGACTTTAATGCCATCGGGAAGGTTAAACCGGCTTTGGGGTTTACCTGTACTTGGTTGATGCCCGGTAAGTTAATTTCCACCGGGTCTTCGGCCGTGGAAATATTGGTTTCTTCGGTATTGAGAATATTTAAGCCCGTATAAAGTGATACCGTTTTACCGCTACCGGTGGGGCCGGTAACCAGAATCATGCCTTGTGGTTGTTCCAGAGCTGTCAAATACAGTTGTTTTTGCGCGGCTTCATAACCGAGGATATCAATACCGAGCATGGCGCTGTCGGAGTCTAAAATCCGCATCACGATCTTTTCGCCCCACAATGTGGGCAGGCTACTGACCCGAAAATCGATTGATTTTTTCTGCGACAGTTTTAATTTGATCCGGCCATCCTGTGGCACGCGTTTTTCTGCAATGTCCAAGCGTGACATGACTTTTAGTCGCGCCGATAAACGCGTGGACAGTGCAACCGGAGGGGACGCCACTTCATGCAAAATGCCGTCGATCCGAAAGCGGATACGATAGCTTTTTTCATAAGGTTCAAAGTGTAAATCAGAAGCACCTTTGCGAATGGCGTCATGCAGCATTTTATTGATAAAGGTAATAATCGGGCCATCTTCAGCTTCACTTGAGCCGTCATCGTCATCACTATTGTCGGCTAGACCCATTGAGCTTAAATCCCAATCGGTATTGGAAAAGCTATCACTGGATTTTTGATCAAACACCCGGTCAATCAGTTTATGTAGCTTGTCGTATTCAACTACCACCAATTCTGCATGCATGCCACTGCTGAATTCAAAATCTTCCACCGGTTGCATATCGGTCGGGTCGACCACGGCTAAAAATAACGTACGATGACGTTTAAATACCGGCAAGACTTGATGTTTACGGATCAGTTTTTCATTGCGTTCTTGTTCTGGCACATATTCTAAGTCGTAGAAATCTAAATCGAGCAGACTATGCATGGTAAAACCAGCCGCGGCAGTGGCTAAGGCTTGCGGGGTAATCAGTTTTTCATTAATTAGAAAGTCGGCGACGGTGGAATATTGATGGTTTTTTTCCGCCGCGAGCTTCGTGCAGTGCCCAGCATCAATCAGGCCAGCCTGACCTAAACGGCGAAGAAGAATTGATTGCAGGTTAAACGCCATAACGACAATACATCCATCTGTCAGATCTAAATAAGAAATTTATGAATCATGATTATGACAGCGGGGAGGAAGAATTCAACTGTTTGTTCTGATTGGTATCAATGCAAAATAAGAAAGGGCCAAGCGGCCCTTTCTTTAAAAAAACTAAGGAATTAACCTTGGCAAGTTTTTGGAGCGTATTTGGTTTTGTCACCAGCAGCTAAGTCTGAACTACAAGCCCAAACGCCAGTAGTCGCATCACGAGTCCAAGTGATGATTTTTCCATTCACTTGGGTCGGAGCATTCAAAATTGTACAGGTGATGGTCGACGCAGTGGCAGCAATTGTACAATTACCAGTGGTGGTTTGCAGACCGATAGAAGTAGCGTCTGTGACAGCTGTACCGCTATTAAGTAAAGTTTCAAATGCTGTTTTGCCTGCTGAAATTTCAGACAGACCGGCAGTAAATTTCGAGCTTGCTTGGTAGTTTGAATACGCTGGCAGAGCTACTGCAGCAAGAATACCGATGATCGCAAC
>JBBKWN010000128.1:0-29190 GCA_037968955.1 Rheinheimera sp. | reverse complement strand
GGAAGACACATTGGTTGAAGTGCGTTCAACTTCTGCAAAAACCATTGCCGAGAAAAAAGAGCTACAACGTGTTGTCAGTCGCCTTGAAGAAGAAGTGATTGATTGGCAGGCTAAAGCCGAGTTAGCGCTGGCGAAAAATCGTGATGATTTAGCCCGTTCAGCGTTAATTGAAAAACAAAAGTCTGCCGATCAGGCAGCGTCGGTAGCGACGGATATTGCCAACCTAGACGCTCATGTAAGCAAATTACAAGACGAAGTTGGACAATTGCAGGAAAAACTAGCGGATGCAAAAGCACGTCAGAAATCGATGCTGATGCGCCAAAAAACAGTGGCTTCACGGTTAGAAGTAAAAAAATCGTTAGACAGCAACCGCTTAAACGATGCAATGTATAAGTTTGAGCGTTACGAGCAAAAAATTGATTCACTGGAAGCTCAAGTTGAATCCTATGATTTAGGCAAGAAAACGCTTCGTGACGAGTTCGCTGAGTTAGCGGCGCAGGACAAAATTGATTCTGAATTGGCCGCATTAAAAGCAAAGCTGAATAACGACAATAACGCCTGATCGTTAGGCGTTTAGGAGTAAATAATGGATATGCAAGAAGCTTTTGCCGTGCCTCTAATGATGTTTATGGTTTTTGTCGCGCCAATCTGGGTCATTATGCACTACCGTAGCAAACGCAAAATCTCAGAAGGTTTGTCGGAAACGGAATTAAACCAACTGAATGACTTGTCAAGCCGAGCAGAAAAAATGGCCGACCGGATTAAAACCCTAGAAGCCATTCTGGATGCAGAGTCGCCGAGCTGGAGACGGGATCATGACCAAGTGTAAAAAAGAATTGTTGCGGGATGACCGCAACGGCAAGATAGCCGGCGTCTGCGCCGGCATTGCAGACTACTTTGGCTGGGAGCTTTGGTTGGTGCGGGTGGTAGCACTCGCCTCACTATTGCTCGGTTTTGGTGGGTTCTTGCCAGTGCTCTACATCGTAGGTTGGATTGTTTTGGAAAAGAAATCCGTCGCCGAGGCGAAAAAAGGCACTGCTTATGTGCCTTCTATCGAGAAACCGGTGGAAGTTAAAACGAGGATCTGGCAACGGGGTGAAGCACCGAAACAAGCGCTTGGCCATATTCAGCAGCAATTTGATAGTATTGAACACCGACTGCGTAAAATTGAAACCTACGTCACGTCGAGTAAATACCAGTTACATCGCGAATTTAACCGGCTTTAGCCACCTGCGGGTGGCTTGGCCACTGGAGAGTGCATGAAAGGATGGTCAAAATTACCGGAACAATGGGCAGAGCAGGCACAACAGTTTTCGCAGCGCCTGCTCGACCGCCACCTTCGACTTGGGATCACGGGCCTCAGTGGTGCCGGAAAAACCGCTTTCATTACCAGCTTTGTGCAACAATTAACCGGTCCTGTTGCTGACGTGCAATTGCCTTTTTTCTCTCCGATACGCCAACAACGCTATTTAGGGGGACGGTTGCAATCAGTGCAGGCGATGCAAATACCTCGTTTTCCTTTTGAGCATAATTTGCAGCAGCTGCAACAAGGACAATGGCCGGTATCAACAACGAGTTGGAGTCAATTGTCAGTGACGTTGCGATACAAGCCTGCATCCGGCTTGGCCGCGAGATTAACTGATTATCGAGAATTACAGCTAGATATTGTCGATTATCCTGGAGAGTGGCTACTAGATTTACCGATGTTGCAGCAAGACTACCGCCAGTGGTGTGAATTTAGTTGGCAGTTGTTTGCTAAACCACATCGAGTGGCCATTGCACAAAAATTTCAGGACTTGTTGGCTACCATCGATCTTGAAGATGATTCTGAATTGCAAATTCAGCAGCTAACCAATCAATACGCCGCATTATTACAACAATTCAGAACACAAGCGAAGGCTTGTCTGCTGCAGCCCGGCAGATTGTTACTCCCCGGCGATTTAGCAGGTACGCCACTGTTGCAGTTATTTCCACTGCTACCATCACAACTTGCACAACCGTCTAAGCTGCTGCAGCGGCTGCAGCGGCATTACCAGAGTTATCAGCAACTGGTGGTGACTCCTTTTTATCAGCGATATTTTTCCAGCTTGGACCGGCAAGTCGTGCTGGTTGATTGTTTATCCGCATTAAATGACGGATATCATGTTTTGCAAGAACTACAGCAGGCGTTGATGCTGATTTTGCAGAGCTTTCATTACGGCCCCTCAGGCTGGTTGCAGCGATTATTTGATCCGAAAATTAGTAAAGTACTGTTTGCGGCCAGTAAAGCGGACCAATTAACACCGGAGCAGCACAAGAATCTTACTTTGTTATTGCAACAGCTATTGCAACAACCGCTACAGGATAGCCGTTTTCAATATTGTCAGTCAGAAGCGCTGGCGCTGGCAGCCGTGGTCACCACCGAAGTAGGCCAGGTTCAAACGCCAGACGGTTTAGTGCCTTGTTTGCAAGGAATTTCGGCACGTACCGGCGAGCGTCAGACCATTTTTCCGGGCGAAGTGCCAATGTCGATGCCATCACCGTTGTTGTTTGAACATCATGCCTTTGCGTTTCCTGACTTTTTACCAAAAACGCTGGCTGCGCAAAAAATCTTACCGCAACTGAGACTGGATCAAGCATTGGAGTTTTTACTGGGGGACAAATTGCAATGAGCGAATTAAAAAAGACCACCACCTTCGCCGAAGCTGAATTTGTATCGTTGCAACCGGAATTACAACAGGCAGACTCAACCGACACAGTTCGTAAATTACAGCAGGCGACAGAGTTTAAAACCGAACAATTTACTATTGAAGCCCAGCAGATATCCGCAGATACAGCGAAAAAAAGTAGCCGCGGGTTTTGGTTGTGGGGGGGCGCATTGTTGAGTTTAACGACCGTCGCTGCAGTTCAGTGGTGGCAGTTTATCGAGCAAAGCTGGCAAAACGGTATGTTGCAAGGGGTTGCCGTTTCCGGTTTGACGTTACTGTCATCGGTGTTATTGGCCCGGTTTGGTGTGCGTGAGTGGCAGTTGTGGCGGCAATTAAAAATGCGCCGGCAATGGCGAATCGTCAATGCCAGGTTGCAACAATCCATGCAATTTGGCGAAGCCTATGCGCTGTGTCAGGAGATGGCCGTGGCGATGGGTGAAACTCGTGAGCAAAGTCACTGGCAGAATTTTGAAAAACAGCGGAAGGCTGAATTTACTGACGCAGAATTACTGCAACTTTTTGAATTAACAGTATTAACTCATATCGATAAAGCTGCCGACTTACAAATTCGACAAGCCGCGATGCAAACAGGGGTTGCCGTTGCGCTCAGTCCATTTGCGCTGGCAGACATGTTGTTAGTGTTATGGCGAGGGGCGATCATGCTCCGTGAGTTATCTGTGCTTTACGGTGCGCCTGTAGGCAGATTACGCAGTTTGTCGCTGATGAAGCAGTTTGTGAAAACGGTGTTTTTTACCGGAGCCGCGGAAATGGCGGTCGATGTTGGTGCTGATTTGGTCGGCGCTGAGTTGTCAGGGAAATTATCAGCTCGCTTGGGCCAAGGGGTGCTTGCGGGAGTGATGGTGGCAAGGCTTGGTCGTTTTGCACAACAGCAACTGCGTCCATTACCCAGCGCAATCAGCGATAAATCGCTAGTAAAACAGGTATTGGCTGATTTATTAAAACGGTTGTCGCCGGTATCGACTGCAAACTAAATGTTACATTTAGTGCTGGTCGACGTTGACAGCGCTATTTACACATAGACAGACAGATGTCTGCATGCCTTGTGCTTTATATAACTAATTTGCTTTAGTGATTGAAAAATCATCTAAGGCAATTTGTGGTATGAGCAGTCGCAGTAATCAACATCCATTTCACACCTCGCATCATCCAGAAACGCAGTGTATTCACGCTGGAAAAGTTAAAGACGCCCAATACGGTGCGTTGGCAACACCGTTGTATCAAACGTCTACCTTTGTGTTCGATAGTGCAGAGCAAGGTGCCGCGCGCTTTGCTGGTGAACAACCTGGCTATATTTACACCCGGTTAGGCAATCCGACAACCCGAGAGCTTGAACTCAAAGTAGCGGCGTTAGAGGGGATGGCGGATGCAGCGGCAACAGCCACGGGGATGGGCGCCGTCGCTGCGGCGACCATGGCGTTTTTACAACAAGGTGATCATCTACTGGCCAGCAAAGCCATTTATGGCTGTAGTTTTGCGCTCTTTAATCATCAGTTTGCCCGTTATGGCATTGAAGTTAGTTTTGTCGATATGACGGACCACGAAGCCGTTGCTGCTGCATTGCAGCCAAACACCAAAATGTTGTTTGCAGAAACACCGATTAACCCCAATTTGGTGGTGCTTGATTTAGAATTTTTGGGCAAGTTCTGCCAAAAGCACCAAATATTGTCGGTCATCGATAACACCTTCCTGACACCGTTGTTGCAACAACCGGCGCGTTTTGGCATTGATATTGTTTTGCACAGTGCCACTAAATATCTGAACGGTCATGGCGATGTCGTTGCCGGGATTATTGTGTCGGACGCTGACAAAATCCAAACCATCAAACTCACCACGCTCAAAGATATGGGCGCAACTATCAGCCCGCATGACGCCTGGTTAATTATTCGTGGTTTAAAAACTTTATCAGTTCGGATGGAGCGCCATTGTCGTAACGCGCAAAAAGTAGCTGAATATTTGGCGCAGCATCCAGCCATTGCCAAGGTCTATTATCCGGGCTTGCCAGATCATCCTGGGCATAAATTTATTGGTAAACAAATGTCAGCCGCCGGCGGTGTGCTGGCGTTTGAACTGAACGGCAGTCTCGACGATGGACGATATTTTATTAATCAATGTCAGTTACTTAGTTTGGCAGTGAGTTTAGGTGATGCCGAGTCGTTAATTCAGCATCCGGCGTCGATGACTCACAGCCCATATACCGCCGAAGAACGCCAGATGGCCGGCATTAGCGATGGGCTGATCCGGATTTCGGTCGGTCTTGAGCATGTTGAAGACATCATTGCCGACTTGTCGCAAGCATTAGTAAAGATGCAAACACAACAATTAAGTTAAGTTAAAACAACGTGATACGCTAAGCTTAGTGTGCTTTGTACAATAATATTTACGTAATATTCAAGGCGAATTTAACATAGGTCATTAACAGCCGGATCTCAATCAACTAGGATTCGGCTATCAAAGCCCAGCCGTCAGAGCTATAGGCTAAGCAAATTTCAACAGGTTGTCGTTATGAGTAGTTATGTCTCGAAGCAGTCCGACGAGCACGGTTTTATCGCATGGAGCGATGAAGACAATGCTATCTGGAGTCAGTTAATCGCCCGCCAGTTGTCCTGTATCTCCGGCAAAGCCTGTGATGAGTACATGGCTGGTTTAGACAAGTTAAAACTGCCGTTAGATCGGATCCCGCAACTCGAAGAAGTGAGTCAAGTGCTGCGGGCCCCGACTGGGTGGGAATGCGCAGAAGTGCCGGCGCTGATTAGTTTTGATCGATTTTTTGAACTTCTTGCCAATAAAAAGTTTCCGGTGGCGACATTTATCCGCAGTAAAGAAGAATTTGATTATTTGCAGGAACCCGATATTTTCCATGAAATTTTTGGTCATTGCGCGATGTTGACCAATCCTGATTTTGCCGAGTTTACACACATTTACGGTAAGCTTGGGTTGGCAGCGAGTAAAGAAGACCGAGTTTATCTGGCCCGGTTATACTGGTTTACTATCGAATTTGGACTGATGCAAACTGCCGATGGTTTAAGAATTTACGGCGGAGGTATTTTATCCTCTCCGGGCGAGACCCAATATGCGATGCATTCCGACGTTCCAGATCGCCATATGTTACAAGTGGTTGAAGTACTGCGTACCCCATACCGGATTGATATCATGCAACCGATTTATTTTAAGATTGAAAAAATCCATGATTTGTTTGAAATAGCACAAATGGACTTAATGTCGCTGGTGCAAGCAGCCAAAGCATTGGGTTTACATGCGCCGAAGTTTCCGCCAAAACAAAAAAAGCCAGCTAGCGCTGTGGCTTGATGAACGACTACCTGATTTGATTGCCGTTTGAATTGACTAAACTGAGAATAAAGATGACTGAATTAGCCGTAATGAAATGTGAAGCTTGTCGCGCCGATGCGCCACGAGTTTCTGATGAAGAGTTGCCACAACTGATGCGCCAGATCCCTGATTGGACGCCAATGTCTCGGGATGGCATCTTGCAGCTGGAACGCAGCTACAAGTTCAAGAATTTTAAGCTGGCTTGGGCTTTTCATCAGAAAGTGGCAGAGCTTGCCGAGGCTGAGGGACATCATCCAGCATTGCTGCTCGAGTGGGGTAAGTTAACGGTAACTTGGTGGTCGCATTCTATTAAAGGTCTGCATAAAAACGATTTTATTTGTGCCGCTAAGACCGATATGCTTTTGACTGACTAAAACCTATCTAGCTTTAAATAGGGTATTGCGAAGGCTACGATGGTAGCCTTTTTACGTTTTTGTGCAATATTTTCCGCATAGACAAAGTCATGACTGGAAACGCTGTAAGCGTCAGCCGTGTATAAAACATCTCGGTTGCCAAAGTCATCTCCTATGTCCCACGCGTAACATTGCCAGCGCTTCAGTTAAAGCACCATTGTTTGTTCACAAAAGTTTACAAAAAGCACTGGTCTCTTTAGCCATAGATACCGTATTATGAAATCAAACCTCTCAGGAAAAGGTGTGTAAGGCGATGCGTTTAGAGATCCATTGTCAGGATAGAGTTGGTATAGCTCAAGAAGTGCTGAATATACTGGTGCATTACCAGATTGATTTACGAGGCATAGAAGTTGACCCGCAATTAGGTCGGATGTATGTGGCGTTCCCTGGAATTGATTTTGAAAAATTTCAGGAATTAATGGTCAAAATTCGACGGATCCCTGGTGTTGAGGATGTCAAAACGACCGCCTTTTTACCTTCTGAGCGCGAGCACAATGAGCTGTCAACTCTATTAAAAACGTTGCCAGATGGTGTGATTGCCATTGACACTAAAGCTAATGTCACGATTATTAATGATGCCGCGTTACGTGCGTTGTCGGTATCGTCGGACGACATTATGGGGCAGTCATTGGCAACGATGGTTAAAGGTTTTAATTTTTTGCGCTGGCTGGAAAGCGATGATGTGCTGGCACAAACCCGCCGGTTTGAAATTCATGGCAAGCGATTTATTGCTGATGTACTGCCGGTGATGGTTCCTGACGATACTGGGCATGAATGTTTGGCCGGAGCGGTGATCAATTTAAAATCTGAAAGCCGGCTTGGCGAGCAAATGGTTGTGTTCAAAAAAGGCGATCAGGAAAGCTTTAATAGTTTGCAGGCCAACAGTAATGTCATGCGCCGTGTGGTGCGCGAGGCCAAAAAAATGGCGCAGCTTGACGCTCCTATTCTGATTGTGGGCGAAACCGGCACCGGTAAAGAGTTATTGGCGCGTGCTTGCCATGGCGGCAGTAACAGGGCGGGTAAGCCATTTTTAGCTGTCAATTGTGCGGCACTGCCCGATAACGTTGCCGAATCTGAATTATTTGGCTATGGACCGAACGCATTTCCAGGAACCACTGAAGGTAAAAAAGGCATTTTTGAACAAGCCAACAAAGGCACGGTCTTTTTAGATGAAGTCGGCGAAATGTCGCGGGAGCTGCAAACGAAGTTGTTGCGGTTTTTACAAGATGGTAGTTTTCGCCGGGTTGCCGACGAAAACGAAGTTAAAGTGGATGTCAGGGTCATTTGCACCACCCAAAAAGACTTACCCGGCATGGTGCAGGAAGGTAAGTTTCGCGAGGATTTGTACTATCGCCTGAATGTCCTGACCTTGGCTTTGCCACCGTTACGTGATCGCAAGCAAGACATTGTGCCGCTAAGCGAGTTTTTTATGAGTCGGTTTGCTGCACGATTGGGCCGCAATACACCGCGTTTAACGGAATCTTGCGCCCAGTTTATCCAGCAATACCCTTGGCCCGGCAACGTTCGGCAGCTTGAAAATGCGCTGTATCGAGCCGTCACCTTGCTTGAAGGTTACGAACTTGACAAAGAACAGTTGCAGCTGCCTAGTTATACCAATGACTTTGGCTACCTTGAAAAAGATTTTGATGGCACGCTCGATGAAGCAGTCAAAAGATTTGAATCAAATTTATTGCGAAAACTATTTCCAGCGTACCCAAGCTCTAGACAATTGGCCAAAAAATTGGGCTTAAGTCACACCGCGGTCGCGAATAAATTGCGAGAATATGGCATTAATCGTAAGAGCGTAAAAATTTAATTACGCTTTGTGTTGTTAACTTTACCAGAGGTAGACTTGGATCGCCGGATCCGGGTCTTTTTCTGCACTTTTTAATCGAATATCTGCGTTCGTATACTTAATTGTACAAAATGGTGGTTTTTAACTGTTAGCATCATGTTAGCCACGACACTTCCTTTTTTAACCAAACAGCTCAAGATATCGGTCACAAAACAATTATTTGTCTCTGGAGTCTGCTGATGTTTGATCCTATTAATCCGTTAGGAACCGATGGTTTTGAGTTTGTTGAATATACGGCTGCTGACGCAGAGGGTATCAATAAGTTAAAACAACTTTTTGCCGCCCTTGGGTTTACTGAAGTTGCACAACACCGCTCAAAACAAGCGTGGTTATACAAACAAGGTGACGTTAACTTTATTGTTAACGGTGAGCCTAATTCTCAGGCTGAGCAGTTTGCCCGCACCCACGGACCAAGTGTGTGTGCGATGGCGTTTCGCGTCAAAGACGCCGCTGCCGCGTTAAAACATGCGGTTGAAAATGGCGCGAAAGAATATAACAACCAAATTGGCCCCATGGAGCTAAATATTCCTGCCGTGTACGGTATCGGCAGCAGCCTGTTGTATTTTGTTGACCGCTACGGTCAAGATTCGGTTTATGACATTGACTTTAAATTTTACGACAACTGGCAAGCGCAGATGGCAGCTCACAGTGTTGGTTTGGAAGTTCTCGACCATTTAACCCACAACGTACGCCGCGGTAATATGAATGTATGGTCTGGCTTTTACGAAAAAATCGGCAACTTCCGCGAGATCCGCTATTTTGATATCGAAGGTAAATTGACCGGTTTGGTCTCACGCGCCATGACTGCACCTTGTGGCAAAATCCGTATTCCGATTAACGAATCATCGGATGATAAATCACAAATTGAAGAATTTATTCGCGAATACAAGGGCGAAGGTATTCAGCATATCGCATTAACAAGTGAAGATATCTACGAAACAGTTCGCACGTTACGAGCCCGTGGGATGGAGTTTATGCCAACCCCTGATACCTATTACAACAAAGTCGACAGCCGGGTTGTTGGCCACACCGAAGATACCGACATGCTACGTGAATTGCGCATTCTGATTGATGGCGCGCCGGAAAAAGACGGCATCTTGCTGCAAATTTTCACCAAAACCGTGATTGGCCCGGTATTTTTTGAAATTATTCAGCGTAAAGGCAATGAAGGCTTTGGCGAAGGTAACTTCAAAGCCCTATTTGAATCGATTGAAGAAGATCAAATTCGTCGCGGAGTACTCGCCGATGCGTAAATGGGTGTCGTTTCCGTTAAAAGAAGGTGATGTGTCGCGCCAAGCGCACGCTGACTTTCCGGAGCAGGCGATTTATGAACGAGAAGTGGGGCGTAGCGGTTTTTTCGGGCCAGCCTCACACTTGCATCATACCCACGCCCCAACCGGTTGGAGTGACTGGCAAGGCCCGTTACGGCCACGGTTGTTTAACTTTAATCACATTGGCGCTGACCAAGCGAATTCGCCATGGGCAGTGCCAGACTTGCTACACAACGCCCATTGTAAAATGCGTACCTGGCGCTTGAGCACGCCGATGGAATATCTGGTTCGCAACGCCGATGGCGATGACTTGCTATTTATTCATGAAGGCAGTGCTGAGCTTTATTGTGATTATGGTCATATGAGCTTGCGTGATGGCGACTATGTCGTGATCCCGCGTTCAACCATGTGGCGGTTAGTACCGAACGAGCCGTTATTTGTGTTGATGATCGAAGCGACCAATGATTCCTATCAATTGCCGGAAAAGGGCTTAGTTGGCAATCACGCAATATTCGATGCGGCGATGCTCGACACCCCAAAAATTGACGAAGCGTTTAAAGCTCAGTACAGCGAAACAACCACGCAAGTGCAGATCAAACGCCACAATAAAGTGTCGACGGTCACCTTCCCATTTAACCCGCTGGATGCGATTGGTTGGCATGGCGATTTAACTGTGATTAGAATTAATTGGCGTGATATCCGGCCGTTGATGAGTCATCGTTATCATTTGCCGCCATCAGCGCATACCACCTTTGTGGCGCAGCGTTTTGTGGTCTGTACTTTTGTGCCGCGGCCGATTGAAAGTGATCCTGGTGCGTTAAAAGTGCCGTTTTATCATAACAATGACGATTATGACGAAGTATTGTTTTATCATGCTGGCGACTTTTTCAGCCGTGACAATATTGAAAAAGGCATGGTCACATTCCATCCGGCTGGCTTTACCCATGGCCCACATCCAAAAGCGTTTCAGGCTGGACGGGAATATCGGAAAAAATTTACTGACGAAGTGGCAGTGATGCTCGATACCCGAGATGGCTTGGAAGTCGGGCTAGCAGCAGAATCGACCGAAAATCCGGATTATGTCAACAGCTGGAAAATCACCCCAGCAACCTGAGTTCAATTGGGAATACTGCGGACAAAGTAGCTTTCGCGGTAACCCTTCAGTAAGGATTTGTTGTAATGAAATTAGCCAGTCTGAAAAACGGCAGCCGTGATGGCAAACTCGTGGTCGTAAGCCGTGACCTTAAAAAAGCTGTGGCGGTGCCGCAGCTTGCAGCAACAATGCAATACCTGTTAGATCATTGGTCTAGCTTAGCGCCTGAGCTCGCCAAAGTGTATCAAGGTCTGAACCATGGTAGCGTTGAGGGTGAGTTTTCATTTGACGAAAGTCAATGTGAATCGCCATTACCAAGGGCTTATCAATGGGCTGATGGCAGCGCTTATGTGAACCATGTCGAATTAGTTCGTCGTGCCCGCAATTCAGAAATGCCACCTAGTTTTTGGACTGATCCGCTGATGTATCAGGGCGGTTCGGATGATTTTATTGGGCCGCAGGACAATGTTGAAGTCGTAAGCGAAGATTACGGTATCGATTTTGAAGGCGAAGTGGCTGTGATCACCGGTGATGTTGCAATGGCTTCGTCGCCCGAGCAAGCCCGCAGTCAGATCCGGCTAGTGATGTTAGTGAATGACGTGTCGTTGCGTGGTCTTATTCCGAATGAATTAGCCAAAGGTTTTGGGTTTTTTCAGTCTAAACCCGCCTCCGCGTTTAGCCCGGTTGCGGTAACGCCAGAAGAACTTGGGACCCATTGGCAAGATGCTAAGTTGCATCTACCACTGATTTCGCATTTAAATGGCAAACTGTTTGGCAAACCAAATGCCGGTGTCGACATGACTTTCGATTTTGGTCAGTTGGTGGCTCATGCGGCGAAAACGCGTAATTTAGGCGCTGGTGCCGTAATAGGCTCTGGTACAGTGTCAAATAAACAAGGCACCGATTATGGCACTTCAATCGATGAAGGTGGCCTAGGTTACAGTTGTATCGCCGAAGTTCGAATGATTGAAACTATTCGTGATGGCAAACCAAGTACCGGTTTTATGAAGTTTGGCGATAGGATCCGTCTGGAAATGCTCGACTCGCAAGGCGACAGTATCTTTGGTGCTATCGATCAGCAAGTCGTGCAATATCTAGCACGATAATAATCACCCGTAATAGCAAAGGCCGCCGACCAGGGTGGCCTTTGCTGTAATCGCGGTAGTAGTTTACAGGTCTTAGCAATGCTGATGTGCCGTCATTTTAGCTGCGAAGCTGGTTTAACAAGGAGTTTCCGATGGAGTTTTACAGTTATTGGCGTTCATCTGCGGCGTATCGGGTACGCATTGCTCTAGCGTTCAAAGAAATTTCTGCCGATCTGCAGTATGTTCACCTATTAAAAGACGGCGGGCAACAACGGTTACCCGCTTATAAAACGCTGAACCCGTCGCAGTTAGTACCGACGTTGATTGATGGTGAACTTACTTTAAATCAGTCACTTGCGATATTGGAATACTTAGAAATTAAACAGCCACAGCCGCCGTTATTACCTGTGGATGTGCACCTGGCGATGAAAGTTCGTGCCGTGACGCTGGATATTGCTTGTGATATCCACCCGCTGAGCAATTTGCGGGTGCTACAGTATCTGACCGGACCGTTACAATTATCCGAACAACAAAAACTGCATTGGATCCAACACTGGTTGCAACAAGGTTTTCAGGCGTTAGAAACGCGCCTCGCGCCACAAGCCGGCAATTGTTGTTTTGGGGATACGGTTACATGGGCCGATTTATGTTTAATTCCGCAAATTTATAATGCGTTGCGTTTTGGGCTTGATATGTCGTCCTATCCAACTTTATGGCGTGTCTATAAGTATTGCCAGACGCTACCAGCATTTATTGCTGCAGCGCCTGAGCAACAACAAGATGCGCAATAGCGGTCGGCGATTAACTTGGTGATGGTTGGTGATAGGTCAATGACCAACTAAACTCGGCGCCAGCGAGCGCCTACCTCGTTTGCACCGACGTTTCTTCGCTGCCATATGTGGGACATTACCGCTTGATGTACTTCAACTTGACCGAAGTTAGTTCATTGAACTGGAAGACTCGCTGCAAAGTAGCAGTACAGTGCAGCAAATAATTAGAATTGCGTACGGTTTAGAGATGCCGGTGTTCGCACAAGGGATGGCATCAATCGGCCAATTTTCCGTTATGCAAAACATGCTGTGCGATTTTATTCAGGGTTATGTGTTTTGGCGTACCTTGACAGAAGCTGACTTTTTCGCCTAAGTATCGTCAAAGGCAAGTCAATACCAATTGGAGCAGTTAGCCGATGACTGAACAACAGCTATCGTTGCGGGCCATTATCGTTGAGCAAGACCCCGCTTATCAGGCCGCAATTCGCCGTTTATTGCAACGGCTGGTGCCACACTGGCATTGCAGTTATCTGTCTGATGCTGCCTCTGTCAGAGATTTATTAGCGCGTGAACCGGTCGATTTACTGATAACGGAACGACTAGGGCCGTCCGACAGCGGTGAAACTTTGCTGGAATATGCCTGCGATCATAGCCCGATCACCATTCGTGTGTTGATGAGCAGTGATACCTCGGACGCCATGTTGTTAGCAACGACCCACTGCGCACATTTGGTGTTGGGGAAACCTTTTACCGAGCCGCAAGTATTAGCAGTGTTCCAGCGCGTCGAGCTGCTGAGCCATGGGCCTTTTACCGCGCACAGCCGCTACCAACTCGGTCGAATCAATACACTGCCAATCCAGCGCAGTAATTATCAAACCTTGATGAAATTGCTTTCTGATGAAGACAGCTCAACGGTCGCACTCGCTGCGTCACTGGCACGAGAAGCGCCGTTGGCGGCTAAGTTATTACAGATCGCCAATTCAGCTTATCTTGGCTTTAGCAGGCATACTTTGGATTTAACAGAGGTTGTAACACGGCTTGGTCGAACGATGATTAAAACAATCGCCTTCGCGGTCCAGCTACATAGTCAGTATGATGGCAAAATTCGTCCTGACTTACATCAACGTTTGTTAGATGACTCGTTCGAATTGGCGACGATGGCCAGTCAACTGGCGAAGACGCAACAAAGCGGCGCAGGGTTAGCAGAGCAAGCCTTTATGGCAGGTCTAATGCAGGTCATTGGGCCGCTGGTGCTGTTATCTACCATGCCACCGGCGCAACAGCAGTTGACAGAAGAAGATATGTTTCAGGAGGGGATCCCTGATCATTGCCTAATCAGTGCCTATATGATGCTGTTGTGGGGCTTTGAGACTCATATCTGTGATGCCGTGATGTATCGGCTCAGTTTAAATGAAGTTGTACAACCCACCTTGTTGCAGACCATTATGCACTTGAGCAGTTATGTGGTAGTTTTCCGCCGTCGGCGCCAGGAGCAAGATTTGCCGGTGCCGTGCTGGACTGCATTACAACAGTTTCAGTTGACCGATACTTTCTATCATTTACAGCAATCTGAAACGGGTGCCTTCAATGAGTAAATTAAAAGTTCCTAAAAAGTGGCTAAATGCGACGTTATTTTATCTAGGCTGCTTCGGAGTTGTCTTCCACTTAACTGCGTTAATTTATGGTTGGTGGGTTGGTTTAGGTATAGTCACTGACTACTGGTGGACTTGGCCAGCACCGCTGGTTTGTATTCTCTGGGGTATTTTGCCGGCACTGCAATTGCAGTCGGAGCGGCAACCTGGAAAACGAAACTCGACGTTTGAAGTTTAACGTTTTTGCGTCATCATGCTGTCCACCTCAATTTCACTGATGCCTTTACTGGTGAATTTAAACTGGATTTGACCACGATTTTTGCTGGTAAAAAAGTAGTCTACTTTGTCGATGGTTAATTTGTACTGTCCAGCCTGTGGCGACGAATCAGGCTCTTTTTTTAACCGCAGTTGATGATCGCCAATTTGCCAATCAAACCCAAGTAGCGGTTTTTTACTAAAATCGCTGACCCAAATTTGCTGCTTGGCATTAAGTACCAGTTCCAATGTATAGCGCTTTGGTACTTCATCGACGGCCATACTGAGACGACCAGCCTTAAAAACGTATTCGCCTTCGTGCAGCAAGAAAGAAAAACCAAAATTAAAATTCTGTGCCAAACCGGCTTCGTCATATAGCTGACCTTGACCGGAATAATCAAAATCTGCCAATGCCAAAGGGCTGAATAATAAACCTACAATTAGCCCATATCCGTTGAGAAAACGACTCTTTGTCTGCAACATAATGACCTCACATAGCGGTTAGTTGGAAAATTTAGTCGTGACAAATTAAAATTAACTACTCCCAGAAACTAATACTAGCTGTAATTTCTGCCCTGGTTGCAGCAGAGTATCAGCAGTTAACCTGTTCCACTTGAGCAAGTCTGTCAATTTTACTTTTTGTTTTTTCGCAATTTTATCTAAAGAATCACCCGCTTTAACGATATACAGCTGCTTTTTTTGTCCCGCGCGCGCTTTTGATTCAATACGACTTGCCGGTATTTTCAGGCTTTGGCCTGGTTTTAACCCACTATTGGCGGATAATTTATTCAAGGCAGCCAAGTCGTCCGGATCAACTTTAAATTGTTTAGCAATCAGCCACAGATTGTCGCCAGACTTCACCTGATAATTAACTGATTTACGACTTGAACTGGTGACTTGCACGGTACCGTTCGCCACGTTACTAATGTATAACTGCTGGCCAATCGTTAAACGATCGGACTTCAATTGGTTTAACTGTTTCAGTTTGGCTACCGTCATATCATGTTTGCTTGCGATAACGCCCAAGCTGTCACCAGATTTTACTTTGTAGCGGGCAATATCTTCTAAACGTATTGATCGTAGTTGTGAGCGATTTTTCGCGAATAAATCCATTTTTGCTAATGGCAAGACTAAAGGTTGTTCTCCAGGTGGGGTGTTGTTACGTTTAAATCCTGGGTTGAGAGTTTTAATTTCGCTAAGGGACAATTGTGTTAGGTTGGCGACCTGATTTAAATCGACCGGCCCTTTTATATTGGTAAAGCCAATCTGTGGTTTGTTGTCAATAGCTTGCCAGCTGATCTCATATTTTTCTGAGTGTTGAAGTAAGTCAATCAAAGCCAGCCACTTAGGCAAATAGACAGTGGATAATTTTGGCAGGTTCAGCGACCAGAAATCAATCGGCATGCCTTTGGCTTGGTTTGCCGCGATGGCATTTAGTACTCGACCTTCCCCTGAATTGTAGCCAGCGACGGCATTTAACCAGTCTTCACCGAGGTTGTTGTAAAGGTATTGCAAGTAATCTAACGCGGCTTCGGTCGAGGCAATTGGATCTTTACGTCCGTCATACCAATCGTTCCGTTGTAGGCCAAAGTTACGGGCTGTTTGCGGTACAATTTGCCAAAGTCCTGCCGGCGCGCCGGCATTCGCCAGCGGATTAAACGAACTCTCGACTATGGGTAATAACGCTAACTCAACTGGCATCTTTCGTCGTTCTAATTCGGTCACCACATGATATAAAAAGGGTTCCGCCCGAACCGCGACTTGGTTTAACAAACGTTGATTCCGACGATAGAATTCTCGTTGTTCAGTGACTTCCAAAGTATTTGGCACCGCTATTTGAATTTGTGCTCGGATCCGCAACCATACATCTGGCAGTTCAGATAACGATTGCGCACTGGATTGAACAGCCAATGGGATTGACGTAGTAACCGTCGGCGCTAGAACCGCTGGTGTGGGACGCGTTTGCTTTTGTGTTTTAAGTTGCGGTCGCGGCGGCGTTGTTGAATCCGCCTTTTGTTGATTCGAACAGCCGTTTAACCAAATCAGCAGTGGCAACACTAACAACAGTTTTATCATGTTAAGACTTACCTTTTTGGAGACCACTCGACACCAAGCTGATCATAAAAACGCGTATGTTACCTTTTGCAAGCTTGAATGCAAGTTTGTATCAAAACCGATTTTTCCATGCACGAAGAAACGCGAACAAGCTTTGTGCGTCAGCTTGCCGCCAATGTTGTTGGAGTTTTGATTGATCGCAACGCAAAAACGGGTTGATTTTTCGTTCCAGTGCAAGGGTCGATGGCAATGTAATATCGCCTTGTTGACGTAACTTTTCACAACGTTCGAGATGTTCGGCGATTGCGAAATTATCAGGTTCAACTTCTCCGGCGAATTTTAGGTTGGATATCGTGTATTCATGTGTGCAAAACACCTGCGTATCTGCAGGCAACAGATTGAGCGTGCACAACGAATGGTACATTTGTGCGGCAGTGCCTTCAAATAAACGGCCACAGCCGCCACTAAACAGCGTGTCGCCACAAAATAACCAGCTATGTTGTTGCTCACGAGCGACATAACACACGTGACCTAGGGTATGACCTGGTGTACTTAGCACCCGAAAATGAAGCGCCAGTGTTGGAATTTCAATGATTTCATCAGCTTTGACATAATGGCAATTTAAGGTCAAATGATTAATTTTATGCTGCTCTGCTTCGGGCAAATAGACGTGTGCTTGCGGCCATTGTTGCTGTAATTGAGCGAGGCCATCGACGTGGTCCCAATGATGATGTGTCACCAGTATCGCCGCCAGCTGTAAGTTGTGTTGTCGTAAATAGGCCTGCACAACATCGGGATCACCGGGGTCGACCACCAATACATACGGTTGTTCAGACAACTGAATACACCAGATATAGTTGTCTTTAAAAGCGGGTAAAGCAGTGATATGGTGCATGGATGATTCTCTGTGCATATTTTTCATGAAACTGGACATTGACTCAATAGCTTTTCATTTCATTTGGCTCGCAAGTGGCGAGTTACAGCAATTAAAGGCGGCTTCGGATGAAACCAGCATTAAGCCGGCATACCAGCGCGACAATTCCAACAAGTTGGCAGCAGTTTGCGCAAGGTCTTGCTTTAGCGCAACAACTGGAAGCACAGTTTAACCTATGGTGGCCGAGGATATTTGGCTATCATTTGTTAAAAGTGGGTAATCTTAGCAGTGCACTCGATACCAGTGCTTGTAGCATTAAGCATCAAATTAGATTGGCAACGGCGCCTGAGCTCGCCACGTTGATTGCCGACCCGGATGATTTACCATTCATTGAACATGCGGTTGATGCCGTGCTACTAGCACATTGTTTGGAGTATGCTCAGGATCCGCACCATGTTATTCGTGAGGCGCATCGGGTATTAATGCCTGACGGTTATTTGTTGATTAGTGGTTTTAATCCGATGAGTGCCTGTGGATTACTAAAACTGTGGCCTGGCTTACATAGCCGTTTGCCTTGGAGTGGCCGTTTTTTTAGCCTCGCACGGATCACTGACTGGCTTCATTTGCTGGGGTTCGAAATTCTCTATGAACAGCGATTATTTTGCACCAGTATGCTTGGTGACAAACATCAGCCGTTAGGCTTGCGCCATTGGGCTGATCAGCATTTACACTATTTTGGAGCCGCTTATGTGATGGTTGCTCGAAAACGAACCTTACCGTTAACGCCAATCAAACCGAAATGGCAATTGACCAATAATTTTAACCCTGCGGTCAAAGGCATCAGCGCTCGACATCAAGGTTAAATACTCAATCATGGGACGATATTTGCACTTGGCACTCGACCTCTGGCAATAGCTACGATTTCGGTCGCTGCTGTAGCCAGCGGTCGAGTGCATTGCCAAACTTTTGTTTATCCTTGTTGTCAAGTGGCGATGGCCCGCCTAATGGCACACCGCTACCCCTGAGCTCTTCTTGCATATTTCGCAACGTTAACCGCTCAGTCATATTATCGCGGTTTAGCAGATCGCCCCGTGGTGTCACAACCGTAGCGCCGAGGTCAACCACTTGTGCTGCAAGCGGGATATCTTGTGTTATCAATAGGTCGCCAGCCTTAATTTCATGTGCGATACGTTGGTCAGCACGATCAAAGCCAGCTTGAACTCGGATCACTTTTATATTGCGACTGGCCGGTAGCGGAATAGGGTGATTCGAAACAAAAGTGAGCGATATGCCAGTACGCTCTGCAGCGCGGCATAACATGTCGCGGCATACTTTGGGACAGGCATCGGCATCAATCCAGATGTGCATTCATTTTGTCCTGTTGTTGCTTGCTAAAAGCTGTTGGGCACGTGTACCGCTTAATTGCATAAAATATAAACTCGGGTGTTCTGCCCCTGGTTGCGTGGTAATTTGAAATCCAAGTTGTTGATAACAATGGATCGCGATGTTGTTATGGCGAAATACAAACAGCGAAAAATCCAAGGTGCTGTTTTGCTGTATTGCGTGGGACATCAGCGATAAAATCAAAGCATAACTAAGCTTCTGTCGACGTACATCCGGTGATATCCACAACCTGGCTAAATGGTGTTTGCCAAAACGCTGACAAATCTGACCAAAACCGACGACGATTGATTGTCGTTTAAATACAAAACTCGTGGTATCAGGCAGCTGTAACTGCGATAAAAACTGCTGTTGTTGTATCGGAAAGATAAAACCGTCGCCGCCCCATTGTTTGAGGTCTAGCGGGTCTTTAAAGTAACGGCTAATTTCGAGACATTCAGCGAGAGTTGCCGCTGACAGCTGATATGGGGCCGAAGTCATTATGTCCTCAAAATGCCGCTATTAATGTTGGAAACTTTAACAACAATCCAGGTATTGCCGTGAGCCATAACAGCAACGTGTTGGTTCGCCATACATTTCTATAGAAAGGTTGGGCGTAGTAAGTAGGGTTATTTCTAATCCAAAATAGCATCAATGTTGCAAACACGGCCGGAACCGAATATTCAACGCGATAGTCATGGTTAAACCAACTCAACCAACTGGCTACCACGCCAAATACCGACAATACCAAATAAGACACTACGGTGGTTTTGCTACGGCTTACCTGCACCAATTTCCCCTTCATAAATACTTGGCATGTTTGTTTTAATTACCACATCAGATCATCAGGAATTTGAAAGTCTGCGTAAGGATCGTCTTCAGGCAGTAATTCATCTTTTTGATTTAAGACAATAATGGTTGCCGGTAATCGTTGTTGTACTTTTTCTGCAATTTGGATTGGGATCAAATGATAGTGCTCCCCCAACTTTGCGATGGCGATTAACCCTTTGACCAGTTGTTGCTGAATGAGCGCAGTGACATGGATCCGTTTAACCAAATTGCCATCGGTAAAGTTAAACGCAACATCGCCTTTGTATTGCTGCGAGTTCAATTCAACAATTTGCTTTACCTGTGCCGCGAGCGCTTTTTTAGCCAGCACTTCTGTTTTTTGCCGATTTAATTCTTGATCTCTCAATATTTGCGTTTGACGACTTTGTTCCGCCAAGACGCTAGCTTCGTTCACAACCACACCTTTCTTGCCAGCTTGCACACGCTCTTTGTGTTTCTCTTTTTTTATTGCCGTTAATTTTTTTGCGTTAGCCAGTCCAGCTTTTAACAGTTGTTCTTGCAGTGATTTACTCATTGTCTGCTCTTTGCATGATACTCATGCTGTTATTGTTTCACGTTCCGTCCGGCTTGCAAAGTAGCGCCAGCGCTTGGAAAAGCTGACGAGTAAGACGGTTTTCAGTTATGCTATCAGGGTTTTTCAACTAAGAAGAGTGCCGACATTGCCATTTCGTGATTTAAGACTTGATCCCAGACTTATTCGTTCGATTGAACATCTGGGCTTTACCCAGCCAACACCGATCCAGCAGGAAGCTGTCCCTGCAGTCATGGTGGGCAAAGATTTAATCGTATCGTCGAAAACCGGATCTGGTAAAACATTGGCCTATTTACTGCCGATGATGCAACGGCTGTTAAAAAGTCGACCTCTATCGCAGCAGGATCCACGAGCGCTCATCTTGGCGCCAACTCGGGAATTGGCTTCCCAAATCTATGCGCAACTTCGGTTGTTTGTCGCAAACACTCGGTTAACTTGCGCTTTTATTGTTGGTGGCGAGAACTTTAATGATCAGGAGAAATTGTTAAAACGAAAACCACAAATTATCGTTGCAACCCCTGGCCGTTTGGTGGACCACTTGGAGCACAAGAGCTTTTTTCTACAGGGTCTGGAAATGTTGATCTTGGATGAAGCTGACCGAATGCTGGATTTAGGTTTTATGCCGCAATTAAATGCCATTCATAAAGCAGCAAATCACCGTTTACGTCAAACACTGATGTTTTCAGCGACACTTGATCATGCCGACGTAAATGAACTGGCTCTATCATTACTCAAAGACCCTTACCGCGTGGCGATCGGTGCGGGTTACGATCCGCACAAAGATATTAGCCAGCTGTGTTATTTCGTCGATAACTTAACCCACAAAGAAAATTTGTTGCAACACTTCCTTAAAAAAGAAGACATTAAGCAGCTGATCATCTTTACGGCAACAAGAGAAGATACCGACCGTCTGGCGTTAGTGGTGCAGCAATCGGGGTTGGCTGCCGTGGGCCTCAATGGCAAATTGACGCAAGCGCAACGCAATTCAGTGATGCAATCTTTTGCGACCAATAAATATCAGGTTTTAGTCACAACAGATGTAGCATCACGAGGTCTTGACCTGCTTCAGGTCTCACATGTGATTAACTTCGACATGCCCAAACATCCCGAAGAATACGTGCACCGAATTGGCCGTACCGGTCGAGCTGGCCAACAAGGGCAGGCATACTCTTTAGTCGGACCAAAAGATTGGGACAGTTTTGTTAAAATTGAACAATTTTTGCGCCGCCCGCTAGAAATGGCCGAAGTTGACGGACTAAAGGCGAAGTTTAACGGTGTTAAAGCACAACCTGCTGTTGTTTCTAAGAAGTTAACTAAGCCAAAAATGAAACCAAAATCCGTTCATGTCGGCAGTACAAATTCTGAAATTCCAGCGACATTAAAAAAAGCACCGAAGTTTTTTCAGGGCGGTGATGACGGTTCGGCGCCGATTAAAAAAAAGCAAAAATAATCTAATTTGCTTGTTTTATATTCGTTAAATGGTGCTACACTCGAAAAGTTGCCCGCTCAAAAACTAAGCGAGTGCGATAGCAACATATTGTTTGTAAAGGATTGTCTTTCAGACAGTGGGTGCGGTCAGTAAGCAGGGATTTTTTTCTGTTGGGATAGCAATACCTATTGACCCAATTATTAGGTTCACTGATAATGGGGTTGTAATATGTACTAGCTCGAACGTGGCCGGTTATATTTAAGTCGCCAGTTTATGGCAAATCTAGTTAAAGTAAGAGAATGTTATGTCACAATTAATTTCCGGTACCGTTAAGTGGTTCAACGAAGATAAAGGTTTTGGTTTCATCGAGCGTGAAGGCGGCAAAGACGTTTTCGTTCACTTCCGCGCAATCAACGGCACTGGTCGTCGTACTCTGGTTGAAGGTCAGAAAGTGACTTTTGAAGTAACTGAAGGCCAAAAAGGTCCTCAGGCTGAGAACGTAACTGTAGTTGCTTAATAGCAACATATAGTCAAAGTTTCTGTAAAAAGCCGACTCATAGAGTCGGCTTTTTGTTGCAGGTAAAATAGATCGAAAAAATGGGGTTCAACAGAGATAGTTACCGATCACGTGTAATGAATTCTCTTCTTCAGTCCCCACTGAAGCAGCCTCGCTGTCATTGACTATTCTTCTCGCCGCTAATCCCAATTAAACCCTAATTGCGCTTTTTGTTGATGGCTTTTTAATCCGACGTGGATCCCGACCAACCGCACGGCTTTGCCTTCGCCTCGTTGCCAGGCTTGGTCTAACAATTGTGCAAGCACGGTTAAGTTAAGTTCATGATGCTGTCGTTCTATAGTGGTCTGCCTGAAGTCTTGAAACTTCAGTTTGATCCCAATTTTATGAATATGATGAGCAGCATCACATCGATGTACTCGCTGATGCAGTTTGTTGTAAAGTTGCAACAAACACTGCTGTCCTTGTGTTAGTTCTTTTAAATCAGCGCTGAAAGTATGTTCTACAGCAATTGATTTACGCTCTCGCTCTGTTTCTACCGAACGATGATCAACACCTTGACTGCGTTCAAGCAGGACTTCGGCATAGCTGCCAAATTCACGGATCAATAACTGCAAATCGGTGTTTTGAAGATCACGACAAAGATGCAAACCTAACTTGGCTAAGCGTTCCGATGTTTTCTGGCCGACACCAGGAATTTTTCGCAAGGGCAACTTTTCGACAAAAGCCGCAACTTTGCTAGGCGGTAAAACAAACAAACCATTTGGTTTATTTTCATCACTGGCTATTTTCGCCAAAAATTTATTCGGTGCCACCCCCGCAGACGCTGTCAGGCCAGTTTCGTGGAAAATAGTTCGCCTAATATCTTCCGCAATTAACGTTGCCGATCCCGAAAATAAAGAACAATCAGACACATCCAAATAGGCTTCATCCAGCGATAAGGGTTCAACTAATGCTGAGTAGCGATGAAAAATTGCTTGAATTGCGGTACTAGCTGCTTTGTATTTTTCCATCTGTCCAGCAATTAATATCAATTGTGGACATAATTTGAGTGCTTGACCAGTCGGCATTGCCGAACGTACACCAAAGGCTCGTGCCGGATAATTACATGTGCTGATCACACCTCGCTCTGTACGGCTGCCGCCGATGGCGATAGGGACGTCGCGATAGCGGGGATTATCACGCATTTCGACGGCGGCAAAAAAACAGTCCATATCAATGTGAATGATTTTGCGCATCAGTTGGCCACGCATCGCTTGGTTGCTGTGTTTATATACAGTATATTTGCGTTTGAATAACAATCTGTCAAGTCCTGATTAGTAAGTGAATGATCTGACGGTAATTCTTTACAGATCCAACTGCTCTTTCCAGTTGCTCGCTACACCAGATGATGAGAAACGGATGGATGGACGGCCACTTTATCAGTGCATCCTTCAACTTTTCGATGTATCATAGTGCCCAGTTTTTTAGCTACTTTATTCGCAACTTTGAAGCCATTGTGCCGCAGCAGGAGTAAGCATGTTAAAGCGTGATATGACCATCGCCGGTTTTGATCCGGAATTAGCCCAAGCCATCCAGAACGAAACGGTACGTCAGGAACAACACATTGAACTAATCGCCTCTGAAAACTACTGCAGTCCAAGGGTGTTGGAAGCGCAAGGTTCTCAGCTTACTAATAAGTATGCCGAAGGTTACCCCCATAAACGTTATTATGGCGGTTGTGAATTTGTGGATGTTGCTGAAGATTTAGCTATTTCACGCGCTAAGGAACTGTTCGGCGCCGATTATGCAAACGTTCAACCACATTCTGGATCGCAAGCAAATGCCGCAGTTTTTTTAGCGTTGTTAAACGCGGGTGATACGATTTTAGGCATGAGTTTGGCACACGGTGGTCACCTGACACACGGTGCACATGTCAGTTCCTCTGGCAAGTTATATAAAGCAGTGCAGTACGGTCTGCACCCTGAAACGGGTGTGATTGATTACGATCAAGCCGAAGCGTTGGCACTTGAACACAAGCCAAAACTGGTCATTGCTGGTTTTTCGGCCTACTCAGGGATTGTCGATTGGCAGCGTTTTCGTGATATCGCCGACAAAGTGGGTGCTTACCTGATGGTCGATATGGCGCATGTCGCTGGTTTAGTTGCCGCAGGTTTGTATCCAAATCCAATTTCAATTGCTGACGTTGTCACCACCACGACTCACAAAACTTTGGCGGGTCCACGCGGTGGCTTGATCTTGGCACGTAAAAACGAAGAGATTGAGAAAAAACTAAATTCTGCGGTGTTCCCAGGTGGCCAAGGTGGCCCTTTGATGCATGTAATTGCAGCTAAAGCTGTAGCGTTTAAAGAAGCATTACAGCCGGAATTTAAAGTCTATCAGCAGAAAGTTCTTGAAAACGCCGTTGCGATGTGTGACGAATTTCAAGCGCGCGGTTATAAAGTGGTATCGGGTGGTACGCAAAACCATCTGTTTTTACTCGATTTAATTGATAAAAATATGACCGGCAAAGATGCGGACGCTGCGCTTGGCCGTGCACACATCACCGTGAATAAAAACTCGGTCCCGAATGACCCACGTTCACCGTTTGTCACTTCTGGCCTGCGTATTGGTACGCCAGCCATTACCCGCCGTGGTTTTGGTGAAGTTGAAAGCCGGATCGTCGCAAATTACATCTGTGATGTATTGGATAATTTAGGTGATGAAGGTGTTGTTGAGCGGGTAAAAGGCCAAGTGACAGAGCTTTGTGGCCGCTTTCCGGTCTATGGTTGATTGAAGTTTCAATGATATGATGGCCGCAATTGCGGCCATTTTTTTAAGGAACACCCTCGTGTTTTGTCCGTTTTGTCGTGCTGACGACACCAAAGTTATCGATTCCCGCTTAGTGGCAGAAGGCCATCAGGTGCGCCGTCGGCGTGAGTGTGGTGCTTGTCATGAGCGTTTTACCACCTTTGAAACCGCGGAACTGGTGATGCCTAGGATCATCAAGCGAGATGGCTCGCGTGAACCGTACAATGAAGACAAGCTTAGAAGTGGTTTACAGCGATCTCTAGAGAAGCGGCCGGTGCCAACGGAACAAGTAGAGCTGTTAATTAGCAAAGTAGAGTCACAATTACGGGCAACCGGTGAGCGCGAAGTACAAAGCGAATTGTTAGGCCATTTAATTATGGATGGCCTGGTGAAGCTCGATAAAGTGGCCTATGTGCGATTTGCATCGGTGTATCGTTCATTTAAAGATATCCGCGAATTTGGTGAAGAAATTGCCAGGTTAGGGGATGATTAAGTGAGTTTCTCTGCGCTCGATCAAAAGTATATGCAGCTTGCCATCGAATTGGCTGCCCGCGGGCGCTTTACCACATCGCCAAATCCTAATGTTGGGGCGGTTTTGGTCAAAGATGGCGTGATTGTCGGCGAAGGTTATCATCGACAAGCCGGAGGGCCGCATGCTGAAGTCTTTGCATTACGTCAGGCCGGCGAACTTGCCCGCGGCGCAACTTGTTATGTCACATTAGAGCCTTGTTGCCATTATGGTCGGACGCCGCCCTGCGCCCGCGCGCTGATTGCCGCTGGGGTGATGCGGGTGGTTGTCGCCATGCTGGATCCCAATCCATTGGTTGCCGGCAATGGTGTGAAGTTACTCCAAGATGCCGGAATTGTTGTTGAAACCGGTTTATTGCAAACCGAAGCCGTTGCATTAAACCCTGGTTTTTTACACAAAATGCAACATGGCCGCCCCTTTGTCAGGTTAAAACTCGCCGCTAGCCTCGACGGTGGGATTGCCCTGAGTAACGGGCAAAGTAAATGGCTCACTGGAGTTGCTGCGCGTGAAGATGTGCAATTATTTCGAGCACAAAGCTGCGCTATATTATCAACGGCGCACACGGTATTGGCCGATGATGCAGTGCTTAATGTCCGTTTAACAGTAGTCCCGACACTTGAAAACGGTGAGCTACGCCAGCCACTGCGGGTCATTCTGGACCGGCGTGGCCGCTTGACCGGCAATGAACCGTTGTTTGCCGTTGCTGGCAATATTCTGCTGGTGCATCAGTTGGGCGTCATGCCAAAAATGAACGTTGATGCAGCACAAGTACAACGGCTTGAATTGCCAATAAATCAAGATCAGTTTTTTGATTTGCCGACATTACTTGATGCACTTGCTGAAAAATCGGTGCATTTATTATGGGTTGAAGCAGGGAGCGAGTTGGCAAGTCAGTTCTGGAATGAAAACTTAATTGATGAGTTGGTGCTTTATCAAGCGCCGATGTTACTTGGCCAGAATGCGATACCAATGTTGCAATTGCCGGTTTTTAGCAGCATCAGCGACACACCGCGCTGGCAATGGCAAGATGTTTGCAAAATTGGCGAAGATTTACGTTTGATTGCTCGACTCAAAGGACGATAACTGATGTTTACCGGTATTATTGAAGCCAGCGGCGTGTTGGCGCAAGTTTCTCAACATGCCTCAGATCTGTCGCTTCGTATTCAAAGTGCCACGCTAGACTTTTCTGATGTGAAGCTGGGTGACAGCATTGCCAGCAATGGTGTTTGTTTAACCGTCACTGCCTTTGGGGATGATTGGTTTCAGGCTGATTTATCGACCGAAACTTTGGCGAAAACTTTATTTGCCCGTTACAAAACGGGTCAGCGGGTTAACCTCGAAAAAGCATTGTTGCCAACCACCCGATTAGGCGGGCATTTGGTGAGCGGCCATGTTGATGGCGTTGCGACGATCAGTCGGATCGAAAAAACCGGGCGTGCGTGGCAAATTTACGTCAAAACACCGGAAGAACTTGGGAAGTACATTGCCGAAAAAGGGTCAATTACGCTTGATGGCGTCAGTCTGACGGTTAATGAGCTAAAAGGTGATGAATTCCGTTTAACCATCGTGCCGCATACGGCGTTAAATACCACGCTGCAAAGTTTGCAGTGTGGGTCGTTGGTGCACTTGGAAGTGGATTTATTGGCTCGATATTTAGAACGATTATTAACAGGCAATCAGGCACCAGCAAAACAAGGTGTCAGTCTGGAGTTATTACAACAACGTGGCTTCCTCTGAGCCTGCAACGGGTGACTAACCCAAGGTGAGTTATGCAATTAAATACCCCAGCTGAAATTATTGACGATATTCGTAACGGAAAAATGGTCATTTTGATGGATGATGAAGACCGTGAAAACGAAGGTGACTTGGTGATGGCTGCCGATTATGTCACGCCTGATGCGATTAACTTCATGGCGACTTATGGTCGAGGCCTGATTTGTTTAACGTTAACCCGTGATCGCTGCAAACAATTAAATTTACAGTTGATGGTCGATAAGAATAAATCTCAGTTTGCAACGGCATTTACCGCATCAATTGAGGCCGCCGAAGGAGTAACGACCGGCATTTCGGCCGCGGATCGCGCACGGACTGTTAAAGCCGCCGTCGCCAGAGATGCTAAAGCGGCTGACATTGTGCAACCTGGGCATATTTTTCCGTTAATGGCGCAAGATGGTGGGGTGCTGGTGCGCGCAGGTCATACTGAAGCAGGGTGCGATTTGGCGCGACTTGCCGGTTTAGAACCTGCATCGGTAATTGTGGAAATCCTCAATGACGACGGTACTATGGCGCGCCGGCCGGATCTTGAAAAGTTTGCGGCCAAACATGGTATTAAAATTGGAACCATCGCCGACCTAATCGAGTATCGTAATCTAAATGAAACGACGATTGAAAAAGTGGCCACTTGTAAATTGCCGACCGAAGTCGGTGAATTCGAATTAGTGACATTTCGTGACACCATCGATAATCAAATTCACTTTGCGCTGGTGAAAGGTGAAATCAGTGCCGACCAGCCAACGCTCGTACGAGTGCATTTACACAATACTTTTAGTGACTTGTTGCTCGCCGATCGCGCTGCCAACCGCAGTTTTTCGCTGCATAGTGCAATGAAGCGTATCAATGACGAAGGTGGCGTTTTAGTGTTGTTGGGTAAACATGAAAGCACCGACGAACTCATTACCACCGTACAAAATTTCGAAGCTGAAGATAAAGGCGAAAAACCGGTGTCAGCGCCGTGGAAAGGTACGTCGCGCAATGTTGGGGTCGGGTCACAAATTCTGGCAAGTCTCGGGGTTCGTCAGATGCGGTTACTCAGTCAGCCGAAGCGTTATCATGCCTTGTCGGGCTTTGGCCTCGAAGTTGTCGATTACGTTTCCGAATAGCGCGCGAGGCCGTAATTGTGAATAAACACTAGTCGGATGCGGCTATTGTTGTGCTATCATATGCGGCCTTTTTAGAACAGTTCATATAACTTCCCACCATAACGAGGATGACTCATGCAAGTGATTGAAGCTGGTTTAGCCGCCAAAGGTAAAAAATTTGCCATTGTCGTGGCACGTTTTAATAGCTTTATTGTGGAAAGTTTATTAGATGGCGCGCTCGATACCCTTAAACGTGTTGGGGACGTCGCCGAAAACGATATTACGGTCGTACGCATCCCTGGTGCTTTTGAACTGCCACTTGCCGTTCAAAAAATAGCAGCCAGCGGCAAATACGATGGCATCATTGCACTGGGTGCTGTGATCCGCGGTGGCACACCCCATTTTGAATATGTCGCCGGTGAGTGTGTCAAAGGCATCGCTCAAGTCTCTATGCAATATAGCGTGCCGGTTGCTTTTGGTGTGTTAACTGTTGAAAGTATTGAACAAGCGATCGAACGTGCTGGCACCAAGATGGGCAATAAAGGCGGCGAAGCTGCTATGTCTGCCTTGGAAATGGTTAACGTGTTAGCACAACTGTAGGATTTTTAGATGAAACCAAATGCGCGTCGCCAGTCTCGTTCGCTGGCAGTCCAAGGGGTTTATTGCTGGCAAGTCAGCAAAAACCCGATTGGCGATATAGAGCAACAACTGTTGTTGGAACAAAATACCAAACATCTGGATGTTGGTTATTTTCAAGATATTCTGCGTGGTGTCGCGGTGAACTTCGCGGTATTGGACGAAGCTGTCAAACCTTTTATTGACCGCCCGTTTGAAGACATTGATCTGGTCGAGAAAGCCATTTTACGAGTGTCAGCTTATGAGCTGAAATTCCGTCTTGATGTGCCATATAAGGTGGTCATCAATGAAGCCATCGAATTGGCCAAGGCCTTCGCCGCCGACGACAGTCATAAGTTCGTCAACGGCATCCTCGATAAAGCGGTCAAGCTACTC
>JBBKWN010000127.1:0-3266 GCA_037968955.1 Rheinheimera sp. | reverse complement strand
CTAACAACAGATGCCTGATTGTTTGTGCATATCACAAGACTATGAATGTCCGCGGCATCGTTTTTTCTAAAACCCCCAAATCCCCTTCGCAGCTTGTATTGATAGGGTGTCGATGCACTTATCTTGATAGAAAATGAACGCCAGCGCTTCGCGCCGACGGGGACTCGCACATCTTAGCTTTGCCCGCCTTATTTGGTGGGTGGCCTAGATTGCTTTTTGAGATTGCTTTTGGTGGGTGGCCTAGATTGCTCTTAGATTGCTGCGGCCGGTCCTGATTTATTGACCGGAGAATTTTCTTGACACGACATTTTTTGTGTGCGTTCCCGCACAGATTAACGGTAAGGGTGAGCTTATATTGCGCTAAGTCTGCAACATAAAACACTCTAGGAGCAACGTTGATGAAAATACAAAAAAAAATGTCCTACCTGGCACTGATGTTAGTTGGTGTGTTATTGAGTTCATCGCCCGCAATGGCGTCGCTCATTTTAGGTTCGGCGCAAAACTTCGCTGTTATGGGGGCTTCAACAGTCACTAATACCGGCTCGACCACAATTTACGGCGATCTGGGTCTTTATCCAGGTAGTTCAATCACTGGTTTGGGTAGTGTCTCCTTGCTAGGCAATGTACATCAAACCGATGGGATTGCACTCCAGGCTCAGGCGGACGCTGTTACGGCCTATAATACTCTTGCTGGTAAAATTTTTACCAATGACTTGTCTGGACAGGATTTAGGCGGACTCATTCTTACTCCAGGAGTTTACTTTTTTTCCTCTTTAGCGCAATTGACAGGCACTCTGACACTGAATGCTCAAGGCTTGGCCAATGCACTATTTGTATTTCAGATCGGTTCCTCGCTGACGACTTCGACTGGCTCGGTTGTCTCGTTTATTAATGGAGGCGCAAATTCGGGAGTATATTGGCAAGTCGGCAGCTCCGCGACCTTAGGTAGTAGCACGACTTTTGCTGGAAATATTATTGCCGATCAAAGCATTACCTTCGACACTTCGGCGAAAATTTTATGCGGCCGTGCGTTTGCCTTGAATGCTGCCGTAACCATGGACACCAATACTATTTCCAACAACTGTAACGCTTTTAATGATGGAACAAATATTAGCGATTTCGCAAGCGCCGGTTTCAGTGGCGGTGTGCAAAGTCCGACCAATCCCAATGATGTATCCGAGGCTACATCGGCAGCGTTGTTTGCGCTTGGACTCACCCTTGTTGTTGGCTTAAAGCGGCGCCGACTGCTGTTAGCTCGCTAATTGCTTACCTAATCCGTTTATGCACAATCGTAGAAATCGATGTCAATATTTTACCATCCCGGCGAAAGGGATTTCGCAGATGTAAAGCCAGCGATTTAGGTCTATCACCAATGTTAGTCATCTGCCGACTAACCAGAACGAAGGTCAAGATGCGGTAGTAGCAGCTCGACCAGGTGATGGCAGTGCGATTACGTCTGATCACAAATGTTACTTTGTGAGCAAATGAGCGCTTTGCCATGCATCATCAGCGCTGATAAATCTGGTCAAAATTACCACCTTCGGCAAAATGTTCTGCTTGTACCTTGTCCCAGCCGCCAAAGTCTTTGATGGTAACCAGTTCAAGTTTTGGAAACTTGCCAGCATATTTTGCGGCGATGGTTTTATCCCGCGGTCGGTAGTAATGTTTTGCAGCTAGTTCTTGGCCTGCTGCACTGTATAAATACTCGACATAGGCTGTGGCAGCGGCAAGATTATCTTTACGTTTCGCATTTTTGTCGACCACCGCCACCGATGGCTCGGCCAATACGGAGATACTTGGGACCACAATTTCTACTTTGTCGGCACCCAGTTCGTTCACCGCTAAAAAGGCTTCATTTTCCCAACTTAATAACACGTCGCCAATTTCACGTTGCACAAAGGTACTGGTAGACCCGCGGGCGCCAGAATCGAGCACCGGTACATTGCGAAACAACTGACCAACAAACTTTTTTGCAGCTTCATCAGTGCCATAGTGTTTTTTGGCATATGCCCAAGCGGCTAAATAATTCCAACGCGCACCGCCAGAAGTTTTCGGATTTGGCGTGATGACTTCGATATTTTGTTTAACCAAATCGTCCCAGTCTTTGATATTTTTCGGATTGCCTTTACGCACTAAAAACACAATGGTGGAGGTATAAGGCGCACTGTTTTCTGGTAAACGGCTGATCCAGTTTTCCGGTAATAGCTTGCCCATTCTGGCCAAAGGGTCGATGTCGCCGGCCAGTGCCAAGGTCACGACATCAGCGCGCAGTCCATCAATCACCGAGCGAGATTGGCTACCAGAACCACCATGCGATTGGTCAATTTTCACTTTATCGCCGGTTTTCGCCAAATAATACTTGGTAAAAGCACTATTGTAGTCACGGTATAATTCGCGGGTAGGGTCATAGGACACGTTTAGCAGCGTAATGTCTTTTGCTATGGCAGTCGTGCTCAGCAACAGCACCGATGCTGAAAGTAGTAGGCGTGTTATGGCACTCAGGTGTTTGATGGTGTTGCTCATTTGAATTTTCCTTTTGTTCATTCCATAACAGGTCGCTCACGACAGACCGTCAAACACTGAATATGGCCGTCTAAACATCTGTCAGTAATAGTATCGAAGCCTTAAAGAACTAGAAAGAATTGAAATGAACTTGTATATATCAAAATGAGATAAGAAATAGCTCCTAACACAAGAGGGCTGGCAGGGAATATCGGCCTTGCCAGCTGTTCGCGCAGACTATTTTAAATGGGTATTAACCTGAATGGTGGTTGAGGTCATTAACTTGTGGATAGGACATTTGTCGGCAATCAGCAGTAACTGCTGCTGTTCGGCCTCTGACAAGTTTCCGACCAGTTTCAAACTGACATCCAGCGTATATTGGCCTTTTGTTTCCTGACTGCTATCGCGATTAATTTCGACATCAACCCAGTCCAACGGTATTTCTTTACGTTTGGCATACAGCATCAACGTCATGGCTTTGCAGGCGGCGAGCGCAGCATCAAACAAATCGTGTGGGTCCGGCGCACTATCGTCACCGCCAGCAGCACTGGCCAGATCAGAATACAGTGTGTGCTGGCTGGTATGCTGATGTACACGAATGGTTTGTCGATAGCTGCCGCTATCACTTTTCTGTAAAAAAATAGTCATTGAATACCTGTTTCATTGAAATCTTTAGTGTGTCGTTCGGCCGAACTTAAAAGTCGCCACCGATTAATTTTTCGGCAGCGGGATAAATTCAATTTCATCGCCGACCACTTTTGGAA
>JBBKWN010000126.1:0-22289 GCA_037968955.1 Rheinheimera sp. | reverse complement strand
GTACCCAAAGGTGTGGCGCTTGAACGTCTTGATGTGACGCCAACGCCGGTGTTGCAGCTGCGCATGCAACAGCAAAAAACGGCGGGCATTAAAATGCCAACGGCGCGTTTGGGTTTTGCGTATGGCGAGTTTGTGTTGCCTCTGGATTTAACCCAGTCGCAACTGGAAATGAAACTGCCGGGTCGCACTGTGTTTGTCAAAAGGCAGCGCGCCGTCGAAACCGCCGCCTTGGAGCAGTTACTGGCATTTGGCTTGGTGCAGTTGGCGGATGCCGATGCTTTCGAGCAGACCAAGCTGGAACCAAGCAGCGACAGCCTGCCGACCAAACAACAATTGCGGCAAGAATGGCGACAGGCATCTTTTAGTATTGGTGACGGACCCGATAATCCGCAGTTGTGGCAACCGCTGTTGCAGGCGCTACCCGATTTAACCAGCGATGGTTGGCTGGTTGAGCAAGCCACTGATTTTAATTTGGATATTTTGGCATCTACCCCTTATTTACAGGTGGAAGACAACCAGCAATCAGGCTTTAAACTGGGGATCCAGGTTGATATCGATGGCCAACAAGTGCCGTTATTACCGCTGATCACCCAATGGTTGCGCCAATATGGGTTACCCACCTCACAACAACATATTTGGCTGAGTCTGCCACAAGGCAAATTGGCATTACCGGTCAGTTTAATTCAGCCGCTGATTGATACGATTGTCGAGCTGTTGAACCTGAGTAAACCGGTGTTGATGCTGGAATTGCCAGACTACAAAGCCGCCTTATTGCCCGCACCCGGTGCTGCCGAAGTGAAATATCTTAACGCTGGCCGTTTGGAGCGTCTCACCAGTCAGTTGCATCATTTTAATGGCATCACAGAAGTTGCTAAACCCCAAGCGCTACACGCCGAGCTTCGGCCGTATCAGCAACAAGGCCTGAATTGGTTAAGTTTTTTGCGTCAATATGGCCTTGGTGGTGTGCTCGCCGACGATATGGGGCTGGGTAAAACCCTACAAGCGCTTAGCTTTTTACAAAGTGAACGGGAAGCAGGCCGGCTGACACAGCCGGTGTTGATTGTGTGCCCGACCAGTTTACTTGGTAACTGGCAGCAAGAAGCAGAGCGGTTTACGCCGAAACTGCGGGTATTGCAGTTGTATGGTCCAAAACGCCAAGTCTTGTTTGAACAGCTGCCAGACTACGACATTATTGTCACCAGCTACCCATTGGTGGTGCGGGATATTGCGCTTTATCAGCGCTTTCGTTTTAGCGCGGTGATCCTCGATGAAGCGCAGCATATCAAAAACTCTGGGAGTCAGGCGGCGCAGTCGGTGCGGTTATTAAAAGCCGATTTTCGTTTAGCGCTGTCGGGGACGCCGCTAGAAAATCACCTAGGCGAGCTCAAATCACTATTTGATTTTGTGCTGCCGGGCTTATTGGGCACCGAGCAACATTTTCAGCAAGTTTATCGAAAACCAATTGAAAAACATGCAGATGCTGAACGTGCGCATGCGTTAAAACTAAAAATTGCGCCTTTTATGCTACGCCGTACCAAGTCGCAAGTGGCCACTGAGTTACCAGAAAAAACCGAAATTCTACAGCTACTAGAACTGGAGTCAGATCAGCGTAATTTATATGAGAGCATCCGGTTGGTGATGGAAACCAAAGTGCGGGAGTTATTCCTGCGCAAAGGGGTGGCTGCCAGCCAGATCGAATTTCTCGATGCGTTGCTGAAATTACGTCAAGCATGCTGTGACGCGCGATTAGTGCCGATTGAGCAAGCACAGACGGTCAAACACAACGCTAAATTGCAATGGCTGCGCGATACCTTGCCGGAAATGATCGAAGAAGGTCGGAAAATTCTGCTGTTTAGTCAGTTCGCGAGCATGCTCAATCTGATTGAACAAGAGCTGCAGTATATGGGGATCTCGTATAGCAAGCTGACCGGCCAAACGAAAAAGCGTCAGGAACAAATTGATGCTTTCCAACAAGGCGACACCGCCGTTTTTCTGATTAGCTTAAAAGCGGGCGGCACCGGCTTAAACCTGACCGCCGCTGATACCGTTATTCATTATGATCCGTGGTGGAATCCTGCCGCTGAAAACCAGGCCACCGATCGGGCGCACCGCATTGGTCAGGACAAGGCGGTGTTTGTCTACAAGCTGATTGTTCGGCATACCGTTGAAGAAAAAGTACAGAAGCTACAGCAATTTAAGCAAGGTTTAGCTGACCAATTGTTTGCGGGCGGCAAAGGGCAGGTGTGGCAGGGCAATGCCATCGATTTAATGTCGCTATTTAGTGAAGAAGCGCTGCCAGCAGCGGATGAGGATCAATCGCGCAGGCGCTAAGTCGGTCGGTTAGTCTTTATACGATGTTGAAGGTTAGTTGGTCGAGCGGCGCTAGCAACAGATTTAATAGCTGGCGGTGACCGGTATCTGACCACGCACTTGTTGCATCGCTTTTTGTAAGACCAGTTGGCTTTTGACGTCATGCCAACTCAGCATTTTTTCTTGATACGACGGATTGCTCCATAGCGTCAACAATTGCTGGTTAATCTCGCTGATAAGTTTCGGCGCTGCCGGATGTTTGCTGCAAGCGACATAAGTGGTTTGGTAGTGTTTATCGCCAGCCAAGGTATAAATATGTAGTTTTGCGGTTGGCTGTTTTGAAATATTGAGCAAGTAACTGATGCGATGTGGGTATTCGAGTAAGTAGTCAACACGACCGGCCAAGAGTAAGTTGACCGGGTTTTGTTCTGTTGTGCTTTGCTCACCAAGCAAACCGCCTGGTATTGATTTGGCCTGCTCAATCAAGGTTGGATAACCACGGCCGGATTCGACTAAGCCGAAAAATTTTTTGCGGCTGACCAGTTGTTGTAACGTCACCACCGGCGCCGGCAGTGTTTGTAGCTCCTGATCCAAGGTGCTGGTGGCGGCAGTGATCAGAGCAATGGGCATGACGACCCCCGCTGGCAGTGACAAATACATTTGTTGTTGTCGTTTGGGGGTGGCTAAGATGCTGAAGCTGCAATATAAGGCGGAAGCGTCAGCATGCAGTATTTCGCGCCGCTCGAAACTGACAAAACGCGAGCGATGCTGATAGTGTGGCAACTGTGCCATCAGCATTTTTTCCATCAAATCAGAGGAACCCTGGCCTTGGGCCGGCCCGGACAATAGCCGAAATGGCGCCAAATCTGACATTAGCCATTGAATAACCGGTTCAGCTGCGATTGCACCGCTAAACAAGCAAGCAAAAAATAACGTCAGAGCACGCAACATCGTCATCAAGTGAACCTGTTTATCGAAACCGGTTTACCTTAGCAAGCCAATACTGGTCTGGCAAGCGTGATAAAAAATGGTACAAAAGTTGTTGTGTTGTGCACCAACAATCATTCATCTGAAATGAGGAACTGCCGATCGTGATGAAAATGCAATTTATGGCTTGGGCCGATATGCAAACTTGGCTCGAACCCACCCAAGCGTATTACCTAATGGTGATGGCGCTGATCATTATGACCGCCTTGTTGTTGCATCTGATTTTGCACCAAGGGGTGTTGCGGTTGATGAAACAACATCTTGGTGAGCCGGGCACCAACTGGCGCCAAGCTTTGTATCGTAATCGGTTATTAAGCCGGATGGCACTGACTGCCCAAGGCATGATTTTAGAAGTGCAAGCAAGTATTTGGCTAGATAGTGGCAGTGACACTTTGGCGTTGATTGTGCTGCTGACCCAGCTCTGGGTGCTGTTATATGGTCTGCTCAGTGGTTTTTCACTGTTAGATACCATTGAAGCGGTGATGCAAAACAATGGCTTTGGCAAAAAAGCACCGGTGCGGGGCTTATTTCAGAGTTTAAAACTGGCCGCTTCAGTGCTGGCGGTCATTTTGGCATTGTCGATGATTTCCGGTAAATCACCGCTGCTGCTGTTAAGTGGTCTTGGGGCCATGACGGCCATTTTGTTGTTAGTGTTTAAAGATCCTATTTTAGGTTTTGTCGCCGGTATTCAGCTATCAGCCAATAAAATGCTGATGTTAGGCGACTGGCTGGAAATGCCAAAATACGGTGCTGATGGCGAAGTACTGGAGATGAACCTGACCACGGTCAAAGTTCGCAACTGGGACAATACCATTACCAGTATTCCGGCTTATGCACTCATTTCTGACTCATTCAAAAACTGGCGGGGCATGAGTGAATCCGGTGGCCGGCGGATTAAAAGGTCGATTTTTATTGATGCCAGCAGCGTGCGCTTTTTACAACAAGCCGATATAGAGCAGTTGGAAAAATCGTTATTATTAAAAACCTATTTCCAGCAAAGACTGCCTGAAATTGAAGTTTTTAACCAAAGTCTAGATTTAAGCTGCGCCTTAAATGGTCGCCGTTTAACCAATCTCGGCACCTTGCGGGCTTATTTGACTGCATTTTTAAAACAACATCCGGATATTCACCCGCGAATGACACAAATGGTGCGACAACTGGCGCCAGGGCCAACCGGCATTCCACTGGAAATTTATGCCTTTTGCAGCGATACCGCTTGGTTACACTACGAAACGGTACAGGCAGATATTTTTGACCATGTCTTTGCCGTGATTGCCGAGTTTGATTTACGGGTCTATCAACAACCCTCGGGTTACGATTTACGCCAGTTGCAGCCTGCTCTGCCGCCAACGGCTGTAGCGCCAGAGGCGTTGTAACCATTGCAGGGTTATTGCTGTAAATGTTGCAACAAGCGGTCGAACGCGCGGTAGCTTAATGCTTCGAGCAAGTGTGCGCGGGCGATATCGGTTTGTTGCTGCAGGTCGGCGATGGTGCGTGCGACTTTTAGCAACTTGTGATAACTGCGCGCTGACAGTTTGAGCTGGCTAAGGCAGTGTTCGAGAAAATCGCTGTCGGCTTGGCTTAACGCACAATGACAAGCCAGTTCTGCGGGTTGTAATCGGGCATTGGCTTTGCCTTGGCGCAATAGCTGCACCTGACGGCTTGCCGCTACCCGCAGGGCGATGTCGCTGGAGCTTTCATCGGCATGCGTCTGTGTCAGCATGCCTTTAGGTAGTAACGGCACTTCAATTTGCATTTCTATACGGTCGAGCAGTGGGCCGGAAATGCGGTTTAAATAACGCAGCACTTGTTCGCGACTGGCGCGACCGTCTTGATGGTGTCCGGTTGGGCTTGGATTGAGTGCGGCCAGCAACTGAAACTGTGCCGGAAATTGCGCCTGCCGGCCGGCGCGTGAAATGTGCACGGTGCCGGTTTCTAGTGGCTCACGCAGTACATCCAACACTTTTCGATCGTATTCTGGAAGCTCATCCAAGAATAGAACACCCTGATGGGCCAGCGAAATCTCCCCCGGCCTAGGCACTGAACCGCCGCCGACCAAGGCAATGGCTGAACTGGTATGATGCGGTTGGCGAAAGGGGGGTAAGCGCCAGTGGCGCTGCGCCGGCAAGGCGGCAATGGAATAGACCGCGGCACTTTGTAGCGCTTCACTGGGCGATAACAACGGCAATAAACCGGGTAACCGCTGCGCTAACATCGATTTGCCAGTACCTGGCGGGCCAAACATTAATAAATTGTGTTGGCCAGCGGCTGCAATTTCCAGTGCCCTTTTGGCATGTTGTTGGCCTTTTACTTCAGAAAAACACAACACACTGTCGCTGGTGATTGTTGGAAGGTCGGGCAGCGGCGGAATGGCCGGTAGCGCTTGTTGGCCGAGTAAAAAGCTATGTACTTGCAATAAATGACTGGCGCCATGCAATAGTGCGTCCGGCACTTGTTGTGCCTGACAGGCATTGGCCAGCGGCAATACTGCTTGTCGACCACTCGCCAGACAAGCCATGGCCAGTGGAATTTCACCGACAATGGCTCGAATTTCGCCTGATAATGCCAGTTCGCCGTAAAATTCAAAACCATCAAGGGCCGTTGGTGGCAACTGACCGCTGGCGACAATAATGCCAAGTGCAATTGGTAAATCAAACCGGCCGCCTTCTTTGGGTAAGTCGGCTGGCGCTAAATTCACCGTAATTTTGCGATCTGGAAATTCAAAACCACAATTAATCAAAGCGCTGCGAACGCGATCACGGGATTCTCTGACCGAAGTTTCTGGCAACCCGACCAGTTGGAAGCCGGGCAAGCCCGCACTTAAATGCACTTCGACGGTCACTTGCGGGGCATGTAAGCCCAATCGCGCGCGGCTAAACACAATAGCGAGAGGCATAAGGACATCCTTGATCCTTGGTAGCAGTCTGTAAGGTGTAGCAATTTGTAAATGAATTGCAAACATGGTGGCGGTTTTATTTGGAGTGATGGCAGCTTGCTTTCTAAATGGTCGATAACTCGCTACACTGCAAACAGTTTTTACACCACCCAAATGCGGACAACCGCCACTGCACGCCCCTTGCGGCGGCAGCTGATTTGAGAGAGATGCAGTGCGCTCAGCAACAAGTCGATTTTTATTTTATCGGGTCATTGGGTATTTGCTGGTAATGTTATCTGGCGCCATGCTCATTACCACCGCGGTCGCGGTGTATTACAACGAAAAAAGCTTCTGGAGTTACCTCGTTTCGGCGTTTACGACCGTCAGCGTTGGCTATTTTCTGGTGTACAAAGGACGCCATGATTTTTCCGTGGTCAAACGACATCTGTTTTTGCTGACAGCGGTTTGTTGGTTGGCAATCTGTCTCTTTTCAACTTTGCCTTTTGTCTTGGTGTTACCCGACTTATCGCTGGTTGATGCGGTATTTGAAACAGTTTCTGCCGCGACTACCACCGGCGCCACTGTGCTGACGGGTCTTGATGTCATGCCCAAAGGGTTATTGTTCTGGCGGGCCATTCTGCAATGGATTGGCGGTATTGGTATTATCGTGATGGCGATTGCCATTTTACCGGCGTTAAAAATCGGTGGTATGAAGTTATTTAAAACCGAAAACTCAGATATTTCAGAAAAAATTCTGCCGCGTAGTTCGAGTTTGTCGATGTATATCGGCGTGGTGTATCTGATTTTAAGCGTGCTTTGTATGTTGTTGTATTTTGCCGGTGGCATGAGCGGTTTTGATGCGATTACCCACGGCATGACAACCGTGGCAACCGGTGGTTTTGCCAATTACGATGCGTCATTTGGGCATTTTAATGACCAGCCCCATTTGTTGTGGATTGCCATTACTTTTATGATGTTATCGGCGCTGCCGCTGGTACTGTTGGTGGGTGCATTACGGGGTCATAAGTGGATTTTATTTCGCGATCCGCAAGTGCGAGCATTTTTAGCCATCGTGTTGTTTTGCACCTTGTTGCTGACTTGGTATCAACATCATCATAATGCCAGACCCTGGCTCGATGCGCTGACACATAGTATGTTTAATGTGGTATCGCTGATCACCACCTGCGGTTACTCGTCAGAAAATTATTCCGCTTGGGGCAGCATGGCGGTCATTTTATTTTTTTATATTACCTTTTCCGGCGCTTGTTCAGGTTCTACCTCTGGCGGTTTGAAAATTTTCCGCACCCAATTAGCGGGGTTGTTGTTGATTAAACAATTTAAATTGTTGGTCCATCCAAATGCCGTTTGGGTGCAAAAATACGGCAATAAACCGGTCAACGACCAGCTGTTGGGTTCGGTGCTGGCGTTTTGTTTTATTTACTTTGCCTCCATCGCCGCTTTAGCGCTGGGCTTATCGATGTTTGATTTGGACTTCATTACCGCCTTAACCGGCGCGGCCACCGCCATTAGTAATGTAGGCCCCGGCTTGGGCCCGGTGATTGGGCCGGATGGAAATTTTAGCAGCTTGCCCGATGGTGCCAAATGGCTGATTAGTTTTGGCATGGTGTTGGGACGGTTAGAAATTCTGACGGTACTACTGCTGTTTACTCCGATGTACTGGCGCTATTAAGCACAACTGTCGGCTGCTATCTGGATGGTATTGGCCGATAAAGCTGAAAACTTAGCCTTGAATTTTGTGGTTGGTGCACTAGAATGACGAATCGTCAAAAACTGGTGCCGCGCAAATGTCTGCTACAACTGCCGATGAGCCGTTGCAAAAACGCCAGCAGGCTAAGCTGCAACGGGAACAACAATTATTGCTGCTGGCTCAGCAAATTTTGCAACAAGACGGTTTTGCCGGCTTGACCATGGATCGCCTCACCGCGTTGTCATCGGTGTCCAAAGGCACCATCTATAATCACTTTTGCAGCAAAGAAGATTTATTCACCGCGTTGAGCGTCGATAGTTTGCAGCGACAATTGCAATTATTTCAACAGGCGCTTCAGATCCCCGGCCATAGTCGCGAGCAAGCACTGGCGCTGCATTTGGCTTATTATCGCTTTTCGACAACTGAACCCACCTTGTTTTTATGCTTGCTGACCGCGACCACGCCGGGCGTGGTAGAAAAAAGCTCGCCAGAGCGGTTGGCGCTGCGCCAGCAACTGGAATTCCAATTGGCGGCGCTCTGCCAGCAGTTAATTACTCAGGCCATTGCCCTCGGCGACTTGCAGCTACGAGCGGGTCAAACTATCGATGCACTGGCGTTTGTGCAGTGGGCACAGGCCTTTGGCGGCAACGCTTTATTCAAACCAACGCAACAACTGGGTTTATTCAGCCAGTTGCAAGCACAACCGACCATGTTACTGGGTGTTAATTTGCTCCTTGATGGGCTCAACTGGCGACCGTTGTCCAGCGAATGGGACTATCAAGCAAGTTGGCAGCGGATGATGGCAATATTGGCGACGCAGCAGCTCGGTGCTGCTGGTCAATCGAATTGATGACAGATGACAAGGATATAGCATGAAACAATTCTGGCTGACCGGCGCCTTGCGCCATCCATATTGGACGATGGCCTGGGTCTTGGCGCTGGCGCTAGTGATGGCTTTTGGTGCCAAAAATTTATATTTCCGTGGTGATTTTCGCATTTTTTTCTCGCCAGAAAATCCGCAAATGCAAGCTTTTGACAACATGCAGGCGCGCTTTAATAAAAGCGACAATATGCTGGTGGCAATTATGCCGGCATCTGGCGATGTATTTGACCCCAAAGTGCTGGCCGTGGTGAAGGAATTAACCGACGCCGCTTGGCAAACACCCCATTCAATACGCGTTGATTCGATCAGCAATTTCCAGCACACAGCGGCCGTTGACGACGACTTGCTGGTTGAAGATTTGTTATTGGATCTCGAGCAGCTGGATGCCGCCAAAGCGGCCAAAATCAAAGCCATTGCGCTGGCTGAGCCGGCATTGGCGGGGCGGCTGGTGTCCCATGATGGCAGCATGACCGCTATTAATATCACGGTGCAATTGCCGGAAAAAAACCAAAACCAAGAAGTATCCGATGTTTACAACAGTGTGCGGGCAGTGACGGATCGGTTGGCCGCCGCGCACCCTGAGTTGAAGTTTTATCACGGCGGCGTGATGGCGCTCAACAATGCGTTTAGCTCGGAAGCGAAGAATGATGCCAGTAGTCTGGTGCCTTTGATGTTTGTCGTCATTGTGCTGATGCTTGGGTTTATGCTGCGATCCGCGCTCGCTGCCGCGGCGGTGGTGGTGATTATTATATTAACCATTAGCGCAACTTTGGGTCTTGCTGGCTGGGCCGGAGTCTTTCTTAGCACCGCTACCGTGAATGTTCCAACGATCGTGATGACACTGGCCGTGGCTGACAGTGTGCATCTGATTGCGTCCAGTCAGTTTTTGCTCCGCCAAGGTATGAGTAAACCCGACGCCATTACCAAAGCGGTGCAACTGAATGCCATGCCGGTGCTGATCACCAGTGTCACCACCGCGGTGGGCTTTTTGACCTTGAATTTTTCCGAAGTCCCCATTCTGCGCGACTTTGGCAATATGACGGCAGTCGGCGTTATGCTGGCGTGGTTATTCACCATGCTCTTGTTGCCGGCGCTATTGCAGTTGTTGCCGATTAGCCATGGGTATGCTGAGCCAACCAACAAAGTCACCCAGATGGATCGGCTGGCGGATTGGGTCATTTTGCGTCATAAAATTATTTTACCGCTGACAGTGGTCATGACCGTCGTTGCGGGCTGGTTAATGTTACAAAATAAGGTCAATGATGAAGCCGTGAAGTATTTTTCTCCGGCGACTGAGTATCGACAATCGATTGATATGTTGGAGAAAAAGCTGGGCGGTGTGTCGATGATTGATTTTGCCATTGATAGCGGTCAACCATCGGGAGTGAATAACCCAGCGTTTATTGCTGCGGTGGGCGAGTTTGCGGCATATTTGCACACACTGCCGGAAGTGACGCACGTCAGTGCCATCAGCGATGTCTTTAAGCGGCTGAATAAAAACATGAATGGCGATGACCCGGCGTTTTATCGGTTACCTGAGCAACAAGATATCGCAGCGCAATATTTGTTGATGTATGAAATGTCATTGCCGTTTGGTTTGGATCTCAATAACCAACTTGATTTAGACAAACAAGCAACCAAAGTTGCGGTGGCGCTGAAAAATCTGGGCAGTACCGAAATGCTCGCAATGGAACAAAAAGGCCGCCGTTGGATGGCTGAACATTACCCACAATATACTTTAGAAGCGTCCAGTACTGCGCTGATGTTTGCGCACATTGGTGAGCGTAACATGGCGAGTATGATCAAAAGTTTGCCACTAGCGATGTTGATCATTTCAGTATTGTTGGTGTTTAGTCTGAAATCGTGGCGGTTGGGGGTGATTAGTTTAATTCCAAACTTGGTGCCCGCGATATTAGGTTTTGGTTTGTGGAAGTTATGGTCTGGAGAAATAAATCTTGGCTTGTCGGTGGTGGCATCGATGAGCCTTGGCATTATCGTCGATGATACGGTGCATTTTTTAGCAAAATACAAAAATGCCCGTGACGAAGGCCGCGATACTGAGCAAGCCATTCGGTATGCATTTCACAGTGTTGGTCATGCGTTATTAATTACCACCGTGGTGTTGGTGTGTGGTTTTTCGGTGTTGGTGTTGTCGAATTTTCGCCTCAACTCCGACATGGGTTTACTGACCGGGATGATTATCGTGGTGGCGCTGATTATAGATTTGTTATTTTTACCGGCATTTTTACTGCGGTTTGATCGCAGTAAAACAACGTCGGCTACCTCAACCACAACAGGAGAAAAGCAACATGTTTAACCCCAAGATAATTGGATCTGCCTTGTTATGTTGCAGTCTAGGCTTTGTGAGTCTGTCAGCGCTGGCCGACGATGCTGGCAAAGGCCTGAGCATCGCGCAAGAGCGCAAGCAGCGCGATGCAGGGTGGGTCGACAGTGAAAGTAAAACGACGATGGTGCTGCGAAATGCCCAAGGTGCGGAAAGTACGCGTGAAATTCGCACTTTAAGCCTAGAAATCAACAATGACGGCGACAAAGGCCTCACCATTTTTGATGAGCCCAAAGACGTTCGTGGCACCGCCTTTTTAAATCACTCCCATGTTGGGAAACCCGATGACCAGTGGCTGTATTTACCGGCCGTGAAACGGGTGAAGCGCATCGCGTCCCGCAACAAATCGGGGCCTTTTATGGGCAGTGAATTTGCTTATGAGGATTTAAGTTCGTTTGAACTGGATAAGTTTAAATTCACTTATTTACGCGATGAAACGGTGCAGGATTTACCGGCTTTTGTCGTTGAGCAAACCCCAACTGATGAGTTTTCTGGTTATAGTAAAACCATTGTTTGGATTGACCAGCAACACTATAAAGTTTTGAAAGTAGAGTACTATGACAAGAAAAACACTTTGCTAAAAACGCTGCAGATGCTGGATTATCAACGCTATTTGGATAAATTCTGGCGGCCGTTAAAACTGAGCATGCTCAATCATCAAACCGGTAAAAGCACCGATTTACTGGTGCATGATATTCAGTTTGGCAAAGGCCGTACGGAAGCCGATTTTGATACCAACGCGTTGATGCGCGCCAAATAACTGGCGGCTTGCAGCGCTACACAATGGCTCAAAAATTGCTCAATCAAATTTTTGAGCCATGCTTATACCCAAATTCATTGCCGCGCTCACGCCGTGCGCCATCTGACAAGGTAATAGCAATAACAACACAACGTCTAACCAGATAGTGTTGGTTATGATCGAAAGTGAGTGCTAAAGGTGCGTTATGCAACTAAATAAAATACATGCAGTTTTGCTGGCCTCTTTGGCGTTGCCACTGACCGCCGCCGAGCTTGGTCCGGTCACGGCGCAAGATACCTTGTGGAGTCTGGCAAAAGCCGCCCGCGGGGATGCGCCGTATAGCATGTATCAGGTGATTATTGCGTTGCAGCAGAAAAACCCACGGGCATTTATCGGTGACAATGTCCACCATGTGCAAGCGGGTGCGGTGTTAACCATTCCCACAGCGGAAGAAATTGCGGCTGTTGATGAAAAAAGTGCCAAACAAAAAGTAGAAGCGGACGAGCAGCGGTGGCGTGATGTGCAACAACAGCAACGCATTGGCCGCAAAGCTTCTGGCAAACCCAAAATCGGGTTTTCGGCCCAAGCAACCATGCGGTTAATTCAGCAAGCAGTCGTGAATAAACCGCTTGTTGCCATTACGGAAACACCTGCTCAAAATTCAGTACCATCAGTACCATCAGTACCATCAGTACCATCAGTACCATCAGTACCATCAGTGCCATCAGTGCCATCAGTGCCATCAGTGCCATCAGTGCCATCAGTGCCGTCACAAGTAGCGGCACCTTTGGCGGTAGCTCCGGTTCAGCCATCAAAACCAGCAGCAAGACCTCAACATTGGACCGACCGTTTACAAAGCGACAGCACATTTGGCTTCGATAGCCGTTGGTATGCCAAAAAGGGGTTGCAGCAGCAGGCGCAGTCGCAATTGAGTGCCTCGTTGTTGCAGGAATGGTACTGGCAGTCGCTGGACGAGACCGATAGTTTTACGTTCAGTCCGTATCTGAGGGTTGACCAGCGTGATGTTGAGCGGAACTTAATTGACCTGCGGCAGGCATTTTGGCTGCGAGTGGGGCGAGGCTGGGAATTAAAGTTAGGTGTCGATCAGGTGTTTTGGGGCGTCACTGAATCACAACATTTAGTCGATGTCATTAACCAAACCGATTTAGTCGACAGTATTGATGGTGAGTCCAAACTTGGCCAGCCAATGCTGCAATACAATGTGTTTGGCGACTGGGGCACCTTACAGGCATTTCTGTTACCTTATTTTCGCGAGCGGACGTTTGCCGGACCTGATGGCCGCTTACGACTGCCGTTACCGTTGTTGCCTGAAGAAGCACTGTATCAGGCCAATCGTGCACAGCGTCATTTGGACTGGGCGCTTCGCTACGCCAAACAAATCGAGCAGCTGGATATTGCCTGGTCATATTTTCAGGGCACTTCGCGCGAACCGAGTTTAGTACCACTGGCGCACACTGGTTTTTACGCGCCCTATTATCCACAAATGAAACAAGTTGGCTTGGAAGGGCAGTGGATTGTTGATAGCTGGATTTGGAAGTTAGAAAGTATTTATCGCCATTACGATCAGGGTTCGCTTGGTCATTATTATGCGGCGACGGGCGGCTTTGAATACAGCATGGTCGGTGTACTGGATACCAACTACGATGTTGGCTGGCTAATGGAATATCAGTATGATAGCCGTGGTCTGGCAGCCACCGGGCCGGGCCAGCGCGACTTGTTTTTTGGGGCTCGGCTAGCATGGAATGATGCGGCTGGCACTGAATTGTTGTTTGGGTTTGCGCAGGATCTGGACGATCGTGGCAGCCGCAGTGGTATGTTGGAAGCGTCCACACGCTTTAATAATAATATCCGCTTGCGTTTGGAAGCTTGGTTTTTTCAGACACATCAGCCCACTCAGCCAATTTGGTGGTTGCGTCGAGATGATTATGTCCAGCTGGGAATCGACTATTATTTCTAATATTCATGCATTGCTACAGTTTTTGGAGTGACATCTATGTTGCGGTGGTTAGGGTTGTTGGTACTGGTGCATGTCACAATGTCGCTGCGGGCAGAGAGCTACGTGATTGGTATCGAGCATATCGATTATTATCCACATTATGATTTTAGCAAACGCCAGCAGCGTGGTTATTTCTTTGATTTAATTCAGCTATTTTCAGAAAAAAGTGGCCATCAATTTAAGTTTATGCCGTTACCAGTGAAGCGCTTGTATTACTCTTCACACTCGAACATCGACTTTATTTACCCTGATAACCCGTTGTGGCGAGAATATACTGAACCGGGTGTGGAAAAAGTGTTTAGTAAACCGGTGGTTTTTACCCTCGGTAGCACGTTGGTGAAACCTGCCTTGCAACATATTTCGTTGGCGCAGTTTGGCAGTCTGGCGGTGATCCATGGTTTTGTGCCCACAAAATGGCTGGCACTGAAAAATCAATATAAGTATCGAATGGTTGACGTACCCGATGTGGCTTCAGCTTTAGGCTTGGTTCTCAAAGGGCGGCTTGATGGTGCCATCATCGAATTTAATGTGGCACAGCATTATCTACGTTCGATTGAGGCACAGGACCAATTGGTGATTGCCGAGCAATTACCTTTTACCCAATTGCCGTTTTTGATGTCAACGGTAAAACATCCAAAACTGCTGGCGCAATTTGATCAATTTTTACAAGAGAATACTGAACAGGTTGCGACGCTCAAACGCAAGTATCAGCTGCAGGAACAGCGTCCGACGCCGGTCGCGCGTCAGCCGGTGATCGATGATGAAACGAAGTTATTACCGTAATTTTTGCAGACGCCAGCCATAATTTGTTCAAGTTCAAGTTCAAGTTTGTGTTTGTGTTTGTGTTTGTGTCACGCCACCGTCAGCACTTTGCCGTCCGTTGAAGTTTGGTTTTTTGACTACACAGAACCTGCGCCTGCATGAATTTTAAACCACTTGAGGTGGTCGGTCCGCTCGTTGTTGCAGGTAAAAATGCCCAAATGGCTGTCAGCACCGGCATGAAGCGACAGCAATCAACAAGCGGGTGACCGTCTGCAAGTCTGGTGCTTATGTCGGCCAGTGCAGCCGATAAAGTGTTGCTGTTGGTAGCCAAAAAAGTGCGTGACAGCCTGATCCGGTTTGACGTCAGTCCAAGCGACTTGCCAATTTACTAAGCCTTCCTGCATAGACCAAACCGGTAACGGCTGACATTTGATTGCATCGGTGATGTAACTGGCGGCAGGTCTTTTGCTGACGCCAGTGATTCGGTCGGGTGTGGGTGTTATTTTTTGCTTGGCATCAGCTCAAACAACGCCTGTACCGTGGCTTCAACACCGGTGCGAATGGCCGGCTCCGGTTCAATCTTGAATAAGGGACTGTGATGGCTTGGTACGGCGGGGCCACCATTTTTTTCAGCGGCAAAAGCAGCTGCCGGAGTGCCACCAACGGCAAAGTAAGTACTTGGAATATAAGGGTTGATCGTTAAAAATGGAAAATCTTCTGCGCCCATTCCTAAACGACGGTAGTTCTCATCAAAAACCTGCTGCCCCATCGTTTTGCGCCAATTGGCTTTTAATCTTTGGGTTAATGGAATGTCGTTGACGGTCGGTGGGGTGGTTTTGGCATCGACGATGACGTCAGGCAATTGATCTTCCGGTAACCCAGCCGCCCGGCCGAGGTTTTTCGCGACCCGTTCAATCGCGCTAATCAGATAATCACGGGTGGCCATATTGTCGTTGCGTACTGTTAGCTGCAATACGGCCTGATCAGAAATGATGTTGTGTTTAGAGCCCGCATGAAAAGAGCCAACCGTGATGACGCCGGGCTCTTTTGGCGCCAATTCGCGGCTAATAATGGTTTGTAACGCGAGCACAATTTGCGCACCTAACACGATTGGGTCTTTGCCCCGGTGCGGGCTGGCACCATGCGCGCCGACGCCGTGAATGATGATATCAACACTATCGACCCCTGAATAAGGCGAGCCTTCTACGGCGACAATTTTTCCCGATTCAATTTCACTGGAAACGTGAAAGGCTAAGGCATAATCTGGCTTGCCAAAACGTTGATACAAGCCGTCATCCATCATACCTTGGGCGCCGCCCACTCGCTCTTCCGCCGGCTGACCAATCAGCATTAATGTACCCGACCAATCGGCTTTGCGCGCTGCCATTTGCCGCGCGGTGCCCACTAAACTGGTGATATGCACATCGTGGCCACAGGCATGCATGACAGAGACCTCTTTGCCGTCCCAGTCTTTGGTTTTAATTTTCGAGGCGTACGCCAAACCAGATTTTTCTTCGACCGGTAAACCATCCATATCAGCGCGCATCATCACTAACGGGCCCGGCCCATTTTTCAAGATGGCGACCACGCCCGTTTTTCCCACACCGGTGGTCACGGTAAAACCAGCGTCTTTAAGTTCCGCGGCCAAGCGCTTGGCGGTATTAAACTCTAGATGTGACAACTCTGGGTTTTGGTGGAAATGTTTAAATAGCGGTGACAGATGTTGTTGATAATCGGCAGCAATGGCTTGAGATAAGTCGACCGACGCGGCCAGTGCCAGTTGGCAGCATAGCGCTAGCGGCGTCAATATCAGCAGGTGTTTTTTCAGTTGGTTTGTCATCATTCGCTCATCCGGTAGTGGTTTTTTTCAGCATAACAGCATGACGTATATCACGACCAGCGCCGTTGAGCCTGAATTCAGCCCTGTTCAGCGCGCATTGCTGGTTGTTGATGTTCTGTGCAATCAAGCAACTCCGACCTTTCTCTGCTGGCGGTTTTAAAGGCGACTGGTAGACTAGCCACAGACAACAGAATGAACGAAGGAAAATGGTTATGTTTGAGTGGATTGCGAGCCCGGAAGCCTGGATTGCTCTTGGCACCTTGGCGGCGTTAGAAATTGTATTAGGTATTGATAATATTATCTTTTTGTCAATTTTGGTCGGTCGATTACCGGAAAAACAACGGGCGTTTGCACGGCGGATTGGTTTAGGCCTGGCGATGTTTGCTCGACTCGCGCTGTTATTTTCCATTTCTTGGGTGATGGGATTAACCGAAAGCTGGTTCACTGTGCTTGGGCATGACATTTCCGGTCGTGATGTAATTCTAATTGGTGGTGGTTTATTTCTGCTGGCGAAATCAACCCAGGAAATTCACCATAGTTTGGAAGGTGCACAGGACGATCCTTCAACACCAAAAGTCGTGGCCAATAACCTCATGATGGTCCTGATCCAGATTATGATCCTCGATATCGTGTTCTCGCTTGATTCGGTGATTACGGCAGTCGGCTTAGTCAATGATATCGAAATTATGGCGATTGCGATTATCGCCGCCGTGTTGGTGATGATGTTTGCCGCCAAATCGATTGGCGATTTTGTCGACGCGCACCCGTCAATCAAAATTCTGGCGTTGTCGTTTTTGATCATGGTTGGCTCGATGCTGATTGTCGAAGGTTTTGATGTGCATGTGCCAAAAGGTTATATCTACTTCGCGATGGCGTTCTCGATGGTGGTGGAGATGATTAATATCCGGATGCGTAAAAAATCAAAACCGGTCATGCTGCATAAAAATATCAGCGAATAAGCCCGCTGTTAAAAAGCATAAACCCGGCTTGATGCCGGGTTTATGGTTGCTGTTTAGCGGTCTATTTTACCAGGGCGCCCAAAGACTGGGATGGTTAGGTGCCAGCGGATGGCGGCAAGCCGTAGTAATAATAATGCGGTCATGCCACATAACATTGCTGGCATTTTTTCAACACCAAGGTCGAGTAAACCGGTATACACCAAGCCGCCAAAAATACAGGTTACCGCGTATAGTTCACCACGAAACACCATCGGAATTTCCCGGCACAACACATCACGGATCATGCCACCACAAACGCCACTCATCGTGCCCATCATAATAGCGACAAAATTCGAGGTACCGTGATCAAGCGCTTTTTGGGTGCCCATCACGACAAAAAATGCCAACCCAAAGGCATCGGCAATTTGGAGCGCGTTGTTAGGAATGGTTAGTCGTTTGCGCACTAAGAGGATGGTGACGGCTGTCGCCGCGAAGATGGCATAAAAATAGTCATTGTTACTCAGCCATATCACCGGTACATCTAAAATCAGGTCGCGGATAGTCCCGCCACCAATCGCCGTCACGGTTGCCAGTACAATCACACCAAAACCATCGATTTGCTTGCGCCATGCCGCCAAAGTGCCAGACACCGCAAACACGGCAATCCCCAGCAAATCAAACCAATGAAAATAGAACTCCATTTGCGCCCTCCACAGCAAAAGAGGTCATCATAACAATGAACGTTGATTGGTTGGTAGTCGACGGTGATAAATGAGCGCTGTGGCTGCCGATTAAACAAAATTTACACACCAAAGGTCAACACGCTCTTATCTTTTGGCTTAGAAATTTACACTGAGTTCAAGCCCGGTGAACCACTGGTATTGATGAGGTATGTTTTGGCGCGGGTCAAAGTTATGTAACCAGTATTGCTCGGTCAGACTTTCCAGGTAACGATAGCGGCCATAGACATTGACGGTCAGCCAGTCCATTTGCCAGCCGCCGCCCACCCCAACAAACCAGTCTGCTTTGGACGAATTTCGATGGTCGTTATATTGGTAGTGCGCGTTGTAGCCATCGTTATAAAAATAGTGCCCATCACCGCCATCAACAAACAGTTCATCCAGGGCGACCCCCACTTCGGCGTAGGCATTTATGTCACTAAAGAGGCCAAATCGTACCGACATATCAAGATTGGTAAACGCGGTATCTGGACTAAACTGCCGGCCGGGCGTGAAGAAACTTAGGTTACTGACCAGCTCGATATACTTGGTATAACGCGGATCGCCCCCCCATTTCAGGCCAATGTTGGTGAGACTGCCAAGGGCATTTGTTTCATAACTGAGGGTCGGACTGAGTTGCCATTCTGTTTGAGCATAATGCTCTGCTAACAGCTGTGAGCTAAAGATTAAACAGCTGAATAATATTGTTTTTTTCATGTTTAAATACCGTGCCGGGCGTCATTGGTAAAGTGCAAGGTAGGGCTTTTGAGATGAACGATGGCTTAATTATCGGCTGCAGAATGTGGCAAGAGCACCATTCGTTGATAGCCACATACCGCAGCGGTAACCCGCAGCTTTTGTCGTTGCTCAAAAACGAGCGTCATGTTACAAAGTTGCTAATTTAAATGCTGGCGCGTCAGGATCATGGATGCCCTGAATTTTTGCTGTGAGGTAACACCGATGAATTTTTTGCAACGACCTAGTTCTATGGCGCTTATTATTTCAACCCTGCTACTGACGGCTTGTGGCGGCGGTAGCGGCGGGGGCACAGTGACGCCGTCAGCACCAAACCCGGGCACCGGGACCACACCGACCGCGCCAGAATGGCTGGCGGGCCAATATCCAGCAGAAGCTTCGTTAAAAAATTACTGCGCCGCGCCGCGTACCGGGGTCGATCAATATAGCAATGAGGCCTTTGCCGACCGTGCTGGCAGCGCCGCCCATGAAAAAATGTGGTTACGCAGTTGGAGCAACCGCACGTACTTGTGGTATCGCGAGTTATCCGATTTAAACCCAGCCAGCTATAGCACCGCCGAATATTTTTCTTTATTACGCACCACCAGCAAAACGGCGTCAGGATCAGATAAAGACAATTTCCATTTTAGCCAAAACACCGCCGATTATCGCAAGCAAACGCAAGCCGGGGTTCGCTCCGGGTATGGCATCAATTGGAAATTTGGCGCGACCAAACCACCGCGGGAAGTGCTGATTGCTTATACCGAACCGACGTCGCCGGCAGTTGCCCAAAATCTAAACCGTGGCGCAAAACTATTGGAAGTCGATGGTGTCGATTTTGTCAATGACAACACCCAGGCCGGTGTTGATAAAATTAATGCGGCGTTGTTTCCCGCCAAAGCCGGCGAAAGCCATCAGTTTACTTTTGTTGACCCACAAGGTGTTCGTAAAACTTATACCCTGGTCTCTGCAGATGTCGCCACCAGTGCCGTACAGAATGTCAACGTGCTAAGCACGGCTGCGGGCAAAGTAGGTTATCTGCAATTTAATAGCCATATTGCCAATGCCCAGCCGCAGTTAATTAGCGCCATTACTCAGTTTAAAAGTAGCAATATCAACGAGCTGGTGGTGGATTTACGCTACAACGGCGGAGGTTTGCTGGCACTGGCGTCGCAATTTGCCTATATGGTGGCAGGGCCGAACGTGATCCAAAATCGTATTTTTGAAAAAACTATGTTTAGTGACAAATATCCAACGACCGATCCGGAAACCGGCGCCACTATTCAGGCGATGCCTTTTTATACTCAGGGCATCAATTATCAGGCTGGCCAATTTACCGGGCAGACCTTACCTAATGTGAGTTTGCGGCGGGTGTTTGTCCTGACCACGGACAATACCTGCTCTGCCAGCGAAGCATTTATTAATGGTTTGCGGGGGGTTGACTTGGAAGTGGTGTTAATTGGTGGGCAGACGTGCGGTAAACCTTATGGCTTTTACCCCACCGATAACTGCGGCACCACGTATTTCACCATTCAGTTCAGCGGTGTGAATGCCAAAGGTTTTGGCGACTACGCCGACGGCTTTAAACCAACTGCGGCACCACAGTTTGCATCCGACATTAAAGGCTGCGCCGTGGCAGATGATTTAACCAAACCACTGGGTGACAGTAACGAGAAAATGCTCAATACAGCCATTCATTATATGAGTAATAACGGCTGTCCGGTGCAAAGCCAAACTATCGCCTCGATGCTGGCGCAAAGTGCCCAAGCGGCAGTGCAAGCAGATGGCATCGCTATTCAAAGTCGAGATCCACGTTGGGAGGCGGTGATTCTGGAAAATAAACTGCAGCAACCGCTATTGCCAGCACAAACCGAGCAGCCATAACGGAAAACGGACGGCTACCGGTAACAAAAACAGCAGTGGAAATTACAGCGGTAGGCGGATTGGTATTGGGCTCAATCCGCCTTGATGGTTGAAATATCTGCCGATGCAGCGCGCTTACAAATGATAATCGTCGCCATCTTTGGCGGTGTAACAAGCGCCGTGGCAAGGTTGCAGACTTTGTGTGCGTAACTGACCATCTACCATACTAAACCAGCGTGGTGAAAGGTCAGCCTGTTCGGCCGCAATTTCTAACTGAATATCTTCAATACCTGCATTGTCGCGGGCGCCGTGTTGACCACTACGACAAAAAATCAGCTCGACATGCCGGCCTTCACCGCGTAATAACACTGATTGGGGTTTTTGCTTTGAGCCACACAAAGCGACAAACTGGCTAGGATCGGCTAAACCACTATTGCTGCCATCTTTTAAGAACGCCAACAAGTGTTGGTAATACACCACATAACTCAGAACATCTTTGTGCGAGCCTTGCTCCAGCGGAAAGACTTTGTCGAGAAAGCCTTTGGAGTAATCCAGGATTTGCCGCAGATGGCTATGATTCAACGCACTGATGGCGTTCATTTCCTGGCGGATAAAATGATCCAGCAATTGTGGCTGGGTCTGTTGCTCATGGTGCTCGTTGCGTTGCGTCATCGTCATGGTGGTTATCCTCGCTCACTCTGTGTTATTTGGCCCGGTAGGGTGGCGGGCAGTGTCTACCCTGCATCCTTGAAGCTGCGGGGGTGTTTGCGCCTTCATTCACCCAAGTCACATAGGACTGCTATGCTCCTGGGTCGGACTGGCGTTCCAGATTCGTTTCGTTGCTGCCTACCCGCAACTTCAATGCTTTTGGGTATCGTCATTGTTGCAAGCAGCCGTTGCTGTTGCTTAGAAACTAGTCTATGTTGTTTTTGTGCATAATTTGACAATTAAAACTTCACAGTGTGAATTATACAAAATGACTTCAACAAAAAGCTTACTTAGAAAATCACATTTCCTCGGTACTAAAATTAGAAACCTGAGGAAACGCAATAACTTAACGATGGAAGACTTGTCCACACGTTGCATTCGTATCGACGCGGAATACGCGCCTTCAGTGTCGTATTTGTCGATGATTGAACGTGGTAAACGGGTGCCCAGTGTCGAAATGCTGACGGTCATTGCCCAAGTTTTTCAAAAAGAACTGGAGTGGTTTCTCGATGGTGAAGAGCAGCAACTGGATATTACGCCGGCCAAAGGCAGCCGGGGTGGTATTCATGGTATGGCACTGGAACCCGGTTTTTTGTTTTCCAACGATATTTTGCAAATTGCCATTCCAGAGATGCTGTCGCAAACCGGTATTAGCGGCAAACAGTTTGCACAGTTGTTGATCCGCGCGCATCAAGAGCATCATCAGAACCACTTCCCAGAGCTCGAGCGTGCCGCCGAAGAAGTCGGCTTAAAGCGCATGCCACTGGCGGTTGACGATTTATTGGCGATGGTGAAACAGCTTGGGCTAAGTATTCGCTGGTTTGACGAAGTGCCCAAAGAAGTGTTGGATGAGCTTGGGAG
>JBBKWN010000125.1:0-5231 GCA_037968955.1 Rheinheimera sp. | reverse complement strand
GACCTGCGTTGCTGCAGTTAAATCCAGCAGCGCACCGGCCAATTGCTCCGGAGCAAAAGCCACTTGTTCCCGTAACGCCACAGGTGCGGTTTTGTGATTGATGCCAAGCGCAAAGATAGTGATTCACCTGCAAAAGCCAGCTTTAAAGCGGGCGACCTACCGAATAAAGCGCGAATTGTACGAAAATAAGCTAGGCAAGAAAAGACTTAACTGCGCAGGCGCCCAAGGTGTCTGACAAAAATTGTGCCAGCACTGCCGTAAATGGTCGGTTAGTCAGAAAAGGATCCGATGTGACTCAAAAAATTAAACTGTTGTTACCGCTGTTTTTTACGCTACTAATCAGTAGCTGTGCCAGTTGGCAAAAACCCGAAGTTGCCGAAATTCCACTGCCCGCTCGCGAGCGACAACAACAACTGGCCAAGTTAAACCAATTTGAATTAACCGCCGCCCTTGGCGTGAAAGCGCCAGGTGACAGCGTCAGTGGCAGCTTAAACTGGCTGCAGCAAGGCGACTATTATGATGCCGATTTAAATAACTTTATTGGCATCAATATTTTCAAATTACAAACTTCCGCCACCGGCGCGTTGGTTCAGGTCAGTGGTGAAACCCATCAGGCGGCAAGTGCGACTTCACTATTGGATTATTTATCGGGCTGGTCATTGCCGATCGAAGAAATGCCGTTATGGCTCAAAGGCATGGCAGGGGATAGTAGCAGCGACCTGCGCTGGGACCCGATGGGTAGACTTACTAGTTTTAGTCTGCTGGATAATCAGAACCGCCGCTGGCAAGTTAGTTATTCGGAGTTTTTCCCAGACCGTTTATCGCTGCCTAAACGCATTACACTTGAATCGAGCGACACGCGGCTAAAACTTGTGATCCGGCAATGGAAAATGTTATGACCTCTCACCAAAAAACCGCCACGGACAACACTGCGCAACACAATTTTATCGGTCAAGCGCTGACACTGCCGGCCCCGGCAAAGCTAAATCTTTTTTTACACATTACGGGGCGTCGCGCTGACGGTTATCATTTGCTACAAACGTTGTTTCAGCTATTAGATGTCGGTGATGAGATTCACTTTACTGACAATCAAAGTGGTGATATCCGTTTACGCTGCAACGATCAGCAACTTGAAGGCAACGACAACCTGATTTACCGCGCGGCACAACTGTTAAAACCACTGGCGAAGCCTCACTGCGGCATCGATATGTTTCTTCAAAAAAACCTGCCGATGGGCGGTGGTCTCGGCGGCGGTTCCTCCGATGCAGCCACCACTTTGCATGCGCTGAATAAGCTGTGGCAGTTAAATTTATCGGTGGCCGAACTTGCCGCTATCGGTTTACAGCTAGGTGCCGACGTGCCGTTGTTTGTCGAAGGTTATTCTGCCTTTGCCGAAGGTGTCGGTGAAAAATTACAGCCCATCACGCTTCCAGAAAAAATCTATCTCATTGTTACGCCAGCTTGCCATGTCAGCACCGCCGACGTGTTCACCCATCCAGATTTAATCCGCAATAGCCCAGTCATATCGCCGGCGGATGTACTAAACTCGAACCAGGTTCAATCTTGGCGAAACGACTGCCAACCACTGGTTGAACGTCTTTACCCACAGGTTGCATTCACCTTACAGTGGTTGGTAGAATACGCGCCGTCTCGAATGACGGGTACAGGCGCCAGTTTATTCGCTGAATTCCCGGACGAAATCAGTGCTCGTCGAGCCCTTGCCAACTTACCCGCAAACTGCCGCGGATTTATTGCGCGAGGGGTCAACCGGTCGCCTTTGTTGGCCGCGTTGGAACATGCCGTATAACGTGAAGCGAGGTTCGCCACTGCCTCGCTAAAGATTTTAACCGGACTCAAAACAGCCCTGAGGATCCTACCGTGCCCGACATGAAGATATTCGCTGGTAATGCCGTACCAGAACTCGCCAAGAAAGTTGCCAGCCGCTTGTATATCAAACTCGGTGATGCCGAAGTAGGCCGATTCAGCGATGGCGAAGTCAGTGTGCAAATTTTTGAAAACGTCCGTGGATCGGACGTTTTTATTATCCAGTCAACCTGCGCTCCCACCAACGACAACCTGATTGAACTCATTGTCATGGTAGACGCTCTGCGCCGCGCCTCTGCCGGCCGCATCACCGCCGTGATCCCATATTTCGGTTATGCACGCCAAGACCGTCGTGTACGTTCTGCGCGGGTGCCAATTACCGCCAAAGTTGTGGCTGATTTCTTGTCCAGTGTCGGTGTTGACCGGGTACTCACCGTTGATCTGCATGCGGAACAGATTCAGGGTTTCTTCGATGTACCTGTCGATAACGTGTTTGCGTCGCCAGTGCTGCTGGACGATATGCGCAAACGTGATTTCCACTCGCCAGTGATCGTCTCCCCAGATATCGGTGGTGTGGTACGGGCGCGGGCGATTGCAAAATTATTAAACGATGCCGATTTAGCGATCATCGACAAACGCCGGCCAAAAGCCAACGTCGCGCAAGTGATGCACATCATCGGTGACGTGAAAGATCGCGACTGTATTATCGTTGACGATATGATCGACACCGGTGGCACGCTGTGCAAAGCAGCCGAAGCCTTAAAAGAACAAGGCGCCCGTCGCGTGTTTGCTTACGCCACTCACCCAGTATTTTCAGGTAATGCTGCTGAAAACATTGAGAACTCGTTAATTGACGAGTTGATTGTAACGGATACCATCCCACTTTCTGCGGCAATGCAGGCGGTGAGTAAAGTTAGGCAGTTAACCCTAAGTGAGATGATGGCCGAATGTATTCGCCGTATTAGCAACGAAGAATCTATTTCTTCAATGTTTGATTAAGGTGCATCAAAGCGCGCACTGACTTGGGGTAGCCCAGCGCCATTGGGCTTTTCGACACCTTCTTGATAAAAGGCGCCAGCGGCGCCTTTTTCATTTGCAGCGCTCCAACCCCGATGCTATTATGTCGCGCTTTTTTCCGCCAGCCGGAAGAAGCTTCTTTCTGGTTTTCTGGTCGCGGAAACCAGAGCAATTCATTTTTGGAGATAAACATGTCTAACGCCATTTACACGTTAAATGCTGAAGTTCGTAACGATTTGGGGAAAGGTGCGAGCCGCCGCCTGCGTCACGCGGACAAAGTTCCAGCAATCATCTACGGTGGCGCTGCTGCCCCTGTATCGATCACGCTGGAACACAACAAACTGATCCAAGCACAAGCTAACGAAGGTTTCTACACACACATCCTGACAATCAATGTCGGCGGTGAAGAAGTCAAAGCAATCGTTAAAGCAATGCAACGTCACCCGTTCAAACCAAAAGTAACTCACGTTGACTTCCAACGTGTTGAAGCTGGTCATGAACTGCACACTGTAGTTCCTGTTCACTTCATCAACGAAGCTGCGGCAGCGAAGAAAGGTGGCATCGTTGCTCACCACATCAACGAACTTGCTATCACTGTTCTTCCACATAACTTACCTGAATTCATCGAAGTGGATTTAGCTGACGTTGAAGTGGGTGTAACTCTGCACTTATCAGACCTGAAAATCCCAGCCGGCGTTGTTATCGCTGAACTGGCGAAAGGCGCTGATCATGACCAGGCGGTTGTTTCGGTAAACAAACCAGCTGGTAAAGCAGAAGAAACTGCTGAGTAATAATGACTGAAGCAATTCAGTTAGTCGTGGGCCTGGGAAATCCAGGCCCCGAATACAGCAATACACGTCACAACGCAGGCCAGTGGTTCGTGGAACAACTGGCCAGTCGTTTTAATACATATCTCAAAGCCGAAGCCAAATTTTATGGCCTGACCGGCAAATTTATGTTCGAAGGCCGTGAAATCAAGTTATTGGTACCAACGACCTTTATGAACTTAAGCGGCAAAGCAGTCCTCGCTCTGGCGCAGTTTTACAAAATTCCACCTGAAGCTGTTCTGGTTGCGCATGATGAAATGGCACTGGAACCTGGCATTGCCAAGCTAAAACTCGGTGGCGGCCACGCAGGCCACAATGGCTTAAAAGATATTGCAGCGAATTTTGGCAATAATCCGAATTTTTACCGCTTGCGACTGGGCATCGGCCATCCGGGCCATAAAGATAAAGTCACAGGTTATGTGCTGGGTAAAGCCCCGCAAAATGAGCAGAGGCTAATCGATGACGCATTGGACGAAAGTCTGCGTTGTTTTGAGCTCTGGCAACAGCAAGATTTGGTGAAAGCCCAACATCGATTACATAGTTTTAAAGCCGTCGTTTAACGACTCTGCAGAGTTCGCCAGAGGTGATTACAACACGGCAAGCACTGAGAATGATATATTCTCAGCACGATTTTCAGTAGCAGGCCAGCGCCTGCACCAGTACAAAGGATCATCTCATGGGTTTTAAATGTGGCATCGTTGGTTTACCAAACGTCGGTAAATCTACTTTATTCAACGCGTTGACCAAAGCAGGCATTGAAGCGGCCAACTTCCCGTTTTGTACCATTGAACCCAATACTGGAGTGGTTCCGGTGCCGGATCCACGTTTGCAACAACTGGCTGCTATTGTAAATCCGCAGCGTATTTTACCAACGACGATGGAATTCGTGGATATCGCAGGTTTAGTCAAAGGCGCGTCCAAAGGTGAAGGCTTAGGCAATAAATTCCTCGCCAATATTCGCGAAACCGATGCCATTGGCCACGTCGTGCGTTGTTTTGAAGATGAAAATATCATCCACGTTGCCAATAAAATAGATCCAGCTGACGACATCGATACCATCAATATGGAATTGGTGTTATCAGATATGGATAGCGCCGATAAAGCCATTTACCGTGTCAGCAAAAAGGCCAAAGCGGGTGAAAAAGACGCAAAAGCTGAAATGGAAGTACTGGAAAAAATCAAAAAACATCTGGAAGAAGGCCTGACTTTACGTCAGCTCGATTTGTCCGATGATGAAAAATCTTTAGTTTCGTACATGAATTTCTTAACTATCAAGCCAACCATGTACATTGCCAACGTACTAGAAGATGGTTTTGAAAATAACCCGCATTTAGATGTTGTGCGCGCAATCGCCGCCAAAGAAGGCGCTATTGTGGTCGCTATCTGCGCCGCGATTGAATCTGAAATTGCTGAGCTCGAAGACGAAGAAAAAGCTGAGTTTTTAGAATCGATGGGCTTGGAAGAACCAGGTTTAAATCGGGTTATTCGCGGTGGTTATTCACTATTAAATCTGCACACCTACTTCACCGCTGGCGTGAAAGAAGTGCGCGCTTGGACCATTCC